>JBPCVZ010000210.1:0-13200 GCA_051010015.1 Hyphomicrobiaceae bacterium
GCGGAAATCGCGGAGCTGGTGCGAGAGCAAGGCTTTCAGTCGGTCGACGACCTTGCAGGACGGTTTGATGTCTCGACCCAGACCATCCGACGCGACCTCAATACGCTCTGTGACTATGGCCTGGCACGGCGACGTCATGGCGGCATCGATTGGCCGACGGGATCAGAGAACTTGGCCTACCGATCGCGGCAGGTTCTCGCGCGCGGTGCCAAGGACGCCATCGCCCAAGAAGTCGCGCGACACGTGCCCGACGGGGCTTCGATAGCATTCAGCATCGGGACGACGCCACAGGTGGTCGCCGAGGCGCTGCTGCAGCACGAACGACTGAGACTTTTCACGAACAACCTCAATATCGCGATGCTGGCCTGCGAGAACCCGACATTCGAAGTCAATATTGCCGGTGGCCGACTGCGCAACAATGACCGCGATATCCTTGGCCCGGGGATGGAAGAGTTCCTGTCCGCCTACATGGTCGATATCGGGATCTACGGTGCAGCCGGCGTGGCGGAAGACGGCACGCTTCTCGATTTTTACGAAGAAGAAGTGCGCGCCCGGCACCTGGTTCGCGAAAACAGCCGTGAAACTTTCCTGGTCCTGGATCATTCGAAATTTGCGCGCCATGCCCACGTGCGCGGCGGGAAAATCAGCGAAGCAACGAAAGTCTTCTGCAACGCCCCACCGCCTGATCACATTGCTGAAATCCTTGCACAATCGCAAACGCAGTTTGTTGTTTGCGGAAAGGAGACGGGGCCATGACCGGCATTGAGATTCGCAACCTCGTCAAGCAATGGGATGATGCGCGCGCCGTCAACGATGTGACGTTCGAGGTGCCCGAGGGAACATTGACGATCCTGCTCGGCCCGTCGGGATGTGGCAAGTCAACGATCCTGCGCATGATCGCCGGACTGGAAGAGGTAACTTCCGGGGAAGTACATATTGCTGGAGAGGATGTCACGCATACAGACCCCTCGGCGCGCGGCATCTCCATGGTGTTCCAGTCCTATGCATTGTTCCCGCACTTGAGCGTGCGCGAGAATATCCTGTTCGGCCTCAAGGTTCGCAAGGTACCGAAAGCCGAGCAGGAGCGCCGCCTGGACGAGGCTGCGCACATGGTTGGCCTCGATGCCTTGCTTGATCGCAAACCCGCGAACTTGTCCGGCGGCCAGCGGCAACGCGTGGCGTTGAGCCGAACCATCGTCGCGAACCAGCCGGTCTGCTTGATGGACGAGCCGCTGTCCAACCTCGACGCGAAGTTGCGTGCCGAAATGCGGGATGAAATCCACACGCTCCAGCGCAAGCTCGGTTTGACGATGGTCTATGTGACACACGATCAGACCGAAGCCATGTCGATGGCGGACCAGGTTGTCCTTCTGAAGAACGGCCAGATTGACCAAGTCGGGTCACCGGGCGATCTCTACGAGGAACCGGCCACGACATTTGCGGCACGGTTTCTCGGTTTGCCACCCATGAACGTCCTGCATTGCGATCAAGTCGAACTCAATGGGGTGATGGCCGTTCCCGTCCCGGACGGTGCCAAAGGCTGGATGCTGGGCATCCGGCCAGAAAAGCTCTCTCTCGCAGACACCGGGTTGCCTGTCGAAGTGCGCGCCGTTGACTTCCTTGGTGCCGAAACCGTCCTCAGGCTCCAACACGATTCACAGCAGCTGATGATCCGTGTCGAAGGGCGCTCGACGGCTCGCGCGGGCGACAGGCTTCACGTCACATGGGCCGAGGACGATGTCCATATCTTCGATGAAAACGGAATGCGGCGAGACGGCCAATCCGCCGTATCGTCCCTGTCGGAATAACGTCCGTCACTCAACCGACAAGTGCGCGGTGGCCGCCCATGCAGTCACCGTGTTGGACCTAAACGGAGAGGAGAACGTTCGAATGTTCAGGAAGACGAAGAAGATGCTTGCTGGCGTGGCCATGTCCGCCCTGGCTCTGGGTATGTCTGGCAACGCGCAAGCGGAAACCAACCTGACGATGTACTACCCGGTGGCTGTCGGCGGCCCGTTGACGAAGATCGTCGACGGAATGGTTGCCGATTTCATGAAGCAGAACCCCGACATCAAGGTCAAAGCCATCTACGCCGGCAATTACAATGACGCGCGCATCAAGGCGCTGGCGGCTTTGAAGAGCGGTAAACCCGCTCAGCTGTCCGTGATGTTCTCGATCGACCTCTACGAACTCATCGAACAGGACGCGATCGTGCCGTTCGATGATCTCGTCAAGACCGCCGAAGAGAAGGCCTGGCTGAAGTCCTTCTACCCGACCTTAATGCAAAACGGCGTCACTGCCGGAAAAACCTGGGGCATTCCATTCCAACGCTCCACGATCGTGATGTACTACAACAAGGACGCCTTCCGTGCGGCAGGCCTCGACCCTGACAAGGCACCCGCATCCTGGAGTGATCTTGTTGCCGCCGGCAAGAAGCTCACCAAAGGCGATGGCTCGCAGTGGGGTATGATGATCCCCTCGACCGGCTATCCCTATTGGATGTTCGGTGCGCTCACCATGCAGAACGACCAGACGCTCATGAACGGCGCCGGCAATGAGACCAACTTCGCCAAGCCGGCGACGGTCGAAGCCCTGCAATTCTGGAAAGATCTCGGTTCGAAGCACAAGGTCATGCCGGAAGGCACAATCGAGTGGGGCACGCTTCGCAAGAACTTCCTCGAAGGCAAGACCGCGATCATGTGGCATTCGACCGGCAACCTGACAACCGTCAAGAAAAAGGCCAAGTTCGATTTCGGTGTTGCCATGCTGCCTGCCAACAAGCGTCGCGGCACCCCGACTGGTGGCGGCAATTTCTATATCTTCAAGAAAACGTCACCTGCCGAACGTGCAGCATCCATGAAGCTGATCAAGTTCATGACGAGCCCGGAGCGTTCCGGCGAATGGTCCATGAAGACAGGTTACATGGGTGTCAGCCAAGCGGCCTACGATACGGCAAAACTCAAAGAGTACGTCAAAGGCTTTCCGTATGCCGCAGTCGCCCGCGACCAGTTGGAGTTCGCAACAGCTGAATTGGCGACCTTCCAGACCGGCCGCATTCGCAAGGCGCTGGATGATGCGATCCAGGCTGCGCTGACCGGCGCAAAGAGCCCGAAGGCAGCATTGACGGAAGCCCAATCTACCGCGGATCGGCTCCTGAAATCCTACCGTTGAAGGCGGGCGGCAAGCATGGGGCGAGGCGATAGGATCGCCTCGTTCCATCCAGCGATGGCCGGGAGAGCCAAATGCATCTGTCACGCGATACCATGCGGCATGTACATGGTTGGCTGCTGCTCATGCCGGCGGCGATCCTGCTCATCGCATTCACGTACTACCCGACGGTTGCGACGCTCATCGACAGTTTCTTTTCTCGCGGTACGGCCATACGCCCGTCCAAGTTTGTCGGCCTCGCGAATTATCAAACAATGATCGAGGATCCGATCTTCTGGAAAGTCCTGAACAACAACGCCTGGTTCGCGATTGGCACCATTCCAACCTCCATCGCACTGGCCATCGCGATGGCCATGTTCGTCAATCGCAATCTACCGGGACAGTCGCTGGTGCGCATGGCCTACTTCACACCGACGGTCCTGCCAATGATTGCGGTTGCCAACATCTGGCTGTTTTTTTATTCGCCCGACATTGGTTTGATTGATCAAATCGCAAAGGGGCTCGGGTTTTCAGGCCACAACTGGCTGGGCGATCCTGCGACGGCGCTGCCCGCCATAATCGTCATGACGGTCTGGAAAGAGGCCGGCTTCTTCATGATCTTCTACCTTGCCGCCCTGCAGCACATTCCGCCGGAGCTGCGCGAGGCGGCCAGGCTGGAAGGCGCATCACGGTGGTATTTCTTCCGACGCGTGCTGTTTCCGCTGTTGATGCCGACGACTCTGTTCGTTCTCGTCAATGCGATTCTCAATTCGTTCAAACTGGTCGACCACCTGTTCATCCTGACCAAGGGCGGGCCGGACAACGCGAGCAATCTGCTGCTCTACTACATCTATGAGAGCGCCTTCTCGTACTTCGATGCGAATTATGCCGCGACCTTGACCGTTGTTTTGCTGGCTTTGCTGGCGGTGATGGCACTCGCGCAATTCTTCATTCTCGATCGACGGGTGCATTACCGATGACAGCGGCTCGATCCAAAACCTTGAGCATATCCGACATTCTCGAAATATCGGCGGGCTGGTTGCTGGCGGTGCTGTGGATTTCGCCATTGCTTTACGCATTCTGGGCGGCTTTCCACACCAGCGAGTATGCCATCCATTTCAGCCTCTTCGCACCGCTGACATTGGACAATTTCCGGGAGGCATTGTCCCAGGCGCCGTTTCTTCGCTACGGGTTCAACACCTTCGTTCTCGTCACCATGCTGCTGACGATCCAGATCGTTGTTGCCACGCTGGCTGCCTATGCCTTCGCGCGCTACCAATTTTTCGGCAGTAATGTCGCTTTTTCGCTGGTTCTCGTTCAGCTCATGGTGACGCCTGAAATTCTGATCGTGCAGAACTACGGCACCCTCGCGAAGCTCAACATGGTCGACACGATTACGGGCATCGGCCTGCCCTACATGGCGAGCGCGTTTGGGATATTTCTCCTACGGCAAACCTTCAAGTCGACGCCCAAGGAACTCGAGGAGGCGGCAAGGCTGGAGGGTTGCGGGACACTCGGAATTCTCTGGAAAGTCTACGTGCCGCTTGCCCGGCCGACATACCTCGCCTTCGGACTGGTTTCCATCAGCCATCATTGGAATAACTTCCTTTGGCCATTGGTTATCACCAATTCCGTCGAGACGCGGCCATTGACGGTCGGGCTCGGCATCTTTGGCGCGCCGGAATCGGGTGTCGACTGGTCCATCGTCTCGGCCGCGACGTTGCTTTCGGTCGCCCCGCTGCTGCTGGCGTTCTTGCTATTCCAACGCCAGTTTGTCCAATCGTTCATGTACGCGGGGATCAAATGATTGTGCTGTCGTGGAATATTCAGAACGGCAAAGGGACGGACAACCGGATCTCGCTGGAACGTATCGCCAGCGTCATCAGGGATATGTGCACACCCGATGTAATATGTCTGCAGGAGGTAACACGTCACCTGCCGCTCGACGCAGTGAACGGCGCACCCGACCAGGCCGCTGAGCTCGAGCAACTTTTCCCAGACTACGAACTTACATTCGGCTGCGCGATCGAAGCGCGCCTTGCAGGTGCAGATGGACGTTGGCAGTTCGGCAATGCGACGCTGTCACGCCTGCCGGTCCTGTCGGTATTTCACCATCCGCTGCCGCAGCCGGCTGAAAGCGGTGTGCGACATATGCCGCGCCAGGCAACCGAGATAACGGTCGCGCAGCCCAACGGGCCGCTGCGGATCATCAATACGCATCTCGAGTTTCATTCGGCACGACAGCGCATGGCGCAGGTGCGACGCATGCGCGACTTGCACGATGAGGCAGTAGCAAACGTTCAAACTCCACCAAATCGGGATGCCTCCGGGCCATACCAAATGGTTGCACGGCCGGAAGACTGCGTCGTGTGTGGCGACTTCAACATGGAACCGACGTTCGACGAGTACGCCGCGATGATCTCATCATCGAAGCGTGGCGCACCCTGCTTTCACGATGCCTGGCGCATCGCCAACGGCGATCGCCCGCATCCTCCGACCTGCGGGATCCACGATCATGATCAATGGCCTGCAGGGCCCCATTGCAGAGATTTCTTTTTCGTCTCACACACGATCGCGTCGCGAAGCAAGGAAGTGCAGGTCGATACGGTCACCAATGCGTCGGATCATCAACCGCTCTTGCTGCGTCTGGCTGAAGAGCAACCAATCCTATGATGGATGAGGCAACACGCGCGAGTGGGCAGTGGGCGTTTGAGCGCTACGAGACAGTCCGCCATCGGCTCCCAAAGGCAAGGTTTCCTGGCGAGCCGGAATACGCAAACGGTCTTGAGGATCTACGAGACGAATTCGACGCCTTCGTCTTTGACTCCTTTGGCGTTCTGAATGTCGGCGAGACCCCGATACCAGGAGCTCGCGAATGCATTGAAGCTTTGCGTGCCCGCGGAAAACACATCGCGGTCCTGACCAATGCAGCCACAGTCCCGCTGGCAAAGTTGCAGCAAAAATATGCTGAGCTCGGCTTTGCATTTGACCGGAATGAAATTATCAGCAGCCGGGAAGTTCTCGGGCAGGCACTGAATTGTGCGGACAACGATCTGCCATGGGGCGTCGCGGCGCCAATCAGTTCGAATATCGATGAATTTGCCATAGAGTACCAATCTCTCACCGAATCCGATTCGGCATTTGATCAAAGTGGCGGTTTTGTTCTGCTCAGCAGCACCGATTGGAACGATCGAATGCAGGCGCGATTGTCGAAGGCCCTGACCAGCAGGCCCCGCCCGCTCATGATCGGCAACCCCGATCTGGTTGCACCGCGAGAACTCGGTTTTTCTCTGGAGCCGGGCGCATATGCGCACGACCTCGCTGACCGGCTCGATATTGAACCCGTCTTCTTCGGCAAGCCATTCTCAAATGCATTCGACGCCGTTAAGGCCCGCATCAAGAGCGATATTGCACCGCATCGCATCGCGATGATCGGGGATACGCTTCATACCGACATTCTTGGCGGCGCAGCTGCGGGATGGCGTACCATCCTCGTCACGGACGACGGCCTCATGAAAGATCTTGATTTCATTGCATGCATAGAGCGATCAAGCATCGTCCCGAACTACATCGTTCCACGGATCTAGCTGATGAGGGCGCGGGTCCACCCTTTCCTCCGGGAATCTGCCCGCGCTCGCGGACGATCCACTGGTGAATAGGTCGGGCTAGACTGACATTAGAGCCGCGAGCCTTTGATTGGAGACAATTCCAGTTCAAGGCTCGCGGCTCCTGGTTCACTGGCGCTACCGGCGCCTCGCGCCGCCCGCAGCGTGAAACGCACGCTAACGCGTGCATGGCGGAGGCCCCGAGCGAAGCGAGGAAATAGCCGTGAGCCAAAAGGAAGCAAAAGCGGGGAGCATTTTATGCGACTCGCATTAGGCTAAAGTATTTCGATCGTCCGCCACGTCGCCTTCGGGGCATTGGTTGCGGGACAGCTCTTCGGTCCGCCATTGGCGACACTAGGGCCGCACTCGCGTCAACTGCCGAATATGCACCTCGTTCAATAACCGCATATTCATGTCGAGCCTTGCGTCCTGTCACCAGAGCACCAGGTGGCAATAGATCGCGTAATTATATAATTCATAGATCCCGCACTTTAATTTCTGAAACGATCAATATCGATCTTTCAATTGCACACATTATTTTTGAATTCGGTTTTAGAATATATAATGATAAACTCACTCGTTATACACCTTGTGTGTGCAGGCGATGTTTCGGCTCGCGCATTTTCTCCGGCGGCGGCCGCTTTGCCGGCCCCAAGCAAATCTCGAAACATACTGCAGGGCGCTGTTCAATTACTCATTCTGCCGCACTTGGGTCCATGCGAATTAATACTTAATTCGTTCGTCCAACTCCATGGCAATGGGTCAAGGCAACATTCTCTCTTTGGATTTACCAATAAACCCACCTTAACTTGCCTTTCGTATTCATCGTTCGCGTAATGTCGGAGAGTTAACAAGAAGTTAGGTGGCGCAGCAATGAACATTACTGATCTCAACGGTGGGGGCGAATGGGGCGAGTTGAAAGACTGGCCCATTATCGGTGTTCACGCGATCCTTACGCCTGACAACAAGCTCCTGACTTTCGGCACCGATCAGAATGGCATGCAGGGTGGGCATCTCATTTATGACGTATGGGACTACAAGACGGACACGCATTACACGCTTGAAAACCAAACACCGACTGATCTGTTTTGCTCCGTGCCGGTGCTCGTACCCTCGACCAAGAAAATACTGATCGCCGGTGGCGATGCGAGACCCTTGGGCAATGTGAATGTCGGCGTCGAAGATGTTAATCAGTACGACTACACGGACATGAGCATCAGCCCATCGCCAACGGGCGATATGGCGTATCAGCGCTGGTATCCAACGGCGATCAACCTTGCGAACGGCAAGATCCTGATGGTCGGCGGCGTAGACGGCAATGGCCAGGGCGTCGGGACGCCCGAGCTCTATACGCCGGGCGTAGGCTGGAAATCGCTGACCGGCGCCTACAGTGACGATATTGCAGATGATTGGTGGTATCCGCGGACCTGGATGAACAGCGACGGCGAAGTCGTTCTATTCGGCACGCTGGATGACTCTGAAAACTACGCTGTTCATGTGATCGACCCATCCGGCGACGGACGCATCGACACGGTCGGCGGCCTTCCATTCCAGACCAACAATGCGCTCCCTGCGATCATGTTCGAGCAGGACAAAGTTCTAATTCTTGGCGCAGACGGTAGCGCCTGGATCATGGATATCAGTGGGGATACGCCGACCTACACAAGGACAGCCGATGTTGGAGTTGGTCGCCTCTGGTCCAACCTTGTCGTAATGGCTGACGGCAGGGTGCTCGTGAGTGGTGGCAGCGCCGCCGCCAATGAGTTGGTCGGTGTCACGAACGAGATTTCGATCTGGGATCCCAACACGGGACAATGGACAACTGGCGATGACGCTGAAATTGCCCGCTTGTATCATTCAACCACGATCCTGCTTCCCGACGGCAGCGTCCTGTCACTGGGCGGCGGCGCGCCTGGTCCCCTGACGAACACCAATGGTGAGATCTTCTACCCCGATTACCTGTTTGATGAGAACGGAAACCTGGCCGAGAGGCCGGAGATCCTGGTTGCGCCCGAGGAGATCGAGCAACGGGAAGACTTCTCGATCACCGTCGGTGATGCGGCCGACATCACTCGACTGACGCTCGTCAAAGCCGGGTCAGTGACGCACGCGCTCAACATGTCGACGACAAAGCTCGAGCTGGACTATACGGTTGGCCCAAACAATACGATACAGGTTGAAGTTCCCGACAACGCGAACGTCCTGTCCGCCGGACAATGGATGCTGTTTGCCTTCAATTCAGACGGGACACCTTCGATTGCCGCAACGATCCAAGTTGGTCTGGGTGGCGAGGCCTACAATCAGAACCTTGGCGGCTACGTCACGCTGAATGGCGATGCCGAATTCACTGACGGGAACACCGTACTATTGACCGAAGACGCACCAGATCAAGCGGGTGCGATCATGTCCAACGATCGGATAGACTTAAGAAGTGATTTCGAGCTGGTGTACAATGTGTACCTCGGCACGGACGACGCTGGCGGTGATGGCATGTCGTTCATAATGCACAGTGCGCCCTTTGGCGCAGATGAAGTGGGCGGCGGCGGCAGCGGGCTTGGTGCAAGCGGTCTGGGGAACGGTCTGGCGCTTGAGATCGACACCTACCAGAGCGATGCACCGTTCAATGATATCGCGAACGACCATGTCGGGTGGGTCGATACAGATGCTGCAGGTGGCGCGCATGTCGCAGCTGCGGCCATGCTTGATGTCGGCAACATCGAGGATGGCGCATGGCACGCGCTCGCGGTGAATTGGGACGCGCAGGCGCAAGTCTTGGGCTTTACATTCGATGGGGCGCAGGGCGCGAGTGTCAATGGGGATCTGGCAAGTACCTATTTTGGCGGTTCCGATTTCGTGACATTTGGGTTTGCAGCAAGCACCGGTGGGGCAACCAATCGGCAGTTGGTCGAAGCGGTGTCGATCGATGCGACATTGGAGTCGGGTAAGGTTGTCTCCACGTCTGATGACCCTGCACCTGATCCCACCGACATGTTGTCCTCGTCTCAGCTGGACAGCATCGTGAAACTCTACATCGGATATTTCAATCGTGCCCCGGAGTTGGATGGCTACGAATTCCACATTCGCGCCGTCGTGGACTCGATGAAGACCGGAAAATCATTCGATGAGGCGCTTACGGAACGGGCAGATCAATTCTATGAAGCAGCGCTTGACCTGACGGCGTTCTCTGGCTACTCGGCCAGCGATACAACCGGAGAATTCGTTGAAGCCATCTACGACAACGTCCTTTTGCGTCCCGGTGCGGGCGGGGAGTTGACGCCGGGTGAGATCGGGTACTGGGTGCAGAAAATCGATAGCGGCGAAGTCAGCCGTGGTGAATTGGTCATCAAGTTCTACGAAGCCCAGCCTTACTTGATCGCGAACGGAACGCCCGAAGAGGTTGCTGCGACCGAGACGGCCCTCCAGATCATCGAAAACCGTATCACTGTCGCCAAGGAGTTCGCAAAACCTGAGTATTCGGAAGGTCTTTTTGGTGCCGCTGCTCACAATGCCGGCGTTGCGGCCCTGGAAGGCGTCGACGAGACACAGGCGAGTGTCGATGCGGCTCTCGCACGCCTGGAAGGCTCGCAGGCGAGCAGCAGTTCTGCAAGGGGTGCCTCGGTTGCTGCCGCCACTGACGCGAGCCAAGATTCGGTCAATCCAGACAGTGTGGACGTTGGCGCTCAAGGCGAAGAGCCAATTGTGGCGGCCAACGACATTCCAGATGCGAATGAGTTGCTGATCGCATAACTGGTCGCCGCCGCAACAACGACCGGCGGGAATGGTGAAGTCGATGCCGCCGAAGACCGCGATACCGGCGAGGACGCTCGAGATTCTTTGGCACCCTCGACGGTCCACTTGAACTCGGATCAAATCTGCCGTGGAGAATGGTTCCATCTAAGTAAGACAGGCTCCAACCGCACTCAAACGTGGTTATGATTGCGAGAGCATCCAATTGGATGCCTCAAATCTATTCAAAAAGGATAAGCAATTTAATTCTCGTTCGTGACCGTACTGGCAGTCCGGTGCGAACTCGTCTCCGCGATAGTTGATCCCAGTTATCTTAACGGCAACAGAACTGGTCGGCACAATTGGCATCGTCAACCCGAGAAGATCGCGAAGGGCCCAGAGCAAGGCAGCTGCGATCGTGCTTCGCAGCATCTGAGTTGGCCCTGATGAATTGATCAATTCACATTGATCTTTGAGCTCGGAGTCCACCTGAGCGCCATGAGTGTCCAGAACTTTGCGATAAATGCTGTTCCCCGTCAGCACCGAGTAGTTCGATCATTCGGCGCCGAGATAGGTATTGGCTTCAAAGCCTGGATCGGCACGGCGTCAGCACGATTTCGCCAATCCCGAGGCGATCGCGCACGGTACGGCTCCAATTTAACAGCACTACCAGATCGGACTGCAGAAAAACTTGCCTGAGCCAAGTGGCCCGAGCGGTCGCTCGCCTGCGCGCAACGTCCCGGCTGGACAAATACAGTTGCCATTGGCGGGTGCTGTAACGGTCGCTATTTTGCCGGAGACCTGGCACTGCTCCGATTGCGCCACAATCGTCGGCGCTTTCGCTTGGCCGGGTTGAACGGGCACTGCGTCGGACGATGCCCTGATGGAACCAACCGAAACGGCGGTAACCATTAGGATCGTCAACCCCGACTGCAGGATCCTGAGATTTGACATTCGTGCAGCTCCTCCCGGAAGCAAAAATAATCCAGTTACACCTGTATGCTGCTCGTTTTGCACGAGTCGTGCCGCAAGTTGCACGAGTCGTGCCGCAAGTGCATCGACTAATCACATATCGGCAGAATAACGACCACCAAGCCGGCTGAGGGTGACCTCGTTAACGAAAGATCTGATGATTTCTGTAAAAGGCATTGCGTAGCGCATCATCACGAAATCTTATGAATTTGGGGCGGCACGCCATGAGGTCGACAAAGTAAAACCGCGCCAACGAGGTGGTATAATGAAACGATGCGGACCATTGTTCGTTCTTCTTGTCAGTCAGCTCCCGACGCTCGTTTGGGCGCAACAAACGAGCACGCTAACAGATCCGCTGGCAAAAGAGCGGGCCGCACTGAATGCGATAGCGACGAAGACGGGGCTGACAGCGATGCACGCCAACCTCAAAGCAGCACGCGAGCTTGAGTTCACGACCACGTTCAAGATCGTCGACCGCGTTATTGGCACGAGCCGCAGCGGCACTGTCAAATACCAGCTTAGACAGCCAAATCTCCTGCGTGTCACTGTCAATTCGGGAAAGCGGCGCCTTGCTGTTATCTCCGACGGAAAACTGCTAACGATCCATCAAAGAAACAAGCGCAAGTATCGCCAATCCCCAGCTAAAGATTCGATCGTTGGCTCGCTCTATGTTGCAGCCGGTCTTGTCGGCGTGCAGCCACGGATGATCGATTTTTTTTGGAGCGTTGATTTCTTAGCGACGCTCGGCGGCTTTCCGAGAATAACCAGTACGGGCCCACTCAAAGTTGGCAGCAAAACCTGTGATGGCGTACGGCTGGTTTACAACGACGATGAATGGCACGTCTGGCTTGAGCGCTCAGAGCGCCGTTTTCCTTGTCGCCTTGTTAGCAAGAGGAAAGATGGGGGCGCCTTCACAACCCAAACCAATACGTTCACTTGGCCGGAGAAACGCCAAATAGCGGACAGCGAATTCCAATTCAGCCCCGCGCGCGGGGATAAACGCGATAACTAGGGTCTGAATTTCACAGTCAGGTGTATTTCGGCCGTAGATTTTCGATAGTCGCGAACAGCAACACGGATTCAAAGCGAACTTCGGACAAGCCGTCGATGCGTCGCAATGCTTGGCCGACCAGATGGTCAGAACCTGCATCGACCCGTCGGCAGGGATCCGCACGGCAGGAGAACTTCCGAGACGGCTCATACGCTCGGAAAATGTCGGCATGGGCTTGGCGAACAGTTGGCCGTTACGACTTGCTACGAAATGCGCTCACGTCCTATCAGGCCACCAAAGGGGCTCGAAAACGATGGGAAGCATATCGGGTAATGCGGTTCATGCCTTGCCATTGACGGGCCAATTCGCGCTTGTATTTAGTGCCAGTGTAGAGTTTTCGCGTCCGGCGGGATGCACGATTGAGCGGTAGGTGTCCACCATGATGACTGAAGCGGTTCGTCGCTGGAGCGCTTACGCTGTGCCAGCGCTGCCGTTGGCAGCAACGGGCTGGATCTTGGCGGCCATATTTTTCGGCACTGCGCTGACGCCGTCTTTGATGCCTCGCGATCCTTTGACACAGGGCTTTCTCGCAGGCAGTGCAGCGATGATCGGCTACGGCATCGGCCACATCGCGATCGGCGTTTGGAGATTCCTCGAGATACCTCGCATCGATCTTCGGTGGCGCGACCAAGCTCGTCGCGGCGCCTACGCTGCTGCGTTGCTCATCGTGCTGGCCTGCCTGTGGCGCGCGGCGGTCTG
>JBPCVZ010000211.1:0-2683 GCA_051010015.1 Hyphomicrobiaceae bacterium
TACCGTCGAGGTCGCTGATCTCGGTCTTGTGGTGGGCGACGTAGATCGCGCCGGCGCACATGAACAGCGTGATCTTGCCGACGGCGTGCATGACGATGTGCATCGCGCCGCCCTGCACGCTGGCCGCCGTCGCGAGCGCGGCGCCGAGCACGATATAGGCGAGCTGGCTGACGGTGGAGTAGGCGAGGCGGGCCTTGAGGTTGTTCTGCGAAAGCGCGACCACCGAGGCGGCGATCAGCGAGAACGAGGCGACGTAGACGAGCCAGTCGGCCTGGCCGCTCAAGCGCAGCGTGTCGATGCCGAAAATGTAGATGACGACCTTGAGGATGGTGAAGACGCCGGCCTTGACGACGGCGACGGCATGCAGGAGCGCGCTGACCGGTGTCGGGGCGACCATCGCCGAGGGCAGCCAGAAGTGGAACGGCATCAGCCCGGCCTTGCCGATGCCGAACGCAAACAGCACCAGCAAAAGCGCGATGGTGCCGTTGCTGGCGTTGCCCGCGAGGACGCCGCCGGCGGTGAACTCGGTCGTGCCGGTGATGCCGTAGACGATGAAGATCGCCGGCAGCAGCAGGACCATCGAGGTGCCGAGCAGCAGGAACAGGTAGACGCGGCCGCCGTTCTGGGCGGCGTCGTCAGCCTTGTGGGTGACGAGCGGATAGGTCGAGAGCGTCAGGATCTCGTAGAAGATGAACAGCGTGAAGAGGTTCTTCGACAGCGCCAGGCCCATGGTGCTGGCAATGGCGATGGCAAAGCAGACGTAGAACGAGGTCTGGCGCGGCTCGTCGTGGCCGCGCATGTAGCCGATCGAATAAAGTGAGTTGACGATCCACAGGCCGGAGGCGACCAGCATGAAGAGCATGCCGAGCGGCTCGAGCTTGAGGCCGAAGGCTATGCCCTCGACGATGGTGAAGCGCAGAGCTTCCGGCTGCTGGCCGGCGAGCGCGGCCGGCAGCAGGCTGAGGACGACGATGAAGAGCAGGCCGGCAGCGCCCAGCGTGACGCCTTCCCTGAGGTTCGGAGAGGCGTGAAACACCGGGATCAGGAGCGCGGCGGCGAACGGGATGAGCAGCGACAGGCCGAGCAGGGTTTCGGGGGCAAGGAAGGTCATGGCTTCAACCCTCCGACCAGCACCTTGGCGGCCTCCGCGGCGAGGTCACCGGACCAGCTCGTATCGAGACCGAAATAGACCGTCAGGACGGTGAAGGCGACCAGCGAGATCATCATCGTCATAGGCGGGTCGCTGGCCTTGGCGCATTTGTCGTCGAGCGGCTGGAAGTAGGCCGCCTCGATGACGCGACCGATGTAGATCACCGCGATCAAGGAACTGATCAGCAACAGGAACGCAAGCGACCACCAGCCGTGGTCGACGGCGCCAACGCCGAGATACCATTTCGAAATGAACCCGGCCGTGCCCGGCACGCCGATGATGGCAAGGCCGGCCATCGTGAAGGCGGCCATCGTCACGGGCATCTTGTGGGCGATGCCGCCGATTTCGCTGAGGCGCGACGTCCCGATCCGGTAAACGATCGCGCCCATGCAGGCAAACAGGGCGGCCTTCATGGCGGCGTGGTTGAGCAGGTGCACGATGGAGCCGGTGATGCCGTTCTGGTTGGCAAGCGCGATGCCGAGCGTGATGTAGCCGATCTGGGCGACCGACGAATAGGCCAGCATGCGGTTGATGTTGTCCTCGTAGATCGCGATGATCGAGGCGATGAACATCGCCGCGACGGAGAGGATGAGAATGAGCTCCGTTACCGGCAGCTTGGTGATCGAGATGGCGACGCCGAACAGCGAGAAATACATGCGCAGCAGGATGTAGACGGCGACCTTGGTGGCGGTCGCGGCCAGGAAGATCGTCGCGAAGGAGGGTGCGAAAGCGTAGGCGTTGGGCAGCCAAACGTGCAGTGGGAACAGGGCCAGCTTGAGGCTGATGCCAACGACGATGAAGGCGAGCGCGGCCATGATCGGTGGCGAGCTTTCGGCGAAGGCAGGGCCGATGCGCGTTGCGATGTCGGCAAGGTTGAGGGTGCCGGTGGTGACGTAGAGGAAGCCGACGCCGATCACGTAGAAGGTGGCGCCGATGGTGCCCATGATCAGGTATTGGTAGGCGGCGATCAGGGAGCGGCGGTCGCGGCCCATCGCGATCATCGCGTACATCGCCAGCGACGAGACCTCCATGAACACGAAGATATTGAAGGCATCGCCCGTCACCGCCATGCCGAGCAGGCCGGTGAGCGCGAGCAGGTAGATCGCGTAGAACCAGGGGCGGAGCTTTTCGTCGACGTCGTGCTCGACGCTTCTCAGTGCATACGGCATCGCCAGGGCGCCGACGCCGGACACGATCAGGAGGACGAACGCGTTGACGATGTCGACGCGGTATTCGATGCCGACCGGCGGCGCCCAACCGCCAAGCGCATAGGACACGATGCCTTTTTCCTGCACCTCGAAGATCAGCAATACGGAAAAGATCGGCAGCAGCCAGGACACGATCATCGCGATGATCCACGCGGCCGTACCGTTGCGCAGCAAGGCAGTGACGCCCGCCGCCAGCAGCGGCGTGACGACGATCAGGATCGGCAGGTGCTCGGTGAGGACGAAATGACCGGTGGCCGCGTGCGCCGCGCCAGCCGCGAGAGCCACGCTCATAGGCCGCTTTCCTTGAAGATTTCTTCCTCGTCGA
>JBPCVZ010000212.1:0-2921 GCA_051010015.1 Hyphomicrobiaceae bacterium
CCCCCACCCCACAACGGCAAAACCGTCATTTTTACGCCTGGGCCACCCGTGACGATGACGTGGATGTCGTCCGCTGTCCCCGCAATCGCACCCGCTCCGACCGCGTCGTCGCTTTCAAAAAGATAGCGTTGCACGTCATCAAGCTGCCAGCCGCGCTGCGCGATCAGTTCAGCCAGTTCGGGGGGCAACAAGAGCACCTGCTCGCCACGCTCGGTTTTCCGAGCACCGCCCCCTGCAACCAGCGCAGTGCGCATCACCAGCGCAACCGGGCGCAAAATATCCTCTGGCCGATCCCAATTGCCGGTGTCATGCGATGGCAGGACTTCTGCGGTGCCCGAGATACCAAGGACGGTGATGGCACTCTCGTCAGCGGGAACACCATGTCGAACGTGAAATGGCGCGAACGCTCGCGCCTGCCCCTCCGGGAAACACATGCCGTACTTGGCCGGTTGCCCCATCGTCGCCATGTCGCCGCCATCGGTGCGCATGCCCGCTATATTGCGCAAGGCGAGCGCGATCGCCCGCCCGAGTGCCGCGTTGGCGGCATTGCCGGGGCCGAGGCAATTGACGTCGGAATTCATACCCAGTCTGGCCGTGATAGGCCCGTGCACGATCGTGGCAATGGCCGGACTGCCGGTCGTCGTCGCGATGCCGAGTAGGTTGAACGACTCGTCCAGACACGTGACGAGCGCGGTCGTGACAACCGGCAGTGCCCCTGGCGCACATCCCGCCAGCACGCAGTTGTATGCAATCGCCGCATTCGTCAGGTCGCCAAATAGCGGCGCGATCAGGCCGTGCGATCTGCCGGGGTCGGAGCAGCCTGAAAGCATTGCCTCCAGGCGCTGCGTCGTCGGCACGACGAGCGGCAGGCCATCAGACAGGCCGGCCGCAGCCAACGCTGCCTGACTGGCATCCCAGTTGTCATCAGGACCGAATACCGGCCAGTCGCCGAGCTCTTTCATCGCGCGATATCACGGTTTTCGGATGATGCTGCTCGACGCCGCCGTATTGCCGAACGACGGAATGAATGCCGAGTGCTTGCCTGCGCCACCCGCAACGACGATCTGGATATCCGTCGGTGACTTGGCTGGGTGATAGTGATCCTGAACCGCATGCCTGTCCTGGCCCGCCCAGCTTTCCAGGTTTTCATCCGAAATGCGCGAGACGTGGACCTTGGAATGGTCGAACAGGTACTCCTGGACCTGCTCGACAGTGAAACCGTCGCGCGCGACGGTCTGTGCGTGTTCCGGCCCGAACACAACGAACACCGGGCCATGCAGATAGGTGTTGTTGGCACCGGCCTGCGACATCGTACCGGCAATCGTTTTCAGAATACCCTTGCCACTGTTCGAGCCGTGATCATTGATGTTGTGCGGCGGCTCCGCGGCCATCGTCGTCACAGTGCTGTCCGCCGCCGCGAACCCCTTGCGCACGTGATACGGTTCCCACGGACTCTCTTCCTCGTTCTCGCCGAAGCAGAAGGCATATTTTCCTGGCGATCCCTGCGTCGCGCGGTCCATCACGGCAGGGCGCGCGCCGGCCACATTGAGCATGATGAGTTGCAGCGCCCGCCCGATCGCCGCGTTCGCCCGCCAGCCCTGGCCAAAGCAGTTGCTGCCGCAGTTGAGCGCGATCTCGTTTCGGATCGGGCCGTTCATGACGGCCATGTTGGTACACGGGTGCGTCGTCGCCAGGATGCCGGACAGGTTGTATTCGGGCGCCAGGCAGGAGCGCAACGCCGTCACCACGGCGGGGAAGTACTCCGGCTTGCATCCCGCCATGACGGCATTTGCAGCAAGACTTCGCATGGTCGGATTGACGAGCCGCGGTGGCACCGGACCGATCGGCTCGTTATCGCCGTGCACGGTTTCGACAAGCTTGTCCACGGCCTCGACAGTCGGCACGAAGAGCGGCATGCCATCGCTCCAGCCAAACGCCTCGGCCATGTCGTTGAACGCCTCGACCGACATATCCTCTACGTCGATGAGCTCGATATCGGGTGCTTGTTCCATTAAATGCGCCGCGCTTTGGTTCGACGAAACTTACAAAAGAACACCGGCGCAGCGGACTTGTGCTGCACCGGCGCTGAGACGCGATTACGCCGCCATGATCTTCGACAGAGCGTCGTAGGCGGTATCGATGCGTTCCGTCAGCTCTTCGGCATTGAGGCCACCGATCGGATGCTTGACGACAATCAGCTTCGGCTCGACCTTGCGCGCCTTGGCCTGCGCCAGGACGAGCGGCGCGAAGGTATCGGACGCAATGACGTAAGCCGTCACACCACGCTTTTCCAGTTCGATGCTGTCATGGAAACTCCACGACGAACAGGAGCCTCAATCCCCCAGCGCAAGAAGCGCGGCCCGGTACTTGTGCACGACCTCGTCCATCGTGTCCGCCGGCGCCGGCTGGCTGGCGCTCGGTTTGTAGAGGAAATCGACATTGTCGACGGGCCGAATGGCGGAAAGCTTGGATTTCAATCCATCCATGAGTTCCCTGGCATTCGGCTTCGAGTTGGAGAACAGGGCGATCGGATCCTTCATCCAATCCAGTTCTGCTCCCTTCAGCGCCTCTCCGCCCGCGGCGCTGACGCCGTAGCTCGGATTGACAATCTGCATGAGGGGCCCTCCTCGATGTTGGGCGAGCTTGCCGGCCGGTCGCCGTATGCTCGACGCGAAAAGAATGGGTGAGATGGCATAAATTGTCCAGGGTGCGTGCGCCAGATCATGGTGACGATTGCACAGTGCCGCCGTCTCGGCAGAATGGACCGGCTCGCCATGAGCAGGCACGAAGGCCGGAGTTGCACAAATGGTCAGACTGACTGACCTTACATCTTATGCGGATGCCATCGCGCATTTCTCGAACGACGCGCTCTGGGCGTTGTTCGATGGCGATCGCGAACGGCTGAACATTGCGCATGAATG
>JBPCVZ010000213.1:0-13637 GCA_051010015.1 Hyphomicrobiaceae bacterium
AGACCTGGTCGAGGTGCTGGTTCAGGTAGTGGCTTGGCGAGGTTTTCCAGCCCTTGACGTAAGAGCGGTAAACCGAGATGCGGCGCCACCACAGCGTCGTCATCATGTGTGCCTGCTTCGAGATGACATGCGTTTCCAGGTCACGCATCAGCTTGCGCTGCTCGTCGCCGGAGGCTGCAGCCATCTTCTTGTAGAGCGCTTCGAGCGCATCGTCGCCGCCCTTGTAGTTGGCATAGTTGCCGCCGGACGAACCGAGCCATTTGGTGACATCCGATACCGGGCTGACAACGCTCTGACAGTTGGCGTCGGTCGACACGTCGTACTTCTTCGATTTGCGCAGACGGTCATACCACACAGAGGTCGTCACGACGTCCTGCTTGACCTTGACGCCGATCTTGCGCCACTGGTCGATCGCCCACGTGCCAACAAGCTTGTACGGCTGGTCGACGCCGCGGTTGGTCAGCGTGAACGTCAGGTTCTCATGGCCGGCTTCCTTGAGCAGCTTCTTGGCGAGTGCGCGGGACTTCTTGATGTCCGGCCAGTAGCCTTCGAGCTTCTCGAGTTCGGCCTTCGTCGCGGCGAGCGGGTGGCCCGGATAGACGATGCCGCCAACCGTTTTCACGATTGCGATACGCGTCAGATACTTCGAGCCGCCCCAGCGATCGAGTGCCAGGTTCAAAGCACGCCGCACGCGAACGTCGCTAATGGCTTTCGCCTTGTGGTTCGGCGTCAGGAAGAGGCCGCAGTTCCAGTCACCTTCCTGGACCGCGATCCGGTCACCGAGCACCTTCTTGAGGTCGTCGCGTGATTTCGGCGGGAAACCACGGAACTCGATCGCGGCGCGGTCGCTCTCGATGGCGAGAACGCGGGTCGCGAGCTTCGGTGCGGCGATTGCCTTGAAGCCGTCGAGGTAGGGTTTGCCTTTGTGGTGGTACTTGGCAAAGCGTTTGCCCGAGACGAACGCGCCCGGCTGGTGTTCGACGAAGACGAACGGGCCTGTGCCGTTGACGTTCTTCTGGTGCCAGGTCGGACCGTGCTTGTCGATGTCCTTCTTCGAGTAGATGAAGTTAAACGGCATCGCCATCGACGGAATGAACGTTGCGTCAGCCCGGCTCAGCTTGAACTCGACGGTAAAATCATCCGTTGCCTTGATCGAAGCGACCGTGGCGAAGTACGCCTTGCGGATGCTACGCACGCCGGCCGGCGGATTGACGATTTTCTGATATGTCGCGACCACGTCATGCGCCGTCAACGGCGTGCCGTCGTGGAACTCGACACCTTTGCGAATCTTGAACGTATAGGTCTTGCCGCCATCGGTCGCTTGCGGCGGGCTGCCTTCGCAGATGTCGCAGACCAAGTCGGTCGGGTCGCCGGGGTTATCCGGATTGACCCGCATCAGCAGGCTATAGAACGGACGAATCGGGTGGATCATCCCGAAGGTGCTTTCGGCGTGGCCATCGTATGACGGAATTTTCGAGCCGACGACGAAGTTGAGCGTGCCGCCCTTCTTCTGCGCCAGCGCAGGAGCCGTAATCGCCCCCATGGCAATAGCCAATGCACCGCCGGCGGCCATGCCGGCTTTCAAATGCTTCATTCTTTCCTCCACATTTTTGACCCCAATCGCTTGAGGGGTCCTGCACGTTACGGAGTCTGAGCCCTTCTTGCAAATAGATCAGGCGCCAATCAGGCTCCGGATTCGAAGAATTCAACCCCCCGCATGATTAACAACCCGCTTCGCTTGACTAAATTGCGGCACGCAACCGACGATTGTGACGGCGCGGATGCCGAACAAGGGGCACCTTCAAGCATGACCAACGGGCACTTTCCCCATCTGTTTCAACCGATTGACATCGGTCCGAGACGCGCGAAAAACCGCATCATGCGGGTTGCGACAACGGCCAATCTTGCCGAGGGCAACAAGGCCGGGCCGCGTGTGCTGGCGTTCTACAAGACGCTGGCGAAAGGCGGTGTCGGGACGATTGTCACCGAAGCCTTGCGCGTGCAACCGCAAGACCCGTTCGGGCCTGGTGCACTGGTGATCTTCGATCGGGCCGGCATCGCGGGATTACGTCAGCTGTCTGACATTTGTCACGCCGAAGGGGCGCTGCTGATCGGCCAGCTCAACATGGGCGGGCGCCAGCATCTCGCGTCACGGGTCGCGCCGTTCACGATCGCGCCGTCGGCGATCGCGTGCCCGCGCAGCGGCGGCGTGCCGCATGCGTTAACCACGCGCGAAGTGCGCGAAACGATCGAGACCTTTATCATGTGTGCCGTGCACTGCATGGAAGCCGGCATGGACGGCGTCGAGATCCACGGCGCGCAGGGCCATCTCATCCAGCAGTTTGTGTCGCCCTTCTCAAATCATCGTGAGGATGCCTACGGCGGCTCGCGCGAGAACCGGTTGCGCTTTCCGCGTGAGATCCTCGAGGGCGTGCGCCGGCGCATCGGCCAGCGCGCGATCGTCGGCTATCGCATGGGGGTCGAGGAGTTTACCGACGGCGGCCTCGGCATCGAGGATACGGTCGAGATCGCGCGGGAGCTGGTCGACGATGGGCTGGTCGACTACTTGTCGCTCAGCCAGGGCAATTTCAATTCGATCGAGACGCACCTGCCGGATCGGCACTGGCCGCTGCTCGCCTATCAGGATCTGCACAAGCGCTTCATGGCTGTCGCGGGGGGCGTCGTGGGGGGCGGGGCCAGGCGCGTGCCGGTGATCGCGTCGACGCGCATCCAGGGGCCGGAACACGCCGAGGACGCGATCGCGCGCGGCGAGGCCGACATGGTCGGCATGTGCCGCGCGCTGCTGGTCGATCCGGACTGGCCGAAAAAGGCGGCGCGCGGTGAAGCCGATCGCATCCGGCGCTGTATCGCGTGCAATCAGTGCTGGGCGTGGATTTCGGTTGGCGAGCCGATTGCCTGTGCGACCAATCCGGTCGCCGGGCGAGAGCACCTGTGGCGGCCGCTGGAGCGCGACCGGGCGGAACATGGCCAGCGCGTGATGGTGGTCGGCGGCGGGCCGGCCGGGCTCGAGGCGGCGCGGGTGGCGGCGGCGCGCGGCCACGACGTGACGCTCTATGAACGCCACGACCGTCTCGGCGGGCGCGTACGCGACGTGCATGATATCCAGTTTCACGGCGAGATGGCCAACCTGCTGAACTTCCTGGTGCCGGAAGTCGAGCGGGCGGGGGTCACGGTGGTGTTGGGCGAAACCGTCGATGCCGCGATGGTGGCTGCGGCGCAGCCCGACCACGTGGTCATCGCGACCGGTGCGGACGGCTATGCGCCGGACGTCGCGGGCGACGGCAGCGTGCCGGTGATCACCAGTGATGCGCCACTACAACTCGACGGCGCGGCCGGGCGGGCGGTGCTGGTCGTCGATGCCGACGGCTATTATTGGACCGAGGCGATGGTCGAGAGCGTGATCGGGGAGGGCGCGCGGCCGATCGTCATCGCGCGGGTGTTCGAGGTTGGCCGTGAGTTGCCGGCGGTCTCGCGGATCGCCTTCCTGCGCGAGATCGACAAGGCCGGTGGTGAGGTCCGTGCCAATACCTACCTCAGCCATGTCGAGGCCGGCGGCGTCGTCCTCAAGCATTACCTGACCGGGCGGGAAGAGCGCATCGACGACATCGCGGCGGTGGTTTGGGTTGGCGCGGCACGCGCCAACGACGGCCTGGCGAGCGATCTGCGCGAAGCCGGGTTTGCGCACGATCGCATGCATGTTGTCGGCGATGCGTTTGCGCCGCGCCGCCTCGCCAATGCGCTGACGGAGGCGCACCGTATCGGCCGCGAGATCGGCTCGCCGAAGCGGGGTGGCTAGGGACCGAGCCCGTTCGCGAGTTGCGGGCTGGCGGCTCGGTACGCTTGCGCTGGGCTCAAGGGGCTCGCCGTTGGGTTACGCGCGGAGCAACGTCGTGTCCGACGGCACGTTCGGGGCCGCGCTAACCCAACCTACACGTCGCCGGCGTGCCGCAACGCGCAAATCGAACGATGGGCGGTAGTTTGGGTTAGCGGTCCACTGGCGGTTTTACATGCTTCAACGTCGACCGCGTAACCCAACGCGGCCAGGTTCGGTCCATGCAATCTAGCCGGGCACCTTGATGCGGGCGAGGGCGGCGCGCAGGTCGTCGGGGATCGCGCGCGGTTTGTTGGTTGGCCGGTCGACGAAGACGTGAATGAAGTGGCCGTCGGCACGGGCGGTGTCCTCGCCGGCGGCGAACAGGCCGATTTCATAGCGCACCGACGAGCGCCCGAGATGGCCGATACGCAGGCCGCCCTGGATCTCTTCCGGGTAGGCGAACGATCTGTGGAAGCGGCAAAACGTTTCGACGGCGATGCCGATGGTCTGGTCTTCGAGATAGTTGAAGCCGCCTTCGTCGATCAGGTAGCGGTTGAGCAGCGTGTCGAAGAACGAATAGTAGTTGACGTTGTTGATGTGGGCATAGACGTCGTTGTCCATCCAGCGCGTCGGCATCGTGCGGAAATGGAAATAGCTGTCGCGCGTTTCGGGCGGCGTGCGTTCACCGGACATGGTCGGCCTTTCGCTCATCGTCTTGTCGTGACAACAGCGGCACCGGGCCGGGCGCCGCTGTTGGTTGGCAATTGTTGGTGCGTGGCGATTATTTCGTCGCCGTGATCTGGATTTCGACGAGCAGCTTGGGGTCGGCAAGGGCCGCTTCGACGCAGGCGCGCACCGGCATGTTCTGGCCGCCGGTCCACTCGAACCACACTTCGTTCATGGCATCGCGGTGGCGAATGTCGGTGACCCAGATCATCGCCGAGACGGCTTTTGATTTGTCCGTGCCGCACAATGCCAGGAGGCGGTCGATTTCGTCCAGTGTCTGCTGTGTCTGGCCTTTGACATCGAGCGTGTTGTCGTCGGCGGTGATGCCGGACGTGATGACGAAGCCGTTGGCTTCGACGACCTTGCTGAAGACCTTGTTCTGTTCGTGGCGGGTGATGGTCATGGCGCTTCCTCTGAATGTTCTGCCCACGTCGCGTTGGCCGCGGACCGGTCGCGCAGACATATCAGAGGATGGCGCTGTGTGCACCTGGAGAAGCGCGTGGCCGGGTGGCGTCATGGGTCTGGGGCAGGAAATCTTCACACCAAGTTCAAGCGAAATTTGGCAGCGCGCGCCATGATCGACCGGCCGCCGTCCTGCGGTTCGGGTGCCGGCTTCAGGTAACGTTCAACGATGCGGGGCAAGGCATGAAGAACGGTGACGACGCGAAGCATGATGACGACATTGATGCGGATTTCGACTTGCAGGAATACTCGCAGGCAGAGCTCGATAAGATCTTTCGACTGCTGAATTGGTGGTCGCTTGCCCAAATTGCTTTCTCGATAATCATCACTTTGTTTGGGCTTTCGCTCATGCTGATCGTCGAAGGCGGAGAAAAAAACGCGCGACCGCAGGGGAGGGCGGTCGCGCGCTCGTGGGGTCACCGATTGCGGGGGAGACTAGATCGGTGCCTTTGAAATGTTCAGTTCCGGAACCTTGCGCTTGGCCGCGCCTTTCGACTTGAGCTTCTTGGACCAGTTGCGGTTGCCCTTCTTGATGAAGCCCGGGATGTCCTTTTCCCAGAAGCCGACGACGACCGGCGTAATGTTCAGGTAGAGCTTCTTGTCGACGATGCGCCACAGGTTCGGGTTGCCCGGGACCTTGCCGCCGACCGCGACACCATAGGCACAATGGCCGTCGAACTGCGGTGCGTATTTGGCTGGATCAGCCTTGAACTTGTCGCGGTTCGCCTCGCTCGCGAAGGCCCACTTGGCGCCGTTGTACTCCATCGTGATCGATTTCTTGCCAGGTACTGCCTTGGGCTGCTTCTTGCCAACCGGGTTCTGGGTCTGATTCCAGAAGGAAACGACATCGTAGCCCGAGACCGCAAAGCCGGTCTTGTCGACATACTGCGGCCCGGCAAACGCCGAACCTGCAAACATTACCGCGCCCGCCAGCGCCAGTGCCATCCGTTTCATCACTGCATCTCCGTTGTCTCTTCGATGACCCATACATCGGAGAGCGGCGCCGAAATTACAATTCAAACGTGCGTCACGTGTATGTGTGCGGGACGTGTGAGCGGGTGTGCCGGGACTAGATCGTGGAGCCGGGCAGGTCTTCGAGGCCGGTGATGTACCACTTTTCAGCCTCGACGATGGCAGGGTTAACGCCGTTCTTCTGGATCCAGCTGTCGACCGCCCACTTCTGGCCGTTCGTGGTCTCGCGCAGCACCGCCGTCCAATGCGTCCAGCCGGAAATGCCGCGCAGGTAGTTTTCCTTGGCAAAAGGCGCGGCGACGGTGTGGTGCTTGAGCATGTCGTGATGGGCGAGCAGCTTGAGGTAGCTGGTGGTGTTGGTCGCCTCGTCGAGGCAGTCCTGCTGCTGGGGATCGCCCGAAGCCGTGAAATCCATGCCGGGGCGATCATGCTTGGTGCCGATGCGTTCGCCGACGTGGCGCTCGATCCAGCCGATCGCATAGGCGACGGCGCGGCGTTCCTCGGCGGCGCTGTCGTTCTTGGCCGTTTTCTTCATGACGTCGCGGATTTCATCAAGCTGGGCCGCGGAAAACTTGACCTTGGTCTGGGTGCGGCAGCCGTAGGCAGAGCACACGTGCACGGTGGCGCCCTTTGGCGCGGGAACCTCGATGGTGGAATAGTGATCGAGGGCGGTTTCGAACGGCTGATGCGTGCAGCCGGCGAGGGTCAACCCGGCGGCGACAGCCAGCCACAGCCCGCTACGCGATAATCGTGCGTGCAGCCCGCCCGCAATTGGCGTATTCATGACCCGAAATTCCCCCAAGAACAGATCGTATACGCCGTACCCACACCGAACATCCGATAACATCAGAGTGATTCGTCGCCAATCCCGTGCGTTGGCCGCTACCTAAGAAAACGAGTAACTTTCGCGTCATGAAAGAGAAATCCCCTGTGCACATCGTCGGCGGCGGCCTCGCCGGCTCGGAAGCGGCGTGGCAGCTCGCGAAACTGGGCGTGCGGTGCGTCATTCACGAGATGCGGCCGGTGCGCGGCACCGAGGCGCACGAAACCGACAGCCTCGCTGAACTGGTGTGCTCGAACTCGTTTCGTTCCGACGACGAGACATCGAACGCGGTCGGCGTGCTGCACGGTGAGATGCGCCGTGCCGATTCGCTGATCATGGCGTCGGGCGATGCCCACATGCTGCCGGCGGGCGGCGCGCTGGCGGTCGACCGGCATGGGTTTTCGGGCGCGGTGACAGCGGCGCTGGCGGCACATCCGCTGATCACGATCGCCCGCGAGGAGGTGGCCGATCTCGACCAGGCCGGCTGGGACAATGTCATCGTGGCGACCGGGCCGCTGACATCGAGCGCACTGGCCGAACTGATCCAGGCGAAGACCGGCGAAGACGATCTCGCGTTCTTCGATGCGATCGCACCGATCGTGCATGCCGAGAGCATCGATGAGGGCAAGGCCTGGCGACAATCGCGCTACGACAAGCCCGGGCCCGGCGGCACGGGGGCCGACTACCTGAACTGCGCGCTCGACCGCGACCAGTACGAAGCGTTCATCGACGCGCTGCTGGCCGGCGACAAGACCGATTTCAAGGAGTGGGAGGCGAACACGCCCTATTTCGACGGCTGCCTGCCGATCGAGGTGATGGCGGAACGCGGCCGCGAGACGCTGCGCCATGGCCCGCTGAAGCCGGTCGGCCTGACCAATCCGCACAGCCCGGAGCGGCCCTATGCCGTGGTACAGCTGCGCCAGGACAACGCGCTCGGCACGCTGTGGAACATGGTCGGCTTCCAGACCAAGCTGCGCCATGCCGAACAAACGCGCGTGTTCCGCATGATACCCGGATTGGAGGATGCGCAGTTCGCGCGGCTTGGCGGGCTGCACCGCAACACGTTCCTCAATTCACCGCGCCTGCTCGATGGCGAACTGCGATTGAAGTGTGCGCCGCATTTGCGTTTCGCCGGCCAGATCACCGGCGTCGAGGGTTATGTCGAGAGCGCGGCGTGCGGGCTGATGGCCGGGCGCTTCGCGGCGGCGCAGTTTTTCGGGCGGGTGCTTGATGCGCCGCCGCCAACGACGGCGCACGGGGCGCTGCTCAACCACATCACCGGCGGGCACCTGAGCGTCGAGAAAGGCGATGGCGGCGCCAAATCGTTCCAGCCGATGAATATCAATTTCGGGCTGTTGCCGCCGATGCAGGCGCCGACGCGCGACGCCGACGGCAACCGCATCAAGGGCAAGGCGCGCACGCTCGCCAAGAAGCAACTGATGGCGCGGCGTGCATTGGCGGATTTCGAGGCGTGGGTGGTGGAGACTGCACGGCCGCTGGCGGCCGCGCAGTAGGTTTTCGTGGTTCAGCGACGATCGTCGAAGCGATCGCCAAAGCCGATCCGGCGCGGCAACCAGCTGTTCCAGCGGCTCCATCGGTTTGACCGGTTCGACTGGTTCGACTGGCTCCAGCCGTTGAGATGATCGAAGCGGTGGCGCTGCGCCCAGCGACGGCTGTGGCGTTCGAGCTTGCGCCAGACGCAGCCCGGGCGGGCGGTGTGGTCGAAGCAGTTTTCGTAACGCACGAGCTGGCGGATGCGCTTGCGGTATTTGCGGGCAATGCAGCGGCGATCATCGCCGCAGGAGTTGCGATGCTGCAGCCAGGCGCGCTGGGTGCGGCGCAGCTTGGCGCCGGCGCGCCAGTTGAGCTGGCCCCTGACCTGTTCGTAGGCGCTGGCCATGCGGCGATCAAGGCGGCCGAGGCGGTTGCTTCGGCAGATCGTCCATTCGGCATCGACGTCGCGATGGCTGTTGGCGAGCTTGTCACAGTTGAACGAGGGGGATGCGGCCTGGGCGCTGGTCGAAAAGGCGGCGACGGCGGTGGCGAGGCCAATGAGGGCGGTCAGGAGTTTCATCGGATTGGTCCATTGCTGAGTTGGCACTGAATTGCAATGGAGCGGGTGTAGCGTGCGGCGATTGAACGTGATCGGAACGCCACGTTCACGAAACAGTCATATTTCGAGGGCCGGACGACGGCACAGAAAATCTGCCATCGCCCGCCCGGAAAGGCACGAAACCACGAACAATCCCAGGTCGCCGGTCCCGTGCATGGATCCTCAATCGTCCCTATCGGAAGTAGAAATGGCGTCCGAACGGATGATGGCGGCGATGAAGAAAGCGCCGGCCACGGAACGCACGGCGCGGGCCGAAACGATAGAACTTCCGAAAGCCGCGTCGCCGGTGGCCGAAGCGCGAGCCGCGACGCCGGCCGTAGCGGCGGCCGCCGCGGAACCGGCGATGGACTTTGTGAAGGCTGGCCTGCGCATCACCGGCTGCCGGTGCAGCCGGGCCGGCCAACGGCAGGTGTGGTCTTGGGCCGGCTTCTGCCGTCACCACGGCGCCGGCACCTGCCAGCACAAACACGGTTGCTGCGATCAGCGATTTCATTGCTTGACGTTTCGGCATAACGTTCTCCTTGAGGTTTCGTGGAGCCCCGTCCTTGCCGTCAGCTTAACGCAAAGCGCGCGCCTCGGTTGTCAAGCCGAGACACGTCACCGTGACGCCCTGAGCGTTGAAATACGCGCTTTGGTGAACGCACCGTGAGGCGGCGCCTCAGCGCTGGTAGGGGAAGCACACGTCGCGGTCGAGATCGAGCTTGACGTGGCGCCCGAGCGCTTCGATGGCGTCGTTGAATTCGACGTAGGGATCGCTGTTGCCGTGGGCGACAATGACCGGGCGCAAGGCGCGCAGGTCGCGATCCTCCGGCGGCAGCATGGCCGTGACCAGCGCCGTCCCCTCGTTATCGCGCAGCGTGAGGAAACGCGGCATCGTGCGTTCGATGTGCGCCTTGCGACCGATGTTCTGTTCCATCGCCGGCACCGACGCGGGCGGTGCATAGGCGCGCAACGCCTCGTCGTAGGCGTTCTGAAAATATTTTTCGACCGCGTGTTCCATGACCTGCGATTCCTGCGCCGCTTCCGCCGCCGTTTCGAGGCGGAACCAGGTCAACTCGCCGGCATCACAAACGTACTGCATGACAACTCCGAAACAATCTGGGTGCGCATGGTTCTTGCTGTGGGCACCTGGTCCGGAACGATATCCGAACAACCGCATCGCAAATCATAACATATCGGCAGGGGTGTGAGTGTGGCATGCGTGTAAACGCGCCAAAACGTGATCAGAGATGCGAAAAACTAAGGTTGGATCAGGCGGCGCCGTCCTTCGCCGTGTTCAGTGCCGTAACAGTCTCCGCGACATTGTCGGTGACGCAGAACACATCGAAAAATTCGATGTCAGGCGCCATGCCGTATCGCGCGATGATGCCGTCGCGCCAGGGCCCGCCATAAAACGCATCGGCATCGGCGCGTGAACGCCACTGATAGACGCCGCCGGCGATGCCGCCCGCGCTCCAGATGAAATGCTTGCTGAGCAGTCCGGGCACGGATTGGAAGCCGGGCGCGATGCTTTCGAAATGTGCTCGGCAGGCTTCGCGATCGATGGTCTCCGGGAGGCGATAGCGTACGATGGCGGTGATCATGGGTGTGTGCCTATTGTGCGGGTTCGATGAAGGCCATGACGGCGCCGCTCTTGTCGGCGACGACGGCCATGGTGCCGGTGCCCGGAATGGTGAAGGGTTCGCGGCGAACGTGACCGCCGGCGGCGTTGCTGGCGGCAATGGTCTGGGTGAGATCATCGACGGCAATATAGGTGAACCAGTGTTCGGGGACACCCTCGAACATCGGCTTGACCATCGTGAAGATGCCGGCGACCGGCTGGCCGTCGCGCAGCGCGATGTAGTAGGGGCGGCTTTCCGCGGTGCCGGCGGTCGCCGTCTCCTGGAACGTCCAGCCCATGACCTGGCCGTAGTAGGCCTGGGCGGCGGCGGCGTCCCAGGTGTTGAGTTCGGTCCACCAGATCTTGCCGTGATGGGTCATGATGTCGGGTCCTTCAGTTATTGGGACCAATGTAGATGCCGGTGTGAACCACGAAGGTGGCCATGGTTGGCCTTCTAAGGATTGGCAGCAGCAATGAGTATGGCAAGACGGAAACTACAGCACCATCAAGCATGTGTCTTGGTGATGAATCATGGCGGTGAGCCGTACCGTCTTCCCTTGTCCGCGATATGTTCCGGCCAGGACCACACGTCGAGCGGGGCCATCAGCCCGCTGCTTGAACAGATCTAACGACGGAGGATGGCGGGGCGTGGCACTTGCGCCGTTGTGCCGATCGGCGGGACATAGGGAACAACGGGTAGCTCACGCTCCAACTCGGCATAGAGTGGCTCTTGCTCGGTCACCGTGGCGGTTGCACCGGCATTCGATCCGCCGGTCGGATTATCTGGGCTCGGGCTGCGGGCCGGACGCGGCGGCGGTGGAGGCGCATCCATCAGCGGCCCCGTCTTGGCGGTCGCCATAAAGGTAACCATGTAGCCGACGTAGCTCGATACCTTATCCCGACGACCTAAGTCTAAAAAGGAGTCGATATCACGGGCGGCGTATTTGATTTTTATCGGTGCCAATTCGCCGGCAGTAGGTGCAAACAGAACAATATGCTTCTTCGCCCGGTAGATTCCGATCGCATAGGTTTCGACGAGCTCGCTGCGCACGATCAGGAGGGCGGCGCCTTCTTTGTGAGCAGCGCTGCCAACCGCGGCGCCGAAACATGACGCAGGACCGCTGGTCGGTTGGTCAGGATGCAGTCCCCTGCGACGCATATAGGGCCCTGGGTCGAGGCCTTGGCGGAGGTCAGCATGTAGTTGGGCCTTCATGTTCATGAAATCATCAAAAGCAACAACGACACGAGCATGGCTATCGCCCTTCGGCTCCTGTGCGATCGATGCGAGCCACTGGATACAGATGCCGAGCTTGAGCGACAAGTCGAAGCCACCCAATTTCTCGTTGACCATGTCCTTGTATAACGTTGGAATAGGCGTGGAAATTCCACTGATGGTCAAAGGCATGGGGCACGTCTCGACGAGGTTGTATGATGAAGCGATCGACGCTCACACAGCGTCTGGGAACGAGCAATGGTTGCGCCCCGTGCAACGTAAGGACACCGAATTTGCTGCAACCAGCATTGCCGACATCTGGCGGAAATTCAACGGTTTTGCCGCGAAGGATACCGGGTTTAATTGAAACTTAATAGAGGCTTATTTCGTCACAAAAGCTTCATTAATCGTTTCAACCACAAGGCGACAAATTCCGGGCGCAGAGGCCACAGTGTGGTGGCGATCGGGGTACGTGCAAACGTGATCCGTCCTGAAGCCGTTGCGTTCGCCGCACACCTTCTGACTATCCAACCGGTGCGCCGATGGCGGCGAGGCCGGCGCGGGCGACTTCCATGTCGTCGCTGTAGTGGCCGCCGGAAATGCCGATGGCGCCGATGATCCGGCCGTCGTCGATGATCGGATAGCCGCCGCCGAAGACGATGATGCGCGGCTGTTGCGGCAGGCCGTGCAGCAGGGGCGGGTCGTTCTTGATGAAGTCCCACAACGCATGGGTTGCCTGGCCGAGCGAGGCGCTGGTGTAGGCCTTGTCATGGGCGATCTGGAGAGTCGCTTCGCTGGCGCCGTCCATGCGCAGCGCCGCCTTGGCAATGCCGCTGGGGTCGCAGATGGCGATGCTCATGGCGTGGCCGAGCTGCTTGGCTTTCGCCGACGCGGCCGCGATCGCGATCTGGGTGGTTTCGGCATCGATCGATGCGACCGTGAACGTCGCCATGACGGGCGCTCCTCAAGAGGTTAGCGGAAATAGAACACGACCAGGTAGCCGCCGAGCAGGACGGTCGCCCAGAACGCCATCAGGCCGGTCGGCCAGGTGCGCCCGAGCAGGCCGTCCGGATTGTGATGGAAATGCAGGCGCCGCTCGAAGGTGTGAAACGCCTCGGCGCCGCGGCTGGCGATGAACTTGACCGCGTCACCGCCGAGCAGGAGCAAGGTGGCGCCGACGTTGTAGCCGAGCTTGCGGTAGAACCAGTCGGTGTCGAGGTTGGTCGACTTGAGCTCCGGCGGGTAGATGCCGGTGCGCATCAGCACAGTGAAGGCGAGCGCCGAGAACATCAACAGCTGCAGCTGCGTGATGACGTGCTCGAACGTGTAGGGCACGTAGTCGACGGCATAGGGCAGGATCGCGTAGAGCGGCCCCGGGAAGATGCCGATGCCGATGCAGAAGAACGCGGCGATGCCCATCGCAACGAGCATGTTCATCGGCGCTTCCTCGCAGCGCTTGCCGCTGTCGTGGGCGAAGAACGCGAAGTACGGGATCTTGATGCCGGAGTGGTGGAAGACGCCGGCGCTGGCGAACAGCAAGGTGAGCCAGACGTAGAAGTAGCCGCCCTTCATCGCTTCGGTCATGATGAGGGACTTAGATACGAACCCGGAGAACAGCGGGAAGGCCGAGATCGAGGCGGCGCCGACCATGCAGAAGCCGGTCGTCCAGGGCATCGAGCGGTAGAGGCCGCCGAGTTCGGAGCCTTTGACGGTGCCGACGCGGAACAGCACGGCGCCCATCGACATGAACAAGAGCGCCTTATAGAGGATGTGGCAGAAGGCGTGCGCGGCGGCGCCGTTGACCGCCATCTCGGTGCCGATGCCGATGCCGACGACCATGAAGCCGAGCTGGTTGTTGAGCGAGTAGGCGAGCACGCGGCGCAGGTCGTTTTC
>JBPCVZ010000214.1:0-12808 GCA_051010015.1 Hyphomicrobiaceae bacterium
CATGCTTCACCCGGAAGGCGCACATCTGATCGGCCAGCTGGTGTGCGAGCGGCTCGCCGGCGAATCGGTCGACATGATCGGCGGCCTTGAGATGGGCGCGGTGCCGCTCGCCTCGGCGGTGACGGCGATATCGAGCGTCCAGGGCGCGCCACTGCCGGCCTTCTTCGTGCGCAAGCAGACCAAGGAGCACGGCACACAGGCACTGATCGAGGGACTGGCACCGGATGAATCGCTTGCGGGCAAGCGCCTCGTCGTCGTCGAGGATGTCACGACGACGGGCGGCTCGGCCATGAAGGCGGTCGACATTCTCAAGCAGGCCGGCGGCGAGATTGCCCTGGTCCTGACCATCATCGATCGCCAGGAGGGCGCCGTTGAAACCTTCGCCGCCGCCGGCGTCGCCTTCGACGCGCTCCTGACCACCGACGACTTTCGTTAGGACGCAAGGGAAACATTTCATATCGACGCTGGCTGCTCCGAGTAGCGTCGAGATATTAATACTCTGCAGATGCAAAAGGCCCATTCATCTGCTTGGCAAGCGCCAGTGGTTGTTTCGCGGCATCGCACCTTGGCGACGTTCGTGCTTGCGGCGCGATGGATACCGGCAACACGTGCCGGCATGACGCCTGTGGTTGTGGTGGGACTTGGTGTGTGATCCGGGTGTTTGCGATTTGCCGCGGCCACGAAGAATTCAACGGCATCACCCCAGTGCTCGCCTGCCCCGGCGCAGGCCGGGGTCACCGGGATCCATTTCTCGCTACGACGTGCGCCGGCGAATTTCGCGCGGCCGTGCGCCTTGGCAACGTTTGCACTTGCGGCGCGATGAATTTCGGCAACCCCGGCCCGTCCGCCGGGGCGGGCACGTGCCGCTCTGACGCCGGTGAGACCACCCTGTCACCCGATGCGACGCCCTAACCGATCTGTCGCTTCAGGGCCGCGACGGCGGTGTCCGGGCTGGTCAGGACGGGTTTGCCGGTCGCAGCCGCGACCGCGTGCTTGGCGCGCGCCGTCGAAAACTGGCCGAGCATGATCGCCCCGCACGCCGCGAGATCGCCGGCGGCTTCGGCCAGCAGCGCATCGTGGCGCGCACCGTCGCCGGCCCGCAGCGCCGTCATCGCGTCCGGCACGCAGATTACCTCGAGCGTCGCCTTGACACCGCGCGCTTCGAGCAGTTCCTCGAACTCCTGGCGCAGCGACGCCACCGACGGCTCGAACGACACCAGCATGGCGATGCGATCGCCATAGCCGAGTGCGGCTTCGAACATCGCCTCGTTGGGCTTGAGCACGGGCACGTCCAGCGCCTGGCCGGCCGCCGCGATCGCCGGCCCGAACGCCGAACAGGTGAACAGCACCGCATCGGCGCCGCCATCGCGGGCATACTGCGCCAGCCCCAGAATGCGCGCGCCGACCGCGTCGCTGAGTTGCTCGGATTTGGCCCGGTCGACCGACAGCCGGTCATCGAGCACGTTCATGCACTCGGCCTCGGGCCACTGCCGGGCAAAGGCCTGGTTGATCGGGTCGATCGCCACCTGGACGGCGTGAATGAGGCCAATGCGCATCTTTCTGGTGCGCTTATTCGGCGGCTTCTTGCAGTGCCGGGCCGGCCTGCAGCACCTCGGCATCGACGTGGCTTGAGAACTTTTCGAAGTTGGCGTTGAACATCGCGATCAAGGCGCTTGCCTGCTCGTCATAGGCCGCCGGGTCCGCCCAGGTCTCGCGCGGCGTCAGGATCGCGGGATCGACGCCCTGCAGCGAGATCGGCACTTCGAAGCCGAACATCGGATCGACGCGCATCTTGTGGTTTTGCAGGTCGCCCGACAGCGCCGCATTGAGCAGCGCCCGCGTCGCCTGGATCGGCATGCGGCTGCCGGTGCCGAATTTGCCGCCGGTCCAGCCGGTATTGACCAGCCAGCAGGCGACATCGTGCTTGGCGATAAGGTCGCGCAGCATGTTGCCGTAGACGCTTGGGTGGCGCGGCATGAACGGTGCCCCGAAGCAGGTCGAGAACGTCGCCTGCGGCTCGTTGCCCATGCCCTTTTCGGTCCCGGCGACTTTCGCAGTGTAGCCTGAAAGAAAGTGGTACATCGCCTGCGACGGTGTCAGCTTGGCGATCGGTGGCAGCACGCCGAACGCATCGGCGCACAGCATCACGATGTTTTTCGGGTGTCCGGCCTGGCTCGATGGCTTGGCATTCGGAATAAAGTAGAGCGGATAGGCAGCGCGCGTATTCTCGGTCAGGCGGCCGTCATCGAAGTCCGGCTCGCGCCTGTCGGCGTCGACGATGACATTCTCGAGCACCGCGCCAAATCGGTTCGAGGCGGCATGGATTTCCGGTTCGGCCTCCTGCGACAGGCGGATCGTCTTGGCATAGCAGCCGCCTTCGAAGTTATAGATCCCGTTCGGCGACCAGCCATGTTCATCGTCGCCGAGCAGGGCGCGGTCGGGATCGGCCGAAAGCGTTGTCTTGCCGGTTCCCGAAAGCCCGAAAAAGATCGCCGAATCATACTTGTTGCCGACGTTGGCCGAGCAGTGCATCGGCATCACGCCGGCGTCCGGCATCGTGAAGTTGAGGTACGAGAACACCGACTTCTTGGTTTCACCGGCATAGAGCGAGCCGCCGATCAGGACCAGCTTCTTGGTGAAGTTGCAGGCGATGACGGTTTCGCTGCGGCAGCCGTGGCGGTCGGGATCGGCCCGAAAGCTCGGCAGATTGACGACGGTGAACTCAGGGTCGAAGCCGGCAAGTTCGGATTTTTCGGGCCGGCGCAGCATGTGGCGGATGAACAGCGCGTGCCAGGCCTTTTCGACGAAGATGCGCGCGTTGAGGCGGTATTCCTCGTCGGCGCCCGCGTAAAGGTCCTGCACGAACAGCTCTTTGTCCTTGGCGTGGGCGAGGAAATCTTCGTAGAGGACGTCGAAATGCTCCGGCGACATCGCCTTGTTGTTGTCCCACCAGATCGCGTCTTCGGTCATCGCGTCGCGCACCGTGAACTTGTCCTGCGCGGACCGCCCCGTGTGTTCACCGGTTTCAACTGCCAACGCGCCGTATCGGGTCAGCTGTCCTTCGCTGCGGCAGATCGATAACTCGACGAGTTCAGCCAGCACATTATTGCGGTTGGCTGCGGGCGCGTTTGACAGCGGAAAAGTTTCGGTGGTCATGGTTGGAGGGTGACATTCCTGTTCGGCATCAAGGTCTTGGGCATTTTTTCGGGCCCGCCGTGCAATGAGCCAGTTCAATGATTTGACGTCGAATACCTGCCGTGACAGCTCGACGCCGACGACCGTTCCGATTGCGCGTCCCGCATTTCACATGCGGAAGGGATCTGAGAATAACTGTGTGCAGGTAAACATCAAGCCCATCAAACTGCCAACTTCGCGTTAATCAGCAGGCCGTTTTGCTCCTCTGACCGGCTGCCAAAGGCCTGATTTTCGGCCTCTCCAGTCGAATCGACGGGTACCAGGGTGCAATTTGCAGCGCACACCGGCGTTGCCCGCAAGGCGTCCTGCGACAACGTGGCCGCAATAGCGCGCCAGACCTAGCCGCGTGTGTCGGCCGGATCTGCGCGATATCGGCGCCAACACGAATGTCGCCACGGCTTGTGTTCTGAACCAGTCGATTGGCATCCATTCATCGCCATCCACGGCACGTTTTCACGTCGGCGGGAACCTAAGTAATCCATTGCAAACTGGATGCTTTTGGCGATCCGCCTAGTCTATTGATGTCTGGCTCAAATCCGCAATCGTTTCGCAACGCGTCACGCGTCACGCGCGGCGTCCGGCAGATTTCCCCGCACCATCTCCTTTTCGACAGGCATGACTATCCATTGGGCCGTGTCCTGAAGAGCGCAAAGCGACGAGGAATCTTATGCCACGGTGATTTTGCTTGGTTGCCGCAAAGCTTTACCGCACAGCCATGCGCCGCCGCGGCGAAACGGGCAAGGCGACCAGCACCAAGTGTCAGGCGCAGAGCATGGCAACGCCGTCACGGATGTCGTTACTAGGCATGGCGAGGTTGTTCAGGTTAGGTTAAAGAAGGCACTAGGAAGATAACCGCCGGCGGCTGTGGGCTTCAGCTTATCTCCTATTGCTATCGGTGCCATGATCCTGGCACATGCGCCATGAGTAACGCAGGGACGACAAATCGATGAAAGAAAAGAGCACCATCGCGCTCGTCGACGATGAGCGGAACATTCTGCAATCGCTCAGTCTGGCGCTCGAAGCCGAAGGCTACAAGGTGCGCACCTACAGCGACGGCACCGATGCGCTTGAAGGATTGACCGAAAACCCCGCCGATCTTGGCATTTTCGATATCAAGATGCCGCGCATGGATGGCATGGAACTGCTCCGCCGGATGCGCCAGATTTCCGATATGCCGGTTATCTTCCTGACCTCGAAGGACGAGGAGATCGACGAGTTGTTCGGGCTCAAGATGGGCGCCGACGACTATATCGCGAAACCCTTTTCGCAACGCCTCGTGATCGAGCGGGTCAAAGCCGTGCTGCGCCGCGGCCAGGCGCGCGAGACGGCGATGAGCCCGGAAGAGGCGACCCGCGTCATCGAGCGTGGCCAACTGCGCCTCGACCCGGAACGTCACACCTGTCATTGGGGCGAAAAGGGGGTCACGTTGACGGTGACCGAGTTCTTGATCCTGCAGGCCCTCGCAGCCCGGCCCGGCGTCGTAAAGACGCGCGATTCCTTGATGGATGCGGCCTACGACGACCAAGTATACGTCGATGACCGTACGATCGACAGCCATATCAAGCGCCTGCGCAAAAAGTTCAAGCAGGTCGATGACAACTTCGACGTCATCGAAACGCTCTATGGCGTTGGCTATCGCTTCAAGGAAGTGTGAGGCTGTGCCGCCCGGCTTCGTCGGGCGTGCTGGGTCAAGCGTCGCAACGTCGCCGTGCCGACACGTTTTCGTCGAATTGGCGGCGGCAGATGACAGGCTGGATTGGCGGGCGGCTGCCACGGCGACCGTGCCCGCGACGATCACGGCATAGGCTGGTATGGCGATCGAAACGGACGGCAAGGCAACAGGGTTCGCGGCAGGGCTCGTAACGCGCATCCATGCCGGATACACCGCTGCCCGGCAGGCGCTCGGACGCGCGCTTCGTCCGGTGCGCGACGGGCAGGCGCGCATTGCTGCGGTCGCCGGTCCGGTCCTTGAGCCGGTTGCACGTTTCTTTCGCAATGCGTCGCTGTCACGATTCATCGGTCGCACGCTGCTGCGGCGGATCATCGCCTCGAACCTGCTCGGCCTCGGCGTCCTGCTGATGGGACTGACCTGGCTGATCCAGTTCAATTCGTGGCTGATCGACGCCAAGATCGATCACCTGCGCGCGCAGAGTCACATCCTCGCCGCCGCCATCGCGTCGAAGGCCAGCCTCGACAGCGAGGAGGGCGCGAGCGGCGGCGACTCCTTGCGTGACAATCCGTTTGCGGCGCTGGAGTTCTCGATCCAGCCGGAGATTGTCGTTCCGCTGCTGCCCAGCCTTCTCGAAAAGACCACCAACCGAGCCCGTGTCTACGACGTCAACGGTGTGCTGATTGCCGACTCGTCGCAAATCCTGCGACCGGAGAACATCATTCCGCTGGAGCCGAACGGCACGCCGCCCGGCCGCAAGCCCAAGACCGAGAACATTTTCACGCGCATGCTGCAGTGGCTGATGATCACCTCCGACTTGCGTGTCTACAAGGAGATCGGTCGTGCCAACGGTCGCTTCTACCCGGAGGTGGAGCAGGCACTCGATGGCAAGACCACGGCCCTGATGATGCTCGCGCGCCGGCGCCAGAAGATCGTCTCGGTGGCAACCCCGATCGTGCGCGGCGACAAGGTGCGTGGCGTGCTGCTGCTCTCGACCGCGCCGGGCGCGGTCGATGACGTGCAGGCGGATGAATTGTTCGCTGTGTTCGTCCTTGTGCTCGGTGCGGCGGCGGCCGCCGTGCTGGCGTCCTACCTGCTGGCGCGGACGGTCGCCGAACCCGTTCGCCAGCTCTCCCAGTATGCCAACGAGGTCACCAACGACATCCAGGCGGCCGAGGAACTGCCGCGCTTCGATGAGCGCGAGGACGAGGTTGGCCAGCTGTCACGTTCGTTCGCGTTGATGACCCGCGCCCTGTTCCGGCGCATCGAGGCCAGCGAGAAGTTCGCCGCCGACGTGGCGCATGAGCTCAAGAACCCATTGACGGCGGCCCGCTCGACCGCTGAATCGCTGATCTACGTCAAGACCGACCAGCAGCGCGACGAATTCATCGAGCAGATCCAGCTCGAGCTGAAGCGGCTCAACAAGCTGATATCGGATGTCGCCGATGCCTCGCGCCTTGATGCTGACCTCGCCTTGCAGCGCTTCGAACCGGTCCACCTCGAAGCGGTCGCGGAAAGCGTTGTGGCGACCTTCCGGGACCTCGCTGACGACGACAACAAGCGCATCAAACTGGCCATCGCGGCCTCGAACCAGCGCAACGCCTATCTGGTCTTGGGCCAGGACGGGCGCATCGAGCAGGTCCTCACCAACCTGCTCTCCAACGCGCTTTCGTTCACGCCCGATGGCGGCACGGTCACGGTGCGCATGCGCCGCCAGCAGCAGGTTGTCGATCTGATCGTCGAAGACCAGGGCCCGGGCATCGACCCCGAAAATATCGAGAAGATTTTCACGCGCTTCTACACGTATCGCCCGACCGGGAACTCGAGCCGCGGTGGCAACTCGGGTCTGGGCCTCGCCATCTCGCGCGAGATCGTCGAGGCGCATGCCGGCCAGATCTGGGCCGAGAACATCTTGCCAGCCGCGGCAAGCGACGCCGAGGCGCCGCTCGGTGCCCGTTTCGTTGTGCGCCTTCCGGCCAAGGATGGCGCCGCGCCGGCAACAGGCAGCAGGCTCACCGGTGGCCGCTGAGACGCACACCGTCGCCGGCACCACGATTGCCCGGCACGGCGCCGCCGTGCTGCTGCGTGGCCGGTCCGGGCAAGGCAAGTCGGATCTGGCGCTGCGCGCGCTGTGCCGGCCGCTGCAGTTGCCCGGTGAGGCCGCACCGGCACCGTTCCAACTGGTCAGCGATGACCAGACCGTGCTCACCGCGGTCGACGGCGTCGTGCTGGCATCGTCACCCGCGCCGCTGCGCGACCTCCTCGAGGTGCGCGGCATCGGCATCATCGACGCCGCCACGACCAGCGATGTGCCACTTGCCCTTGTCGTCGACCTGACCACAACCGACATCGAACGCCTGCCCGAGTTTCCGGGCGCCTATGCAACCTTGCTCGGGCTGAGGTTCGACGTCGTGCCGGTCGCGCCGTTCGAAGCCGCCGCGCCGGAAAAGGTCGCGCTGGCGCTGGCGCGTTCGGTTGCCTGCCTGCCGGACCGGCGCAAAGGCAACAGCGCATGACCGTCGGCAATCACGCAACTGGTGCGTCTATTGCAGTGCAATAGGCCGTTGTGTAGCGTCGGGACTTGACGTTAGATGGATGTTTCGCGATTCGGGCCGTCACGATCGGCTCGCGGCCGTCGACATCGGCGACGCACGTGGACCAAGCAATCAGACGTGAGCCTGTCATGATCGGACTTGTTATTGTTACCCACGGTCGCCTGGCCGAGGAGTTTCGCGCGGCGCTCGAACATGTCGTTGGCCGCCAGGAGCAACTGGCGACGGTGTCGATCGGTCCCGAAGACCCCGGCGATGCCTGCCGCCGCCACATCATCGAACAGATCCGCAGCGTCGATACCGGCGACGGCACGGTCGTGCTCACCGACATGTTCGGCGGCACCCCGTCGAACCTGGCGATCTCCGTGATGGATGACAGCCACATCGAAGTGATCGCCGGCGTCAACCTGCCGATGCTGATCAAGCTCGCGAGCATTCGCGGCGAGCGCCAGCTTGCCGAAGCGGTCGACGCGGCGAAGGAGGCCGGCCGCAAGTACATCAGTGTTGCCAGCCAGGTCCTCGCCGGCGATTGCTGATCGGATGACCGCCATCCGCCGGTGGCGTTCCGGCGCCAAGTTTGTTTAACTGATCAGCTGTGACCCATTCCCATCCGCGATGAGGTTCGATGACTGATCACGCGACGGCCGACGTCCTCATCCGCAATGAGAAGGGCCTGCACGCCCGCGCTTCCGCCAAATTCGTGAAATGCGCCGAGACGTTCCAATCCGAGATCACGGTGACCAAGGACGGCCACGGCGTCGGCGGCACGTCGATCATGGGTCTGCTGATGCTCGCGGCGAGTTGCGGCACGACGATCAACATCGAGGTCCGCGGCCCCGATGCCGGCGCCGCCCTGGCCGCCCTGATGACGCTGATCGAGACCGGCTTCGGCGAAGGCTGCGTCGAGGTTTAGGTGGCGGACGGGAGCCAGCGGGGCCGTTGGTTACAGACAACTGTGTCTTGGACCTGATCATCCATCAGCACTGCCTGCGCCAGAGGATGGCCGCGACCGTGAACCACCCACAGGCGTCACCTCCGTGCCAGCCTGCCCCGGTGTCAGGCCGGGATCACCGATCATCCCCGACATGCAGACATAAAGATGTCTTTATATCTTCTTGATCCTTCGCCGCCGCCGGTGTATAGGGCGGCCTAGCTTCTCTTCTCAAAGGATCCTCTTCATGAGCAACGACTATGCCGTCGCCGAAATTTCCCTGGCCGATTTCGGGCGCAAGGAAATCGACATTGCCGAAACCGAAATGCCGGGCCTGATGGCAACACGTGCCGAGTATGGTCCGTCAAAGCCGCTCAAGGGCGCGCGCATCACCGGCTCGCTGCACATGACGATCCAGACCGCCGTGCTGATCGAGACGCTGCGCGAGCTCGGCGCCGAGGTGCGCTGGGCGTCGTGCAACATCTTCTCGACGCAGGACCACGCCGCCGCCGCGATCGCCGCGACCGGCGTGCCGGTGTTCGCGATCAAGGGCGAGTCGCTCGAAGACTACTGGACCTACACCGATCAGATTTTCCAATGGTCCGATGGCGAACCGTCAAACATGATCCTCGACGACGGCGGCGATGCGACGATGTACATCCTGCTCGGCGCCCGCGCGGAGGCCGGCGAGGACGTCCTGTCGAACCCGACATCGGAAGAAGAGGAAATCCTGTTCGCTCAGATCAAGAAGCGCATGGCCGCCAGCCCGGGCTGGTTCGCGCGCCAGCGCGACGCCATCAAGGGCGTGTCGGAAGAAACCACCACCGGCGTCAACCGCCTGTATCAGTTGACGGAAAAAGGCCAGCTGCCGTTCCCGGCGATCAACGTCAACGACTCGGTCACGAAGTCCAAATTCGACAACAAGTACGGTTGCAAGGAAAGCCTCGTCGACGGCATCCGGCGCGGTACCGACGTGATGATGGCCGGCAAGGTCGCCGTCGTGTGCGGCTATGGCGACGTCGGCAAGGGCTCGGCTGCCTCGCTGCAGGGCGCCGGCGCCCGCGTCAATGTCACCGAAGTCGACCCGATCTGTGCGCTGCAGGCGTGCATGGACGGTTTCGAGGTCGTCACCCTCGAGGAGGCGGCGCCGGAAGCCGACATCATCATCACCACGACCGGCAACAAGGACGTCGTCACCGTCGATCACATGCGCAGCCTCAAGGACATGACGATTGTCGGTAACATCGGCCACTTCGACAATGAAATCCAGGTCGCCGCGCTCAAGAACTTCAACTGGACCAACATCAAGCCGCAAGTCGACATGATCGAGTTTCCCGACGGTAAGCGCATGATATTGCTGTCGGAAGGTCGCCTGCTCAACCTCGGCAACGCGACCGGGCACCCGAGTTTCGTGATGTCGGCGAGCTTCACCAACCAGGTCCTCGCCCAGATCGAGCTGTTTGCCAAGGGCGACAACTACACCAATCAAGTACACGTGCTGCCGAAGCATCTCGACGAAAAGGTTGCCCGCCTCCACCTCGACAAGCTCGGCGCCAATCTGACCGTGATGAGCGACGAGCAGGCCGCCTACATCGGCGTCGCGCCAACGGGTCCGTACAAGCCGGAGCACTATCGCTACTAGCGGGCACAGCCTGGCGGACCGTCAGGTTCATGAAATTCCTGCAAAAAGGCACGCTTTCGGGTGTGCCTTTTTTGTTTTCGTGGCCCTCAGGGACTGGCCACGAGGGGTGTGTCGCCGCATACTGGCAAGAACGATTCGGCGTCGATTGATCCGATGTCTGAATTCCGCGTCTTGTCCAGCGTTCGCCCGTATTCCTCACGCAATCGAACGCCATCGATGTTATCGCCGCCACCCACCACCAGATCCGAGACTGTCCGGCGGGAACTGCTGGGGCTGCTGCTCGCCAGTCTGGCCTGCGTCGTGGTGCTGACGATATCGCTTGTCGAGCGCCCGACGCTCAGTGTCGGTGGCTTCACCGTGCAGCACTTGCTCCTGGCGGTGTTGCTTGCCGGCGTCATTGGCGCGGCGATCGCGCTGGTGCTGATCATGACCGCGCGGGCGCGCAACGTGATGCGCCAGGCGCGCAACGAGGCGGCCCACTTGCGCCGCGGCTTGATGACGGCCGAGGCCATTTTCAAGGCCGAGCCGCAGGTGCTGTTCTTCTGGGAACACGGCGATGGCCTGCGCGTCGTCACCCACACGCTCAATTCCGTCGCCGGCCTGCCCCACGATCAGGCCGATCTGCTCAAATTCGGCACCTGGCTGGAGCCGTCGGCGGCACTCGATCTCAACCAGGCGCTCGACCACCTGTTTGCCGAGGGCCAGGCCTTCAACATCTTCCTGAAGACGGCCGCCGGCGGCCACGTCGAGGCCGACGGTCGCGCCACCGGCACGCGCGCCGTGCTGCGGCTGCGCGATGTCGCCGGCACCAAGCGCGACATCGTGCGCATTCTCGATCAGAACCGCAAGCTGTCGCACGAGATCCGCAACTACCGCGCGCTGCTCAACGCGCTGCCGATGGCGGCCTGGATGCGCGACACCGAAGGCAACATAGAGTGGGTCAATGAGGCCTACGTCGCCGCCGTCGAGGCAACCGATACCGCCGAAGTCTACGAGCGCCAGCTCGAACTGCTCGAAACGCGTCAGCGCGTGCAACTGCGCAACCAGACCATCAAGGGCGAACGCTTCACGCAACGCATGCATCTCGTCGCCGGCGGTGAGCGCCGCGCCCACGACATCGTCGGCATCACGACGGACGAGACCGCCGCGGCCGCCGCGATCGACGTTGCCGCGCTCGAATCCGCGCAGGGCGAACTCGAACGCCAGGTTTCGGCGTTCGACCGCACGCTCGACCGGGTCGCGTCACCGGTTGCGATCTTCGGCCAGGACCAGCGCCTCGCGTTCTACAACGATGCCTATCGCCGGCTGTGGGAACTGGATCCGGTCTGGCTCGACAAATCGCCGACCGACAGCGAGGTGCTCGACCGCCTCAAGGAGCTGTCACGGCTGCCGGCGACGGTCGACTATCGCGGCTGGAAGGCCCAGTTGCTGGCGGTCTATCAGAACGAGCCGAGCTACGAGGACTGGTGGCAGCTGCCGGGCGGGCGCATGCTGCACGTCGTCGCCGAGCAGCGCCCGGAAGGCGGGGTCACCTATCTCTACGAAGATGTCTCGGAGCAGCTTGCCCTCGAAAGCCGCTACAACGCCCTGATCGAGGTCCAGCGCGAGACGCTCGACAGTCTCAAGGAAGGCGTCGCGGTGTTCGCCACCGACGGTCGCCTGCAGCTGTTCAATTCGGCGTTCCTGTCGATCTGGCGCCTGTCGCGCCTGGCCATGGCGCAGGGCCCGCACATCGGCGAGTTCATCTCGCTTGCCAAGGTGCTCCACGAAGATGATGCGACTTGGCAGTCGATCTCCGAGATCGTCACGTCGATCAGCTATCAGCGCGAGGCCACCGGTGGCCAGATGGTGCGCCCCGATTCAAGCGTGATCGACTACGCCCTGACGCCGCTGCCCGATGGCGGCACGCTGGTCACCTTCCAGGATGTCACGGTCTCCAAGAGCTACGAGCGCGCGCTCATCGAGCGCAACGAGGCGCTGGTCGCTGCCGACAAGCTCAAGAGCCAGTTCATCAGCCACGTGTCGTACGAGTTGCGCGCGCCGCTGACCAACATCATCGGCTTCAGCGAGATGCTTGCCGGGCCGTTTTCCGGATCGCTCAACGACAAGCAGCGCGAGTACGTCGGTGACATCACCGAGTCGTCGCGCACGCTGCTATCGATCATCGATGACATTCTCGATCTGGCGACAATCGATGCCGGCGCCCTCGAGCTTGATCTTAAGCAGACCAAGATTCAACCCGTGATCGAGGCGGCGCTGACCGGTGTCAACGAGCGCGCCGGTCGCAAGCGCCTGACGCTGGAAATCGCGACCAGCGAAGAAGTCGACGACATGATCGCCGACGAGGACCGGCTGCGCCAGTTGCTTTACAACCTGCTCGCCAACGCTGTCGGTTTTTCTTCCGCCGAGCAGGTCGTAAGGCTGTCGTGCTGGGTCGAGGACAACACGGTCGTCTTCACCATCGAGGACCAGGGCGTCGGCATTCCCAAGGAGCAGCTCGAGCGCGTCTTCGACCGGTTCGAAAGCCAGAGTCACGGCATGAAGCATCGCGGTGCCGGCCTCGGCCTGTCGATCGTGAAGAGCCTTGTCGAACTGCACGGCGGCACGATGACGCTCGACTCCGAGGCCGGTCACGGCACGACCGTGACGGTGCGCCTGCCCCAGCACGGCAGCCGCCGCGAACTCGGCAGCGACAACCAGCACGCCCTGACCGGCTGAGCACGCGCTTCGATCCCCTGCCACAATGGTATGTTTCGGTCCGCGCGCAAATGCGCTACCAGGGCATCGCCCGCACACATCTTCCCCCAAAGGTCCCCACC
>JBPCVZ010000215.1:0-50146 GCA_051010015.1 Hyphomicrobiaceae bacterium
AACGGTGACCGTCCCAAATGTCGACTTCCCCGGTCAAAGTCAGTCTGTCTCCCGTGGTCACTTCGATCGGGTCCGGGTATTTGACCTCGTGCGAAACGCTGACGATTGCGTACCGTGGCATAAGAAACAATCCCGTTGAATTTCCTAAGGCCGCGAAATCATTCATCATGACTTCTTGAGTTTGACTGCCTTGGCTCACCTTTGACCATCGCGTGACGGCGTACACTGCCGCGTCCCCATTTCGTAAGGCAGGGACGAAGCGACCGATGCTCGTGGCCCTGCCGGCTGCACCGTAGGGCAATCGCAGCGCCCGTCAATTCTCCCTGCGATACTGCTCCGCGCATTTGCCTACTGGCAATTGCACGATATCAAGGCGATCGATGGTAAAGCTCGTACCATTCACCTCAGACGCCGAGCCTCTGTCAATCGGCATCGGCCTGACCAGCGACCTCTCGCGCGGCGACGCGGCCACCGACGAAGCACTCCGTCAAATTGCCCCCGGCACAATAGATATGTCCCCAAATGCTACTAACTTCACCAGCAGCATAAAGGCGGGGAATCGGTTCTCCAAAAGATGTCACGATACGCTGGCGTGCATCATGGCGCGGGCCGCCCTGCGTGTTCGAAACCACGGGCCAAATCTCTCCGATGTAGTACGGTGGCTGGCTCAGCGCTGCCATACTTGGCCCGGGACGGCCAAGCTGGTCCTTGCCGCTTTCCACCGTGCGGTTCCATTCAGCAATCGTCGCTTCAAGTGCCTTGGCATCGCAGCCTATCACCGCCGCAGCTTCCGCGATCGTTTCCGCGCGCTTTAGCAAGCCACTGTCGACTTCTTTGAGGTTGTCGGCACTCCAGGTATACGGCGCGACCTGGCGATCGTTGAAAATGCATTGCCCGACGGGATACATGCCACGGCCGTTTTCATCGAAGATCATGTAGCAAGGCACGTGCCGGTGCTGCATTTGGGCAAAGTCGACACTGTTGAGGCCCCGATGACCGGTGTCCTGCAAGTAGGGCTCGTATTCGTTCATGAAACGCCGCCCGTCGCCGGACACGAGGATCCAACTCATGACGGCTGAAGCCGGCCGTATATCCGGTATCCAATCAGGTAGGCGTTTGGTGCGAATGGCAAACGGGAGGTCGGGATGATGGAAGCCATAGGTGCCGTGAAAATGCCACATATGCCAAAGGTCGGCGCCAAATTCGGACGCCATGCGCAGGCCATCGCCGGTGTTGCCGAGGAACGACGAGGTCCGTACTGGAAACAACTCCCAAAACTGACGCTGCAAATCGTAGCCTGCTTCGAAGCCACCGCATGCCAGGATGACCCCTTTCGAAGCTTTGACGGCTCTGATGCCCTGCGGCGTTCTAACATGAAGCCCGGCCACGCCTCCACGTCCATCATCGACTAGGCGCAACACCGGGCTCTCGAGCCAGGTCGTAATCGAAGGACGGACCCTGATGTTGTCCTGCAACACCTTGAACATGTGTGTGCCCTTGGCCAGTGCCTTGGCATGCGGATAGGTGACGTCGGGATCAAAGCCGGGCACATCGTCAACCTGCAGAAAATAGAGCGCTTCACAACCGGGGAACGGGTAGTTGCCTGGCCGCTCGCTGCGCACCAGGGTTGCAATGCTGGTCTTGGCCAATTCTCCGACATAATCATCAAGCTGCATCATCTCTTCGACGAAGGCGGCTATGACGTCGTCTGGCGTCGTACCGTCATTCGTTGCCGTCAGATAGGCAACCGCGTCCTCTCGGGCATGCGCGAGGCGCAACCCACCGCCGGAGCAAATCGAGATGCCTCCGGGATCCGGCATTTTCTCTGCCAACAATACACGCTGACCACGATCGGCCGCAGAAATCGCGGCGACTGCACCGGCAAAACCATAACCAACTACGATGACATCGAACTGGTCGTCGAATGCGTCTGCGTGACGTGGTGGGAGTGTGGTCATTGTTCGGCCAACCTCTTCTATTCTTCCAGAGCGCATCTGCACAGTGGCAAGGACGCCCGATCGGCACCTCGATAGTGGACGTGTGTAGTTGTAGCAGGCACACTCACCGGAACGCAGCTACGAAGCCGAAGTTTTCGCCCTGCTGATCGTTACACTTGGACAAACATCTCCAAAGCACTCCGGCAATGTGCAAGTGCTTGTTGGTTTCAGCGCGTCGCCCCGCACGCGTTGGTCGACGGATCGATCATGAGCAAGCGTCGTTTGGTGATGGCGGATATGGATTGCAGTTCCAAGCACACCCGAAGTCCGGCGCGGAACAGCTAAAGGGATGAGACTGATCGTGAAGCGTATCCTAATCTGCGGCGTGATTGCTCTACTTGCCGTTGCAGTGGCCTACCTCTATCGAGAGTTCATCCAACAACGCAGTGCTCGTTCAGCGCGATCGGCCGAAATCCTCGTCCTTGGCGACTCGCAATTATCGTTCGGCGCCGGCCCGGTCCTCAGCGCATTCTTCGATGACTTGCCGAACCAGTGTCGCGAACATGTCAATGATCCGCTCGATCTAGGCGTACTCAAGGGCAAGCGGTTCGCCATGATCGGCACGCGCTCGACGTCGCTACAGTCATGGACAACCAGTCGCGGCAAGGCTTGGGAGCTGCTCTGTCACAAGGACAAACGCTGGGGGGTGAACGCGAGCACCTGGGGCCTGGTCAAGTCGCCGGACAGACGCTACGTCCAGATTGGCGAAGGCGCGAACTTCCAGTTTTGCACGCCACCGGAAACGCCGCTGCAGAACCTGTTCGCGACCGGCTACTATGAACCTGAACTCTTGATGATCTTCGTTGGCGGCAATGGCGCTGCTCGCCTGGCGGACAATTCGGCTATGGCCGAGCAGGACGTCGCTGCCCTTTTGGCAGATATGCCCGACAACACCGGCTGCGTCTTCATGATGACCGCGCCAATTTTCTCAAATTCGCATAATGATAAACGCGTTGCAGCACAGGCTCATCTCCGCGCTGCCTTTGCAGACCATGCTCACCGCTGCTCCTTTGTCGATGGCCACACGCCGGCAACCCGTGCAGCCATCGAGGGAAAGGCACAGTTCTTCCGTCGCCGTGCGGACGGCACAGTCAAAGACCCCTATCATGCCAACGAAGACGCTGCCGGTCGCTTTCTCGACTTGCGACGAGGTCCCTTGTGCCGCGCGCTCGCCAAACAACTGCGTCGTCGGGCAGGCCAGGGAGCAAGTTGAACCGGTCGAGGACGGCCAATTGCCTGCTTTCTGGAATTTTGTGTTAGGGCCTCAAACGTATTGTCGTTGACGGCCAACGCCTGCTGCAACCCAGCCAAAGTGCCCGACCGGTTTTGCCACCCCCCGGAAATGTCCATTGCAATCTCTGTTAGCTTGGAACTGAGCTATTGTTTTCCGGCCTGGAGCTAGGGCCCGATGGCACAAGCCAGCCCAGCTGCTTGGAGCGGCCTTGCATTGCGCCGCACTGGGGGGCCGATGCCATCGGGTGTCGCGTAGAACTTCGGTTACTCGGTTGGCTCAACCGCCAAACAAAGCCCATAATTCTCCTTGGTGACATTGTCCTCGCCCATGCAGTGCGCGAAGCCGGCAAGTTGCTCTTCCGCTTCATAGTACATGTACGAGCCGATGAAGAAGCGAGAGGCGCCGCCTGCCGAATTGCCCAGCCGATCAATGCGGCCCTTTTGACCGGGATCGACGGCAATGATCGCATCGTGCAGTGCATTACCCTTGATGAAATTATCCGGCAGTTGGTCAAATGGACCATCATAGTAGTTGTTGACACGGCTGTTGCCCATGTAGACGCCGACCAGGATTTTCCGGTTCATGTGCGGATCGCGATAGTATGCAAACCCGGTACGCCAGCCGATCGAGATGTTGTCGGCAACTTCGCTCTTGAACAGGCTTTCACCCACCGCCACGGCTTCGTTCAGCACGTAGTGGAACACTTTGAGCTTCTTGTTGAACATCAAGTAGAACTGGATGCCGGACTCGTCGAAAACCGGTCCGATGTAGACCTCATCTGGACTGACCGCGTCCTTCGGCGGCTTGACATGCGAGAGGTCGACCATGTCGAAGCGGACGGTCTTGCCGGCGAATGTAATGGTGTAGGCCAGCTTGCCGACTTTCTTTACGACAACCCCGTCCTTGTCACTCAGCAGGCGATAGTTCGGTGCTTCGCCGCGACGCCATTCGGTGTATTTGCGGAAATACGCGAAGTGGACTTTGCCTTTGTCGCGATCGACGATATCGAACCGCACGTTACCGGCATATTCACGCCCCATGTGCGTGAATGAGAAGTAGTAGTAGCCTTCAGTGGGATAGACGGTGACCTGCTTTGGCAGGCTCTCGATTACGTACTGAAAAACGGACATGGGCTTTGCCACATTGAGCCGCGTTGGACGCGAGATGCCCTCGATGAACCGCTGATTGGTTTCAAGCTTCGGGGGTGCACTGCGTTCCGTATTTGCGAGCGCATTTGCCGTGCTAAGACCGAAGGTCGCTACCGCCGCGGCTGCGAGCAGCCGCACTGACCGGAATCTGGCGGGTCGGCTGTTTGTTTCATTGACGTTGATCATGAACCTGTTCTCCAAGCGATGTCGTTCGTTGATGATGCGTATGACCCTGTGTCGTCGGGAGAACTGAAAAGGTTCAATACCGTCTGCCGTTAACCATGCACCGGCCATTTTGCCCGGCCGTGAACCATTTTCGATGCTGGCGCGACCAATCGGCATGCTGCTCCGCAATTCGCAACGCGGACACGCTCTGGAAGTTCAAAACACCGATTGGAGAAACTCATGACATCGCTATCTCGAAACTCTACCTCTCCGCCGCGTTCCCGGCGGTTCGACAGGGCAGCGCTTGCCGTTGCCGTCGCTGCCATGGCAGGCGTCACGTTCGCTGGCGCTCCGCTTGCTCAAACGACCGTCAATCAATCCGAAGTGCCTGCCATTGTTGGGCTGGGTGACGCGGTCGTAACCGGCTTTTCCGGCGCTACGCAGGGCCAAAGCGCCGAGACGCGCTTCATTGATCTTGACGGCCCCTCGATGCAGGTTTTGTCGCTCGTATCCGGTCCATTGGTCCAGGTATCCGACGGCGGCGCGGGACGGGCAAAGCTGCAACTCAAGGCCGGTCAGATCGGTCAGGTCTTCGGCGTCGCACTCGACGACAACACGGTCAATGGCCAAAAGGCGCCAAACATCTACATCACCGCAACCTCGGCGTTCGGAATTCAGATCGTCAAGCCTGATAGCGATGGTGATGGCGCACCAGACCGCACCAAGACGGGTGACCCGCAGGCCATGTTCATGGATGGCCAGTTCGGCGGCATCGAAGGTGCAGGACCAGGATCCATCTACAAGGTTGACGGCGTCACCGGCGAAGTATCGCTGTTCGCCAACATTTCGCTTGACGGTCAACCCAACAGCGGGCCTGGCCTCGGCAACATCGCCTTCGACAAGGCGACAAGACAACTCTTCGTTTCGGACCTCGATACCGGCATGATCCATCGCCTTGATCTCGCCGGCAATCTCGTCGACCATTTCGACCATGGATCAGACGGCCGAACATCTGTCGGAGCAACCGCCGTTCCTCATGACAGTGCCAACCGAATGGATATCACGGCTGCCTCGTTCAACTCCGAGGATCCATCAACCTGGGGCCTTGCGAAACCGGAGCGACGTGCTTGGGGCCTGGCTGTGCATGCCGGACGCCTCTACTACGCAGTCAACAACAGTGTACGCGAAGTCTGGTCCGTCGGCCTCGGCCAGGACGGTTCGTTCGCAAGCGATGCCCGTCTCGAAATCAGCGTTCCAATCAGCGACGCAAATCCGCTGATAACGGACCTTGCATTTGACGGCCACGGTCGCATCTATCTGGCCCAGCGCGGCAGCCTTGAATCCGGTTTTGACTACACCGTGTTTGCCAAGGCGAGCGTATCGCAAGTTCTGCGCTACGGCCGCGATCCGTCGAGTGGCGGCTGGATGCCGGCACCGGACAGCTATGCAATTGGCATACCTGCAGACCATATGGAGGCTGCGGGCGGCATTGCCATCGGCAACCATGTTGGAACTGGTTCAGGTTACCAGCAACGTAACGCCTGCGACTTCCTTTGGAGCACGGGCGATACGCTCGAGCCGCAGCAGATTGTCCACGGCGTCCAAGGCAATGCGATCAATCTGGTGCGCCCGGCAAATGCGCCACCGGTCGCCGCGACGTTCACCGTCTACGACGAGCGGCCAGGCAAGGACGGAACCGAAGGTCACGTCGGCGATATCGAAGTCCTGCGCGATTGCGAGCCGTCGCCGGCAACCGGGGTTATCCCCGTCCATTGGAAGTCTGGCTCGACGACGCATTCGAAGTCCAGGAGTCACCACAAGTACGGCTCTTCGGCGCATTCGAAGCAGCGTAGCCATTGGAAATATGGTTCAAACGTTCACACCAAGCAACGCAGTCACTGGAAGCATGCGTCGAGCGAGCATTCCAAGCGCCGCAGCCATTGGAAATACGGCTCGACTTCTCACACCAAGCAGCGCAGTCATTGGAAATACGCTTCGAACGAGCATTCCAAACGCCGCAGCCACTGGAAGTATGGTTCGAACATTCACACCAAGTTCCGGAGCCATTGGAAGTATGCCTCAAACGAGCATTCCAAGTGGCGCAGTCACTGGAAGTATGCCTCCGATGGCGGCACCCACAGGAAGATTCGCAGTCATTTCAAATGGGCGTCGACGCATCATGGCAAGCGGCGCAGTCACTGGAAGTTCCTGTCGGTCGTGCATGTTAAGGGGCGTAGCCACTTCAAACCGGCCTCAAAAGTGCACAAAAAGATCCGTAGCCATTTCAAACGGGCATCGGTGGTGCACACGAAACGGCGCAGCCATTTCAAACTCGCATCGAAGGTACACACCAAAATGCGCAGCCACTTCAAGCTCGCTTCGAAGGTTCACACAAAGCGGCGCAGCCACTTCAAGCTCGCGTCGAAGGCGAACATCAAGCGGCGCAACCACCGCAACCGTGCTTCCGGCGCCCGTAGCAGAATCGTGCCCAACTATCGCAAGCGGAGCCAGGCACAGGTCCTGAGATTTCGGAAATTGAAGTCCCCGAGATCAAATGCGAGACTGAGGTAACGATCGTCGCAGTCAGGACTAGACTCAGGAATGGGGCCACGTGCCCCATTTCACTTTGTGCGAGGCGTGCGCCGTCAGAAAACCTGAAACTGCTCGATACGAACGATGATTGGAGAGTTCCAAATTCGTCCTAGCTAGTACGGTGCATGTAAGTATGAAATCCGGACCACAATCATCGACTAGCCGACAGGCCCGCAAGAACCGGCGTCAAATCTGCAAACGGCACAGCACGGAGGACAGAAGCCACCGTGTCCTTGACGGGCAGTTGGCTTGTGCGGAAGCAATTCTCTTTGCGGCTGTGACGCATGCGCCGCCGGCATTGGTCTACTCCCGTCCAGCAAGACGCGCATCGAATTGCGAACAACTCCTCATCCGGCCGGTAAGGTTGGTTCCGGGCCAGCCGCTGTCAAATCTACTGAAGGACTGTTCGTGTGCCCACGGGCGTGCCTATAGTCGACGACCGCTCACGACGGCGCAGCAAGGAGTTAGCAGCCATGGCGATGCCAGGAACCGGTTGTTTTGTTGCAATCCACGATTTGCTGCTAGGGCGAGAGGCTGACTACGAGAATTGGCACACGCACGAACATATGGTTGAGCGTCTTGCTGTCCCTGGTTTCCTGCGTGGCTTACGCTATCGCTCGCTCACCGATGCGCCGAGATTGTGCACCATCTATCAGGTGGAAAGCCTTGCGACCTTGACATCGGCTGCCTACTTGGAGCGGTTGAATAATCCCACAGCCTGGACCACTCAAAGCGTTCCGCTGGCCGCCGGCATGCAAAAGACATTCTGCACTGTCGTCTCAAGCCATGGTCATGGCGTCGGAGGCTACTTGGGTGTTGCTCAACTTGCGCCGAATCTTGGTGAGGACAAAAGGCTCAGCGGCTGGTTATCTGGCGACATACTACCCAAGCTCTCCAGCCAGGCGGGCCTCTGTGGTGCCCACCATCTGATCGGCGATAGAGCCGCTAGCCAGACCAAGGCCAAAGAAAGAGAACTCCGCGATGAACCCGCTACGGTCGCCGACTGGATTGTTCTCATCGAAGGCTACGATAGACCGAGCGTCCAAAACGCGCTCTCGACCTTAGGTGGGCCGAAAGGGTTCGCGGCCAACGGGGGCAACGAAAGACAGGTGTGCAGTCTCTATAACCTCGACTTCGCGCTTGAGGAACGAGAAGCAAAGGCAATCTGGGAGAAACCAGAGAAGCACTCCTGAGAGAGGAATACGATTTCCCTGAATATCGTGACCAAGTCGAAAGGATGTTGGACGAGCTCATCCATTTTTCCAGAACCGGCGTGACGTTGATCGACATAACCCGACCGGCACTCTATCCGTATCCGTGCAAAACCAATTCTCAATCGGCTTGCTCGAACTGGTCTGAGTCCATGGCGCCATTTTCAAGCAGCCTTGCATTCATAGCACGCGCCCTGCGAGCAAGCACCCTCATGACGCGAACCGCAAAGGTCGGGGTCGTGCTGATGAGCTGGAGGAACTGCTGTTCGGTGATGCCAAACAGAACAGTGTCAGTAAGAGCAACTACTTTGGCGGTGTGCGGTTGCGGGTCAACGATACCCATCTCGCCGAATATATTGCCTTCCGGGATATTCTCGACAGTCATGTTGTGAATTTGAACGCTGACAACGCCTGTTTTGACAATGTACATCATGCGACTAGTTTCGCCCGGTGTCAGAATCACCGATCCCGCCGAATAGGCCACTTCGTGAGAGTCTACCTCTTTGAAGATGCGAAAGTCGATGGCACGATCATTGGGCCCGTTCATAACTCCCTCCAAGATCATCAGTTGTTTAGCCTAAAATTAGTACAGCAACCTGATCTCGAGCTGGCGCCGCCGACGTGCCGCGACCGGCATATTCTGCATGCTTGTCGCGCGTGCGTGTCCGGATTTACCGCGCTGGAACTCCTGCACAATGACTACTTGCATGTCCCTTGGTCATTCCAGGACCATATTTCCGCAACCCCTCACGACTTTTGCACAATCGGCTGAGCCGTGCACCTTGATGCTCGTGCCGGCGATCTTGGACTGATCGCGGTCGCCGTCAGCACCGGGAAGCGCAGCAAAGGCGCTTTCCAAGATGCCGCGTGCCATTGCCCTGGCGGAGCGTTTTCAGGTCGTTATTCGAAGCCCCGAATTCCCTCGAGCAGTCGGACGACCGACGACCCAATTCAATGACATGCACGAGGCCGCTCGGCACGCGACGATCGTCAACACGCTTAAGGCCAAATGTGCTCTAGATTCTATAGCAACAATGGTCCGACGCGCCCATCATTCGCCGGAGAACCAAAACAAATCGGCCCTTTCCCGACCCTCCCGGCTACCCGGAGACAGCTTCCAATCGGCGGCTTTGGGAATCCTATCCGGAAACGATAAATGTTTGGAGCCCTTTGCGCTGCGGAGCAGATATGCCACGAAAGAAGCGCGTGAGAGCCGCTGACACCAAGCCACACCGTGGGACACTTCGATCATGACGTTCAATCCGCTCCTCATCACGGCACTCTTGATCACTGGTGCCATTGCAGCTTGGGGACTAGTCGACACTGCCGGCCTTGCGACAATCGCCAGTGCCACCATCAAGGTTCAGTTCTCGAGTCGCGCCTGGTTCATCATGCTGACGGTGAGCGGATTGCTCATTACCAGTATCGTCTTGGCTGTCTCTCGCTTCGGCGATATCAAGCTGGGAGACGATCACGACATACCTGAGTTCTCGACCGTGTCTTGGCTGTCGATGTTGTTTGCCGCCGGCATGGGAGTGGGCCTGCTGTATTGGGGAACGGCCGAACCGCTTACCCACTATCTAGCGATCAGCACGGTGCAAGACCCGAGGCAAGCGGCAAACTCGGCACTATTCATCACGAACTTTCACTGGGGTTTTCATGCTTGGGCCGTATATGCGCTGACCGGTCTTGTCATCGGGTACTTCGGGTTTCGGCTTAAATGCCCGAACCTCATCAGTGCGCCGCTGGTCTGCGTCTACGGTGAAAACACGGCAACCAAGGCAGCCGGTTGGCTGTTCGATCTTCTCGCGATAGTCGCCATTGCGATCGGCGTCGGCGGATCGATCGCAATGGGTGTCTTTCAAATCAAAGGAGGCATTGACACGTTGCTGGGCCTTGAAGGCTCCGGGCTCACTCTCACGCTCTCCATCTTCACTATATTGTGCATCGCCTATCTGCCGCCGCTGCTCGTCGACCTGGGCGAGGGTATGGCGATCCTGTCGAACGCGGCCATGGCTGTTGCCGTTGGTCTCATGGTATTCCTTCTGATCGCGGGGCCGACGCAGTACATCATGGGTGGAACGGTGCAGGCTGCCGGCGAATATTTTGGCAGCGTCCTTGTGCACGGCTTTCGCACGTTCACTTTTATGGATGAAAGAGCGGTCGACTGGTTCCAGGCCTGGACACTGACCTACATGGTGTGGTGGCTGGCGTGGGCACCGTTCGTTGGCGTCTTCATCGCGCGCATATCGAAGGGCCGCACCATCCGCGAATTCATGATTGGCGTCGTCGTCGTTCCGACCTTTTTTTCGATCTTCTGGTTCGGTGTGTTCGGTAGCATTGGCTTCTTTGCAGCCCTGAATACCGATCTCCCAATCCTCGAACTCGTTCAGAAGGATGCCAGCCGCGTGACGTTCTTTATTCTTGAACAGTTTCCGGCATCTGGCCTGACAATTTCCGCGGTCATCGCGGCAGCCTTCCTGTTCTTGGTGACCAGCGTCGTGAGTGCCGCCTTCGTGCTAGGCATGTTTTCATCGGGTGGCGACCTCAACCCGGCGCGGAGTGTCAGACTGGGCTGGGGAATCGTCCTTGGTGCGCTCGGCCTGGTCATGATCCTTTCGGGCGACATCGCCACAGTGAAGACGATAATCGCACTCGGTGCGCTTCCTTTCGTTTTTGTCATCATCATTCTCGTTGTCTGTTTGATACGGGCACTACGCGTTGATAAGGCGGTGAACTCATGAGCGATCTGACCGATACGATTCTCAACCTTTGGGTCTTTGCGTTTATCGGCGTGGTTATTTGGCTGCTACTTAAACCAGCGAGCGGCCTCGAAATGCGTCGGCGGCGTAGAGACTAATCCCCGCATCCATGTGAGCGTGTCAAGCAGAAGCGAACGGCAACCAGCTGGCTGCTTAGCTGGAGCACCGATTTAAAGCGCCAAGCATTGTCAAGCGTTGGACAGCCAAAGTATGACGCCGGCGACGTACCAAACCGCCGCAGCCGCCGCCACGACCACGGAGGCTCGATCGACATTCCGCCAAAAGGCTTCTCTATCAGCGTAGTACTGATCCAAGCGACCCGCTTGTTGTGCCTTCAACCGCTTCCTATGGGCGTTGAGCGCGGCGAAGCTGGCAAAGAACCGAATACCAATGCCAAGCAGCACGACGAATGGCAGTAGCTTGAAGATCATAGCAGGCCCCTCGGATAACAGCTTCAACAGCGCACGTTCCGCCAATCCATCGTGCAATGTTTGGCAGCCGAAAGTCGATTGTACGGTGTTTGGTGCATGCGTGCGAGACTGTACAAATCTCAGTGCGGGCGCGATGCATGCGCGAGCGACTGCAATAGAAAGTCATTTCGCAAGACAAGCGGTCGGGTCCTCATTTAAGAACTCCCTGATCTCGATGGCCTCGAGAACGCTTGCAGACCTCGCGAACTGCGATCGAAGCCCACCGAGAAAACGCCCGCTGCCAATCAGCGCGCCGGACAAACTCTCATTGCGTGCACGGACACTTCGCACGATTGCCTGCATGGTGCCCGCTTTCACTCTGCCGCAGTCGTTAGCGTCCGCGCGTGCTCGGGCTACGGTCTTTCATGGCCTCAAACAGCGACGTCTTGGGCGCACCAGATGCATCAAAGTTATCCGGCTCAAGCCAGCGCTCGATGATGCCGCGCACTTCCGGCCATTCGTCGTCGAGGATTGAATACCAAGTCGTGTCACGATTCTTACCCTTGAAGATCATATGATTGTAGAAGATGCCTTCGAACCTGAAACCCAGCCGGGCCGCAGCATAACGTGATCGCTTGTTGAGCGAATTACAGCGCCATTGCATGCGCCTGTAGCCGAGTTCGTCCATTGCATAGCGCAGCATCAGAAACAGCGCTTCCGTGCCGCCGCGCGACTTTTGTATATCCGGCCCGAACCAAATGTTGCCAATTTCGATCACCCCGTCCTGCGGACGCATGTCCATAAGGCTCGCCTGTCCGCACGCCTTGCCTGTTTCGCGTGAGCTTACCGTATAGAAGATTGGGTCCAGGCTGGCGGACTGCTGGCGAAGTACGGAAGTATAGGTCGCAACATCGGGCCAGGGTCCATAGGCCAGATAATCCCATATCTTGATGCCCTCATCACTGTCGTGGCCGGCGGCAAAGAGATCATGCGCGTGCTTGCTGGCATCCTGCGGTTCCAGTTGAACATCTTGCCCTGTCAACGTCAGGCGCGCTGGCACCAGCGACGACGGCAGGCTGGCGACAGGATCACCGGAAAGCGGTCTTGGATAGAGCGGTTCCATTCCCTCAATCTTTGTCATCAATTTTGCTCCTCACGCGCGGGCGTCATCATCGGGATCGATGATCCCAGGACCATCCACGTTCACAACGGACTCGCCTGAGCCCATGCGCACGAAGACATAGCGACAATCATCTGCACCATCGATAATTTGAGCACGATGGATGACGCCACGCCGGAAATAGACATAGTCGCCAGGGCCGAGTTCAAAACTCCTTTCACCTTCCGCTCCCCAATCCACGCGGATGCGACCAGCCAGCATATACATGACGCTGTCGTAGTCGGCGTGATGGTGCCACTGGCTGGGCACGTCACGCGCCGTAATGGTACACTCGCCGACCCAGAAGCCATCAGGTGCGAATGCCGTCCGCCTATTTTGGCCCGGTGTATTCGGGCCATCTTTCAGTTGATCCTTACCGACCAGAATGATGTCATCGTCAAAGAGGCTCTGTCTCATCGCTCGTTCTCCGGGTTCAAACTATTGGTGACGGGCCAGCCGACGGACGCAGCAGTACCAGCGACAATATCGACAAAAGTCTCGTTGTAGCAGGCGCCTCTTTCGATATCCGTGCGAATGTCGGTTGGTATCAACGCATTCGTCGTCATTCCCGTTGGACTTGACCGGAACCAAGTCCCCTTCGGGCTGTAGAAGATGCCTGGACGGACCGCATCGCTGACAAAGGCTTCGAGCGTAACGACTCCGAGATCGTTCGATATGGTCACGACGTCGCCTGACTTGATGCCGTTCGTGGCGGCGTCATCCGGGTGCAACTCAAGAACTTCGAGGCCTCTTGACTCTTCACAACCACCAAATGTCGCGTTCGTGCGCTTGGCCGAAGACGGCGTGATCAGGACGTACGGCCGCGTTTTGACGACTGCCTCAAATCGGGGCACGCCATAGCCAAACCTGTGCTGGAGATCGGGACTGAAAAGTTCAATCTTCCCGGATGGCGTTGTCGGCATCACCGTATCGCACAGGATAAGTTCGCCACCACCCTGTGCGGTCATCTCGACGGCGAGTTCCAAAGGGACTTCGCTAGGCTTATGACCCTGCATTCGAGGATCGTTTCCATCCATCGCAGCGTCCATCAATTCTGCATCGCTCTCCGTGAAGATCGGATCGTCGTACCCGAACCGGGCAGCCAGCCGCCGGAAGATCTCGGTGTTTGGCAAGCCTTCGCCAACACATGGAATGACCGGCGCGCCCCGCTGCACGTAGTGCTGTCCATAAGCGCCGTAGATGTCGTCGTGCTCGAAGTGGCTGACCGCCGGAAGGATGACATCGGCGAACAACATGCTGTCGTTCATGACAATATCGCAACCCACAATGAACAGATCCTCCCGCTTCAAGGCTTCGATCATCCTGGTTTGATCTGGGTGCGTCGAAACGGGGTTGTGATTGTAGATCATGATCGCCGCCAGGCATGGGTCGTAGGATTTGTCGAGCAATAGCTCAGGCACATCGACGATGTTGATCGTCCGGGTCCCGGCTGGGACGAGTTCCGGACGTTGCAGCTTGTTGGTCGTTTTGGGAGCTGCCAGGCCCTGCTTTGAAATGACCCCCGCACCACGCCTCCCATGGTTGCCGGTGAGCGCTTGCAACGCCATTGCCGCCCTTAGGCCAGACCCGCCGCTGTGGCCACGTTCGATGCCGTTTCCAATCGATGTCGCGATGTTTTTTGCCTGGACAAAGAGCTGCACAAACGTTTCGAACTCCTGTTCGGTAAGCTTGCAGATATCGACGACGTCCCTGACCGTGTACTTGCGCGCCTCAGCCATGTACGGCTCGAAGCCGAAGGTAAACCGCTCGATGAATGCCCTATCCAACTTATCACGGCGCTCCAGTTCGGCCGCCAGAGCCAAGGCCAGCACAACGTCCGTTCCGGGCTGCAAGCGCAGAAGCAGATCGCATTGTTCGGCAATCTTGATTCGCTTTGGGTCAACCACAACGACTTTCGCGCCGTTGGCACGGGCCGACTGCACGGCCTTTGTGAAGTGAAGGTTGCTCACCGTGACGTTGTTGCCCCAGATCACGATAAGGTCGGAATCCACGGCTTGATTGACCGGCATGCCGGGCGAGTTTCCGAAGAGCGAAGAATACGCCGTTCCCTTGACGGCACCACACAACGGCCCCCGTGACAGCAACGAGGCACCCATCTTGTGGAAGAATCGACGATCCATGGAGCCGCCGGCAAGCTGGCCATGAGGGCCCGAGTAATTGAACGGCAGTACCGATTGCGGTCCGTACTTTTCTATCGCGGCAGAAAAGCCTTCGTGGACGATATCCATCGCGTCGTCCCACGAAATTCGCTCGAATTCCCGCTCGCCGCGCGCACCGACCCGGCGAAGTGGATAGCGCAGGCGGTCGCTGCCGTGAACCATCTCAGGATAGCTACGGGCAACCTTGGCGCAGATGGCGCCGTTCGTATAGGGATTGGCACGGGACCCCTTAACTTCCACAATTCGGTTATCTTCGACGGTCACCGCGAGGCTGCATGTGTCGGGACAGTCCAACGGGCACACACTCGGCCGGGTCTCCTGGATGGCTTGGGCAGTCATATCAATTCCCCTCGGGTCTTGAGCGCAGTGGGTCTGACTTGATCTGGTCAATGAATCGCTGAGCCGAATATTGCCCATTTGACTGGCATGGTAAAATATCCAATTAGTGGAAAATGATTCAGTCCACTTCAAGTGCTGCTATTCTGTCGATCTCGCTCGATCGAGATCTCAAGGACCCATTGCATGGGCAGTTGGCCAGCCAATTTCGCAAGCTGATCCTTGAGCGCCGGTTCGGGGCCGGCGAACGCCTTCCCTCAAGCCGGATGCTCGCGGACGAATTGTCCGTTTCCAGGGTAACGGTGACAACGGCGTTCGATCAGTTAATCAGTGAAGGATATGCAGAAGGACGGCATGGCTCCGGCGTCTATGTTGCCGCTGATCTTCCCGACTACACCTTCAGTTTGGATCATCGTTCGCACGATGCGATCGATGATGATCTTCCAGCGCCGAGGCTTCTGAGGCCGTTCGAAACCTCGGCGCCAGACCTCGAGAGTTTTCCGTACCGGGACTGGGCACGCCTGATCGACCAAGTCTGGCGTGCGCCGGAACCCGCTCTGCTGGCCAAGCCAGACCCATTCGGCTGGGGACCTCTGCGCCGCGCGATTGCGTCCCATCTCAAGGATTGGCGCGGCGTCGAATGCGCACCATCGCAAATCGTCATTACTTCCGGCCTGACTGACGCCATCGAGCTGATTGCCAAGACAGCGTTGGTTGAAGGCGATACCGTTTTGGTGGAAGAACCCGGACACCATGTCTTGCGCAATGCGCTCTCGGCAAACGGCATGATGTTCAAGCCTGTCCCGGTCGACGAGAATGGTTTTGACATCCAGTTCCGCGGCAAGAAGGCCCGCAATGCCAGTGCTGTCGTTGTGACCCCGTCACGACAGTTTCCCATGGGGATGACCCTGCCATTGGCGCGCCGTCTCGAGCTCCTGGAATGGGCGGGCCGCAGAGGAGGCCTGATCATCGAGGATGACTTTGATAGCGAATACCGGTTCGTCGGCCAGCCGCTGCCGGCGCTGATGAGCCTGGATGACCAGGAATGCGTGATATACGTGGGGAGCTTCTCGAAAGTACTGATGCCGTCTTTGCGCCTTGGGTTCGTGGTCCTGCCGAGGCGACTGCTGAGCAATGCAGGTCGCGTCATAGGCTCGACCGGCGCGCGCGCCTCTCTCCTGGCACAGCCAGCACTGCAACGTTTCATGGAAACGGGCGGTTTTGCAACCCACATTCGCCGCATGCGACGCCTCTATGCCCAGCGCCAGCGCGTGCTGGTCTCGACGCTGAAACACTATGCAGACGGCTTGCTGCACGTCGAGTCGACCTCAGGCGGCATGCATGTTGTCGCTGATTTTACGCCGATGCTATCCGAGCGAATGACGGACATTGAGGCTGCGGAACGTGCCGGTGCAGCAGGCATCACAGCCTCCGCGCTTTCCACCTACTTTGCCGGCACGCCCCTTCGGCAAGGACTGGTTCTGGGATACGCCAGTTTCGATGAAGCCTCTATTCGATCGACTGCCGCGCGTTTAGCCAGAGTGCTCGGGAGCAAGCGCAAATAACGTTGCGTGCCAGCCCAACCAGCCGCACTGCACCGCTAACTCTCCATTCGGCCACCGCCATGTGCACCCACCTGCGTAACCAGACATCGATTGTCGAGATCGCAGGAAATCAGCGTAACTCGACGGACGCAACGGCAGGCGGCAACGACAATCTCGCTTATACGAGAGCCGCCTTCATGTCGTGGTCATCGCGCTGCCAAGGGACTTCACGGCATCGGCACGGCCAGGCGAAGGCGGAATGTTGAGGCCGCGTTCGCAGGCTGGCCGCGCCCGAAGCTGCTCCATCCATCGCTCCAGATGCGGCAGGCCATCGGTCGGCACACGCGCCCAGCGATGACTGCGGATCCAGGACCAGTTGGAGATATCGGCGATCGAAAAATCGACGGCCAGCCATTCGCGATCTGCTAAGCGCGCATCAAGAACGGCATAAAGCCGGCGCGTTTCATTGTGATAGCGCGTGCGGGCGGCCGGCACATCTTCGGGAAAGTAACGCTCGAACGTGACAGCCTGTCCTTGCATCGGTCCTATGCCGCTTGCCTGAAACATGAGCCACTGCATGACATCATGACGTGCCGGCCCCGAAGCTGGCAACAGGCGACCGGTTTTCTCGGCCAAATAGAAGAGGATTGAATTGGAATCGAAAATCGTGAGCCGATCCGCCGCCTGGTCAACAATCACCGGGATGCGACCGTTCGGATTCATGGCAACAAAGGAGGATGCATGCTGCTCACCGGCGGCCAAGTCGATAGAATGAACGGTATACTCCAGCGCTAACTCTTCAAGAGCCATCGCGACCTTCCAACCATTAGGTGTTGGTGCGGTATATAGGTCGATCATGCTTTTGTTACTCCTGCCGATTTTCTTGATACATGCCACGCCATGCTGGGCTCTGCGAAGGCCCCGATGGTTATGCTTTTCGCCTTAATGAACTCATCAACGCGAGCAGCTCAGTCGGCCGCAACTTTTAACGGACCCGCGAGATACCTGTCAGGCCGCCATGCGGGGCTGAACAAACACAGTGCCTGACCGATGCCGATAAGGGCCAATCCTGCGGCGACGGCGATGAACACCACAGAGACGTCCCATGTCTGGACTATCGCCAGCCAACCAACCAAACCGACCATCGCGATCCGTGTGACACTGACCAAGACTGGAAGGAGTAACCGCCCTGTACCCTGGCTGGCGAAGTAAAGAGCCATGCCGGCGCCGAACAATCCGTAGAACGGTCCTGCAATGCCAAGATAATGAGCGCCATAAGCATACGCTTCAAGATCCGCGGTAAACCGGCCGAGCCAAAAATCGGGCACTAGCCAGACAGCCAATCCAATGGCCCCTGTAATGAGCATGGCAACGAACGCACCGGCCCAGGCAATGCGCCGAGCTCTCGCATACTGCCCGGCGCCGAAATTTGCTCCAACTCCAGCGGTCAGTGCTGCGCCAATGCCAAAGGCGATCGGCACCAGCATTAGTTCCAAACGACCACCTAGCCCATATCCCGCGAGTGCAGCCGTCCCGTAGTGGCCGATGAAACCGGTAACGACAATAACGGTCCCCGCCATCGTCACGCTGTTGAGCAGTGCAATTCCGCCCACTTGCATGATATCGGCGAACGGTGGCCACCTTGGAGCATGGGGCCGAATGTTGAGGCCAGACTTGTCATTAAACAGATGAGTTAGAAAATAGAGTGCGGTAAGTCCCTGGCAAACGACAATCGCTATTGCCGGTCCCACCACCCCGAATGCCGGGACCGGGCCGGCACCAAGCGTCAACACACCCGACAAGGCGATCTGCGCAATGCTGCTCACGATCATGCCCCGGGCCGGCGTTTTGGTGTCCCCCGTGCCGCGCAGGATGGCCGCAGAAACATAGAACAACCACATCACCGTCGCGCCGCCGAACGCAATCTGGGCATACGCGACGGCCCCGCTCAGCACATCCCCCTCCCCTCCCAACATTGCGAATATCGGTCTTGCGAACACCCCTAAACCAACAACGTAAACTAGCGACAAGCCGCCTCCGATCAAGATCGCATGCCAGGCGATCGAATTCGCGCGAATCTCGTCGCCAGCACCGAGGGCGCGCGCCAATGCGGACGTTACACCGCCTCCAATTGCGCCCGCAGCCATCATCTGCAATAGCGTTTGAAACGGAAACACAATTGCTAGGCTGGCCAAGGCACCAGTGCCAAGCCACCCGACAAACCATGCATCGGCAAGCGTGACGAAGGTCAATATCAGCGTCGCCACCGCATTCGGCGCCGCCAATCGCCACAGCAATTTCGGGATTGGTGCTTCCAGCAGCAGTTGCATGCGCTGTGATTGAGCGTCGGCCATGAAACGATGTCCCTCGGAAAGTCTGACCGCATTGACTGCACGTCGGCCACTTCATCGGCAACGCCGTTCTTTGACGTGAACGTCAGGCTGTGAACAGCTGGCAAGGAATACCTTTCAGATGGGGAATACCTTGCTCGGCATCGAGGAAGTCATCGTCGTCACGGCAAAGCTGGGCGTCGGCCATCTCCCATGCACCCGAAAGTCCGTCGATCGTCCCCGGCTCCTCAGGCAACCACCAGCCATGCGGGATGCGGACCAGTCGTTCCGGCATATCGTCGCGCACGGCAACCTTCATCGTGACCCGGCCTTGCGCCGTTGTGGCAATGGCCATGTCACCGCCGGCGAGGCCATACTGCTCGGCGGTGATCGGGTTCAGGTACATCAGCGGTTCCGGCGCACGTTCGCGCAATGGGGCAATGTGACGATGCCCCGTTTGGAAGAATGGGTCTTCGCGTACTCCTGTAAAAAGGCGCAGCGGCTCTTCGCGAAACATCTCCGGCTCTTCTCTCCAATAGGGCAGCTCATCAAAGCCCAATTCGCCCAAAATAGATGATGCCAGTTCCACTTTGCCCGAGGGTGTCGCAAAACCTGTCGTCTCGTATTTTCTGAATTTGAAGCTGTCGACATGATACGCGTGCTCATCGGCGAATGTGTCGAAGCTCATGCCGAGCCCGGCCAACCTATAGTCGAGCAGTTCGTTGACGTCGTGCCAAGGAAAGTGCTCCTCGAAACCAAAGCGCATGGCCAGCTCACGCCAGAAGTCATAAACCCCGCGGGCTTCGCCCGGCGGCAACACGGCCTGCTGCGAGGAGCGATAGATCGAAGTCCAGCCAAAGCCATCTGCGATGGCCGGACGTTCCGTCCAAGCATCACCCGGCAGAATGTAGTCGGCAAGTTGAGCGGTCGGTGTTTTGATGTGCTCATGTGCCACGATCAAGTCCTGGTTCATGAACGCCCGGTGAATGAGCTGCATATTGGCAAAGCCCAGCAGCGTATTGTTGCCAAGCGTGATGAGTGCTTTGACTGGGTAAGGGTCGCCATCGGCCATCGCCCGGAACACGGCGGACGGATTGGCCATGTAAGACCCCGATACAAGGTTGGCATAGTCATGGCCCCAAACTTCTTTTGTCGGTTGCTTGAGGGCCGCGATGCCGCGGTAGGTGAAGGCGGGATGTTTGCCGGCACCAAGTTGCTTTGCCTTCTGGGTATCAGGGAGCGCGTCGTGCAGTTCGAGTTCTGACTCCGAAACAATCTTGGGATGAAAGCCGTGCAGAACCTCACCACCGGGAACATCGATGTATCCGCAGATGGCGCGCAGCGTGCACTGCAAGCGAATTGCCGAGGTGGAATTGCGCTGTTGATCCGTAATTGGCGTCCAGGGAATGACGGCCGGGCCACTGGCTGCGTAGAGCCGCGCAGCCTCTTCGATCTTGTCAGGCGCGACGCCTGTGATTTTGGCCACGCGATCAAGCGAGAATTCGTCAACGCGTTCGCAAAGCCGGTCAAATCCGATGGTCCACTTATCGACAAACGACTTGTCATAAAGACCGTTGTCCACAATGACCTTGAGCCATCCAAATGCCATCGCGGCATCGGTACCGACCTTGAGTGGCAACCAGATATCGGCACGCTCAGCGCTTTCCGACCGGCGCGGGTCCAAGACGATCAGTTTGGCACCGCGCTCTTGTGCGCGGACAATTGAATTGTAAACCGGCGTCCATGAATGCGGTTTTGGATTGTGACCGAACAGGACAACGCAATTCGTCTTGGTGAAGTCTGGGTAGGGGAACCAACCATAAACCATACGGTTGATCGCTGCCGTGTTTCCGGCACAGAGCGCAACGCCGGAGATCCAGTTGGGCGAGCCAAGCAAATTCATAAACCTGCGGCCCATGCCGTTATCGGTTTGCGTATTCCACGAACTGGTCGCGACGGCCAACGCCTCCGGGCCAAAGGCATCGACCGTGCGTCGCAGGCGCTCGGCGATATCGTCCATCGCAGCTGCCCAGGAGACCTGCTCCCATTCGCCGGAACCGCGATCTCCCTTTCGCCGCAAAGGGTACAGCACGCGATCCTTATGGTTGAACCCAGCCGGCGCATGCACGCCCTTCATGCAGATGTTGGCATACCCCGGTCGAGTGTCGAGCGCCTTCACGCGCAAGATTTCGGCACCGTTCGTCTCCACGAGCACCTGGCAATAGATGTCACATGAGGAACACAGAACGCGTTTTTCGGCCATGACTTGCTTCGTCGTGTTGGATCAAGGAACAGAATCGAGCGGTAGGCAATCACGGTCGACCGAGGATGTCGAGAACATGTCGATCGGCATCACACAGGTGCTAGTGAAAGAGTGGAGCGATATCGGACAATTTCTCCAGAAGAGCACAGCGCCGGTCATCTTCTCGATTGAATTGGCAAGCTCGTAGTAGCGGCGCCGTGAGATCAGGCCGGTCTCGGACGGGTCTCACCGACCAGCGTGACGCGATGCATGATCCGCCGCACGGACGTGTTGTCGAATGGTTCAACGGAATGCATCGTGCATCGGTTGTCCCACATGACTATGTCGTCCTTCTTCCAGACATGAGTGTAGACGAATTGATCGGAGGTGGCGTGCGCAATGAGCTTATCGAGCAGCGCGCGCCCCTCCTTCGCGTCCATTCCCTCGATGTTGACCATCGTATGCGGTGACAGGAACAGGCAGCGCCGCTTGGTCACTGGATGCAACTGCACAAGTGGATGCGCCACCGGCGGCAGCGGATCGTAGCTGCCCTTGTCCTTCTTTTTCGCGAGGTCCGGAGACAGGCTCAGGATGTAGTCGTGATCATGGATGACACTCAGGCCTTGGATGAGTTTCTTTGTCGCCTCATCAAGTGCATCGTAGGCCGCATACATATTGGCGAAGAGCGTATTGCCGCCCTCGTTGGTCGTTTCAATTCCGTGCAGGATGGATCCTTTGCTCGGTATTTCCCGAAACGAACTGTCCGTGTGCCAGCGCCATGATTGGCTGAGGTATTGCCAAGACGTTTCCTTGGGAGGGATGAGGTTGCCTGCCTCATCAACATTCGACACTCGGTAGATCTCTTTGTAGCGCGAGGAGCGATGCGCCATGGAGGGGTGGATTTCCAGCTTTCCGAATCTCTCGCCAAACACGATGTGCGCTTCGTCCGAAATTCCCTGCTCTGGAAAGATCAGCAACAAGTGCTCCATCCACGTGCGATGCAGGAATTCGAACGTTTCGTCATCGATTGGATGGCCGAGATCAACACCGTGCACTTCGGCACCGATCAGCGGATGTCGTTTCACAATCTCAATCTGATGACTGTTTGATCCAACCACCGCTTCTCCTTTCTGCTCGGCTCAGCGCTGCCCCGGATGAGTTGCTCATACTCGTTCGGAAACAAAGGTATCGTCGCCAGTGTATTGACTTGGCTGCAGGCCAACTGCCGTTGTCCGGTTGCTGGGGAGCACGAGCCCAATGAACGTTGCGAGACTCCATACGCCGTTTATCGGCTTCTAGATTGGTCCGTCGCGGGGAGTTGGTACAGGTTCCCCGTTCGCGATTGGCTTTAGCGCGAATGCCACCACCGGTCATCGATTCCAAAACGGGTCCATTGCTCGCGAGGCACTACGCTGTTGTGTCCCAGCATTTGCAGTGCCGGGTCATCATCAGGAATAAGCCGATCCCGTAGGGCCAGGAACAGCTTTGCAGCAGACGTTTCCTCCCAGAACCAATCCGCCAACTGTTTACTACCAATTGCATCACCTTGAGGCTGGCCCGCTGCGGCCTCGAAATAGAATGCTCGCAAATCTTCGACGGCGAGTTTCAGCATGGCAGCCGGCGTTTGACCATTGACGATCTCTGTTGGTGGCGACGATGTGAGCCAGCTTGCCAGCGTTCGAGCGACTTCTTCGATGTCCAATCCGCTGACGCCAACCGTTGTCCGTTGTCGCCGTTCGAATGCCAGATCATACCAGGGCTGCAATTCCTGAATTTCCCGCAGCACAGCCGTCTCCAGTGTCACCTCTTCGACACTTGGCGCATCAAACCGGATCGGGCACGCAAGTCCTTCCATGCCGTCGGCCCCACTGCCTTGTGCTTCCTCCGGGTAGTCCACCAATACAGGGCCTTCTGGCGCCTCGAATAGATCGAGCATGGTCTGCAGGACACGCGACTGGAATGCAACGTCATGCGGGACGCCGAACGGACGACCTAGTTCGAATGGCACCCACAGCGCACGCGGTGGACGGATCTTTTCCGTATGCAAGCGGATCAAACTGATGCCGGCGGTCGCGAAACCGGCACGTTCGAGGTAGTGGCCAAGCCCGCCCACGGCGCGCGTGCAAGCCGGTCAGATCGGCACCAACAAGATTGAGTCAACCTGATCCTGCTTGAGAACGCCGGCGAGTTTAGCGGCGGCATGCTCAAGCTTGTCCGGATGCGTTGCTCCCATGAACGAATAATGGATTGAAGCCACCGAACCGATTTTGCCTTCGGCGGCAAACTCATTAAGCCGGTCGATCGGCAACGCAATATTGTGGTCCTGCTGAAAGCCGCTTCGGTCGAAGTTGATCGAGATGTGGCTCATCTCGAGATCGGCTGCAGGCGTGTCACTCGGCAGCAAGCGGTAATCCGCCGAATTCACAGAAAAGGGGCGGTCGCCTCGCCTTTGCAGACCGGCGGTTGAGATAATCGCAACGCGCGCTTGCGCAATTGGCTTCGGCGCGACCCAGGGCGTCTCCGAAAACACCGGCATCGGCATGGACTTGTAGTAGTCCTGTCCGATTTCGTCGAAATCCGTAAGTCTTGCCATGCTACCTCGACTTGATCGCCTCATCCCACTTTCGAAACATAGCGGTCAAAGCCATCCGGCTCAACTGGCCCAGGCCCAGCTCGTATAACTCTCGCTCTCGCGTGTTACCTATATCCACAATCTAATATCAGCGGGGGTGTTGAACGATGAATGATCGCGCGGCGTTTGGAGCACCACTCGTTTGCGTGTCAGGCCATGCGAATGAGGTGATGTTCACTTTGCAGACATCTCCTTTCCGAAATCCCCATCGGCTCTGGTCGTAGTTGACCGTCAGGCAGTGGCGACACCTGAAGGCATACGAAGCCCTCCAGCGCCAGAAACGAACCTCGCTGCATCAGGCCACGCCGATTCGCAGCACGCCCCGTAAGCGGCCGATCAAGCGATCCGGCGGGTCGGCATGGCGATCACTTTCTCCGAACCAACCTCCGGATCAGATGACCAGCAATCCAAAAGCACGCCCTCCTCAGTTGAAGGCACGCAACTTGACCATGCGGCGGCTGGAGTTCCACATAGGCCGCTGCAAGGCGTTGCAAGGGAAGCAAGCAACCATGACAGACAACGCGATCGCAGGAAGTGGCTCGATGCTGCTCCTGGCAAGCATGTCTTTTGCAATCTTCGCGACTGTCACTGCGGTCACTATGCCTGGACCGCTGCTCGTTGACATGGCCGCAGCGCTCGAAACCTCTGTTCCCGTGGTAGGTCAGCTTGTAACTGCCGCGGCCTCAACTTGGGCACTGACGGCAATAGTTGTCGGACCATTTTCCGATGCCTACGGTCGCAGGCCGATACTTCTCTTGGGTGTTTGTCTCCTGGCGATGGGATCTTTGGGCATCGGTCTGGCTCCCAGTTTTGCCCTAGTAGCTGCCTTCAGTGTTCTGCTCGGGGTCGGAGGAGGAATGGTTCCTCCCACCTGCATTGCACTCGTGGGAGACTTGCTGCCCGAGGAGCGCCAGCCCAAGTCAATAGCAATCCTGATTGCAACGCCCGGGGTGAGCAGTGTCTTGGGCGTTCCGCTCGCAGCCCTGCTGGCCGACGTCGCCGGGTGGCGTTTCCCGTTCCTTGCGGTAGGCTTGCTCTTGCTGTTGGCTGCAGCATTCTTGTTCCTGCTCGTTCCGCGCCAACTTTCTCAAGGCGCTCGTCTTGACCTACTTGGGCGACTGCGGTGGGTAGCGGCGCCGCCCTTAACCTGGCGCATCGCAAGCACAAATTTTTTGTCTCGTGTCGCTTGGGGCGTGATAATCACTTTCTTTCCGGCCTTCCTAATCGTGACATACAAATTGGGCACCGCGGATGTCGCTTGGCCGGTGGCGATCGTTGCGCTGTGGGCGACAGCGGCGCCGCTCTTGGCCAGCTGGATTGGTCGCGGATCGAAACGCCTTGCCACGGTCGCCGTGTTATTGCTGTCGGCAACACTGCCCGGTGTTTTTCTATTCCACGCCACCGGAACCATATGGTTGTCAGTGGCTATTGCCGGTTTTTTCGTGCTGTTGATCCTGCCCGTTACCACCATCCTTGCCATCCTATTCTCCGAGACGGGCGGCGCCTACCGCGGCACTCTCGCGGGACTGATCTCTTGCACGAATTGGGGTGGCACCGCAGCAGGCGCAGCAATCGGCGGCGTATTGGTGGCGCAGTTCGGTTTTGGCGCCCTGTCGTTTCTACTTGCCGGCGTCATCCTGGTGAGCGGCATGATCATGGCATTGTTGGTGAACGAACGGACAATTGTAAGCGCTAGGGAACACTTTTCTAGCTCGCCACCCGGGACAGCAGATGTCCCGCCGCGACAAAACTGAACAAGGCGCTGACGTTCGTTAAACGCAAACAAACGCGCACTTCGATCGCCCCCTGACCAAGTCACAGGCAGAAGAACAGGGCGTTGTCGATATCTCGTACTGGACCTGCATCTTCTCCAGAACGTCAACCGTCGTGGCAAGAATGGATTATTGAAGGCAGCGTCGGCCGTTCAGAGGTGAAGACGCCGAACCGCTTTGGGCCGTGGCGCATCGTTCACCTACGAACGGTAGCATTCGAATGTCAGATGAGGGATTGCGTTATTACACTGTAGTGCCGTGCACTTGGGCAATGGTTTCAGCGGCCAACAGGCCTTGGACCCCCGCCTTTGCAAGCCCGCCGACATAGGCGGCATTGGCACCGCCTTCCAGTCCGCCGGTGATCGAGCCGGCAGCGTAAAGCCCGCTTATGACTGTTCCATCGGGCTTCACCACGCGAGAGCAGCTGTCGACCAATACGCCGCCCATCGTATAGGTAATGCCGGCGCAGACCGGAATGGCGTGAAATGGTGGGGCTGCTATCGCCATAGCCTCATACTTCTGCGTGGTTCGTGGAGGTGACAGTGAGCCGAGCGAACCCGACGCTAGCGCGTCATTGTAGGATCTTACGGAGGCAACCAAGTGCGTCGGTGACAGTCCGGCCATCTCGGCGAGTTCCTCGATTCGATCGGCCACGAACAGCTTGCCTCCCGCGTCGGTCAACGCGGGATTGGCAGGGATGCGCGCCGACCGGCCCGGACCGTTCCAGATCGCAGCATCAAAAATGATCGTTGCGCCCAGCGGGTCATCACTTTTCGCAAGCGCGTTGGCCAATACTATTCCGCCACCGCCTTCATCAAGAAATCGCCGCCCGCTGCGATTGACCAGCATGCCGGCGCACGCGAGCGCGTCGACCTCTGGATACGGCCAGACATCGTCGTTGCCGAATGCGTCACGGCCAAGCAGATGTCCGTAGAACTTGTCGAGCGCTGTCACGCCCGCGCCGACGGCCTCAGCCATGGCAAGGCCATCGCCGAAGCTGGTTGCTGCACCGCGCTGCTTCACCTGCCTGGGCTTCGGCGCAACATGGCGCGCAAGGCGCTCGAGGTTGGCTTGAAAGCCGCCGTCTGCAAGCACGACGGCATGACCAGCAAACGTTCGCGTCTTGCCACCAACGTCAGCCGTAACACCCTTGCAGCGTCCAGCATTCATTACCAAGGAATGAGCTCGCGCGCCCAACACAAGCTGCCCGCCACGGTGTCTGACTGCTTTCGTCAGCCGGTCGAGTAATTGGTCGGGGCCGCGGTCCTTCCAATCCAGGCCGCCGCGAATATTGCGAATCGGTGCGAGAATGAGCTGTTGCCATTCAACGTTGGTTTGCACAAACGACGTGCCGTGTTCCTGCAGCCATTCAATAAACCGGCCACCGTTGGTCGCAATAGCGCCCGCCTGCGATTGATCTGCCGTGCCGTCGCTGCCCCGTTCGATCGCGCTCAACAGCCGATCGCTATCGGCCATGATGTCGGTGTAAGCGATATGAAGCACGCCTCCTGACCACCGCGTGTTGCACGGATAATGCGGCTCCGACCCACGTTCCAGGACAACCACCGACAGACCGAGTTCGCCTGCGCGCGCACCGGCAACCAGTCCAGCCATGCCGCCTCCGACGATGACGACGTCCGCAACAATTTCGCTCATGCCTTGCTCACCAATGTCTCCTGGAACTCCGGTCGTCGATCCAACGCCAGGCGAGCCGCGCGAACCTCGTTGTCATAGCCGCAGGGACGTCCGGCACACTGGAGAGCGTGTTCGGGCGCTTCGACGACTTGCGAACGGCGCGGGCCGGACGCCCTGCTCCTGCACGAAGGCGGCCAAGGGCCAGTCTGTTCTATCCATCGTGATCGCCGCACTCGATTGCTTGCCGTCGGCGTCACCTTGCCGATGATGAGGTTACCATTTTTCTCCGAAAGGCCGGATCTCATGCAAGTAGGACCAAGTCGACCGCGGCTGATGGGCGATATGAAACACTTCACCGGCAATGTCGGTGGGTTGTGCAAAGCTCTCCGCAGGTTCATCCGGCAAACGCTTGCGAACCATCGGCATGTCGATCATCGCATCGATCATGACATACGCTACGTGGACGTTCTTTGGCCCCAGCTCCCGCGCGAGGCTCTCGCCCAGGATCATTTGCGAGGCCTTCGTCGGGGCGAAGCCGACAAAACGTGGTATGCCGCGACGGGCGCTCGTGTTTCCGGTTATGACGATCGAGCCGCCGCCAGCCTCGACCATGTCCGGGCCGAAGACTTGCGCAGTGACCAGCAGCCCCGTTGTGTTGGCGCGGAAGTTGCGCTCGAAGTCCGCGACATCAAGCTCGCTGTAGTGCGCGAAGGTAGCCAGCGAGGCGTTGTAGATAATGACCCTGGGCAACCCCTGCTCTGCCTTGATCTGCTCCAAGGTCGCGCGCGAATGAGCAAGGTCGGTGAGATTGGTCGGATACCCAACCGTATGGGGTATTTCCTTCGCCCAGCTTTCAAGGCGGCCTTCATGGCGCGCGATCATCGAGATCTTGTAGCCTTCGTCGACGAACCGGCGAACGCAGGCAAGACCTGTGCCGGGGCCGACGCCGATTACAAGGCAATGGGGGCGTTCTTTATCCAAAGCTTAGTCCTCGCGACTTTCTGCTGAGCTCGTTCACTGTTTGACCAACCGGAACGTCAAGCGGTGTCCGCGGTCTCGAATGCGTCACGCGCTTCTAGCCGTCGGCATAGGCTGATAGGTTCGGGCGTTCACTGAAATCGGCGCCGAGACGACGGGACATGATAATGGCGTGCCCCGTGATCGTGTCAGCGACAGTGAAGTCGCCGGCGAGAAATTCACGCCCTTCCATGTGCGCCTCGGCAGCGCCGAGCGTGCGATTGAGCAGCTTCAACGCGCGCGCAGCGATTTCATCGTTGCGGCGTTCAGGCGGCAGTAGGATCGTCTCAACCACATAGTTGTTGATCGGCGGCATGATCATGCCCTCCGCGTAGTGGAGCCATTGCAGATAGGTTGCAAAGTTTGCGGCATCCGGGCCGGGGGTCAGTTCCGGTGCATACTTCGCGCCCAGATACTGCGCGATCGCCGTGCTTTCCGTGATCGTCGTGTCGCCGTCAACCAGCGTCGGCACGCGGCCATTCGGGTTGATCTTGGCGTATTCGGGACCACGCATTTCTTTCTGGCCGAGCGTGAACCGCTCCAGCTCATGCGGCTTGCCAATTTCCTCCAGCAGCCAGACTGTGCGAACGGCACGGGAGTTCGGGGCAAAAAAAACCTTCATCTCGGCTTCCTTGTCTTGGTCGGGCAATGCCGAAGCAATTGCGAGATCAACGATGCGGCGTTCGAAGACGCTAGAAAACCGTCTTCGTCTGTTCCGAGAGACAATTATGCAGCATTCATTTTGATGTTCGACGAGCGGGTTGGTGAGATCACGGATATGCTGAAACAAGAAAATTGCCTGAGCAATCTGGCCGTTGTCTCTTGCACGGAACACACCACTGCCTCGGGCGGCTGATCTAGCGGTAGAATGTCGACGGGCAACCACAGACGGCCGTTGAAGTTCCTGTGCAAACTAGAGCCGAGCCTCAGTTGGTGGCTCGATGTCGGATGCGTTCCGCGGATTCATCGACCCGACACCACCTACCGGCCACAAAGAAATCCGCCATGGGCAATAGGCGAGCTTGTCTACACTCGAGATACTGACACGAATTATGGTCGCGGCTACCTCATATCCGTCTCCAGACGTTGACGGTCTCCCCTGCAAGTGAGGCACCATTCGGGCCTCAGAACAGCTGAAGTGTACTCTGTCGAGAATAGGCAGGGACCACAAACCGCTACCCGATTGAAAACTCGGGACGGCGGATGCGGGTGGGCGCATCGCTTAATCGGACCGGTAAGGATTAGTTCCGAATGGCAAGCTAAGAGCCAATTCGCTGGCTGCGATGCCGACCTGCGAGGTTGGCGAAGCGTCGCGTCGGGAATGCCGTCAAACCGGCAACAGTAACTACGGTCCGTACCCCCATGGGACAGACACAGTCTCGTTGGTGACTGAAGTCACGCCGTCGATATTCTCGATCTCCGAAATTGCGCGACGAATGGAGTCGCCGCCACCGACTGCCCCATCAAGAACAACGTTGCCATCGGCGACACGTACGCCAACGCTGGTGCCGGTTGGAGAGTCGCTTGCGTGCTCATCGACGATTGTCTGAACCTGGGCTTCGAGAAGCTTGTCCTGCAATTGCGCCCTGGAGCTCTCCGTCGCTTCGTAGGCACCGCTCTTTGCGAGTTGCTGGAGAATCGCAACGCCAGTTTCGATCGGTACGAAGCCGGTGTTGATAACAAGGTCGTAACCGGTTGGGTCTGTCCAGTCCGTCTGGAATTGTCTTTGTACCGTTCGTGCATGGGCGTTATCGCTCCGCTCGATTTCGCGCTGCGCAAGGTCGGCCCGGTCGAGCTTCAGTCGCCGTCTCATTTCATCAACTCGATTCGACATAGGTGCACAAATTCGCACGCAAATCACGTGTGGCACATCACGTAACAGTTGTGCGGCCCCCCAACCGCGGATCAAGACATTGCCACGTGTAGCCAATTCAAGAATATCTACAGCAGTGAAGCGTGAGAGTTTCTTGGAATCTATTTTCCAACGCTCCCACATTGAAGCTTCACCCTCGAGAAATCGATGGACAGCGCTCTCCGTCGTCTCTAGTCGCTCGGCCAGTTGTCTCTCGACAAGTTCATGATGGACGACTTCGATACCCAATCTCTCGGCTACGCCTGCCGCCACATCTTTGCCTAGCGTTCCCATTTCGCGGGTCATTGCAATCACGGTCATCGTGCGCTCCTTTCGCTACACGCGCGGCTGTTACATCTCCGATCAGCATGGGTTAGGTGCGACATTCTGCACCTGGCGATGCAACTGGGCAAGAGAGCGGATGGCTGGGCCGTCGAGGTCCAAGTGCAACAACGAGCCTTGAAGCAGCGGTCAGTGGCGCTAAACGATCAGATGCCAACCAGAATAAGCCCGAGAATCGCTGGCGACCTTCAGCGATGATGTCTCTCGGGTGTAAAACTGGACCATCGCGAAACGCTCGAAATCGTCAGCAGTGGCGTCTATGGACAGCTGAAGCCGGCTCGACAAAAGTGGGCCAGAAGCAATCGTCTTCAATCCAACGCCTCGGCTTTCGCCACAATTGCGAGCAGATCAGGACCGCGTGCGCCGGCCGTACGGCCTCTCATCAGCTCATCGAGCTGAAGCGCTGCTCCGAAAGCACGTTCGATTCTCGGTGCTGTTGCGAACGAGGTACCAGGACCACGTTGCCGACGGTTTGCAGCTTCGGGTCATCGCTTTCGATGCACGTGTTCTTCAACGCGAACAGCACGCGCGCCAGTTCCGTTTCGCCCCACAGCCAGTCTGCAATCTCCTGAGAGGACTTGCTGCCGGGCATGGCCAACGCCGCCTCAGTGTAGAACGCCTTGATGTCTTCGCTGCCAAGTTTGACGAACTGTGCTGGATCGAGCCCACCAATCCTGCCGGCGTCCGTGCTGCCGTCCAGCATTGCGACCAATCCCCTGGCAATATCTTCGACTTCGACGGGACAAGCTCCGACCGTCGTTCGCCCGCGGCGCTCTTGGAATAGGTCGTGCCATTGTCTGAGTGAGGCAATCTCCGCCAGCAGGGTGGCCGCCGGGTCTTCGGCGGCATTAGGCGACGCGCGGGCCGGCATCGGGCAAACCCAGCCTTCCATCCCGTCGTCCGTTGTGCCCCCAGCCTCCTCAGGATAGTCGGCGATCACCGGCCCGGTGTCGCGGTCGAGCAGGTCGAGCGTCGCGGCCAATACGCGGTGCTGAAACGCTGCGTCATCCGGTTCCCCCATGGGCCGGCCTAACTCGAACGGAACCCAGAGAGCGCGTGGTGGGCTCAATTTCTCGGTGTGCAGCCGGATGAGGCTGATCTGCGTCGTTGCGATCCCAGCGCTCTCGATGACATGTGCCAGCCCGCCCACGGCGCGCGTGCAGAACGGTCATATCGGCACCAGCAGGGCCGTATCGACACCGTCATCCTTCATCAATGCGATCATACGCTCGGCATGCACCTTCATCAGCGTCGGATCGGTCGCGCCCATGAAGGAATAATGATAACCGGCGGCCGAGCCGATGGTGCCATTGTCGGCGAGTTCTCTGAGGCGATCGATGGGCAAGGCAACATTGATGTCCGCCTGAAAACCGGACCGGTCGAAGTTTGTCGAGATGTGGCTCATGACGATTTCACGTGCCGGCGTATCACCGGGAATGACCCGGAAGTCGGCAGAGCCGAGATCGAACGGCCGGTCGCCGCGTCGTTGCAGGCCGGCCGTCGACACGATCGCGACGCGCCTCTCGTTCATCGGTTTTGCGCTGCTCCAGGGCGCATCCGCGAAGCCCGCGCATTCGAGTTGCTCCAGGCGGCTGCGCAGCGGCTCGCCGAAATCTTCGAGTCGTGCCATCAATGTCCTCCCCGTCTCGATCGATAACGCCAGCCTGATTTTGATGAGCCCACAGCCAAAGGTGGTGCAGCCTGAACGGTGACGCTGATGCGACGTTGTACGCTTTTGCTTGATGCCAGTCCATCATTCGGCGTCGCTTGCCCTGCCGCACAGGCTCCGTTTTCCATGCCAGCAGATCGGCGAACTCGTGCGAGAACGTACGCTCGACCGAGCCGGCCTCGATTGAGGCAGCCTGACGCCAGCCAACATTACAGGATGACGGTATCGATCATGAAACTACACGTAACCATGACCTCACCCTATGCCCGGATGGCCCGAGCGGCCGTGCTTGAGCACAACCTGCAAGACCGCGTCGAAGTCTGTCGTGCCCGCACGCGTGAGACCAACTCACCATACTATGCCATCACACCGTCGGGCCGTGTGCCCTACCTTGGCCTGGACGATGGCCGTGGCATTGAAGACTCCCAGCTCATCTGTGCCTACTTTGACGCGATCGGCAACGGACCTCCACTAGCCTGGGACTACCACTCTCCGACTTGGGAATATACGCGTCTCCTCGGCCTCGCTCGTTCAACGATGGAAGGCATCAGTGTCTTGGCTCGGGAAATCCGCCGTCCGGAGGAGGACCGTTCAGCCTCAATTCTGGCTCATGAGAAAGCTCGGAATACGCGTCAAACTGATCTATGGGAAACACTCGTCGACCACCCGTTGATGCAGGGCCGAATCAACATGGTGCAACTGATCATCTATTGCGGCTTCGACGCCTTGACGCTTTACACTTTGGCGGACTCGACCCCGGAACGTCCGGCTTTGCAGGCTTGGCGCAAGGAATTGTCGAAGCGTCCATCACTTGCAGCGACCGTGCCGCCAGCGCCTTAGTGCATAGTCAAACAGCCACGCATGTCCGCCTTCGGCCGCAAGCGGTCCAAAACGGGTCGGCAGAGCTGCCCTGCGAATGCCCCGGCCAACGTCTCCACCAACCGATGATGGAAGCGCCGTAAACGTACCTGGGCTAGAGTGTCGCCTGGAGGGCCGAGCCGACTTCCTCGTCATTGAAGACCGCGTGAGTCGTCCACTCAAGCTGATCCGACGAATGGCCACGGCATCGGGCGCATCGACGACAACCCAGGCTTTGCGAAAAGACGGATCGTGCCAACGCGACAATAGCGAGACGCCTTCCTGCAATTCGACGTCTTCTCCTCGCGCGAACTTGCCGCCCGTTGCTTGCAAACTCGACCGGTTCAAGTCCAAAATCAGCATAAGTTTCATCTGCGTGTCCTTTCCAATCGCATCGAATGAGTTTGGATTGCGCGGCAGTGCGCGAGCACGACCTGCTGTCGACTTGGATAGATTGCTCGAACACCAGCTGCCGAACCCGATACAGCTCCGAATGTTGCACGAAAAGTCATGCGAGCTATCCACCAAATCCACGTGGGCGCGGATACCTTTGACCTGGAAACCGGTGACGTCTCCGGTCAGACTGGCAGGGCTCGACTACGGCGAAAAGCGTTGGACGACCTGCGCGCTCTGGCCGCTACGCCAGGAGCGGTCGTGACCAAGGAGACGCTGTTTTCAACCGTTTGGTCAGAAACGCATGTCACCGAAGACAGCCTGGTTCAGTGCATAACGGAAATCCGAAAAGCGCTTGGTGCTGACCGTGCGTTGTTGGAGACGATCCCGCGACAACGTTACCGTCTGGTTGGCAAATCCACTGTTGGCGTCACGACCAAAAAACGTCGCCCGATCAGGAAGTATTCGGCTGATGACCGGCGAGTTCGAGCCTGTCAAACTGGTTCCGGAGATCCTGTCGATCGCGCCGATTTGGAATCTCTTACGGGACCGACGATCCGCCGGCGCTCGAACGGTTTTTGGAGGGGCTCCAGCGGGCAGGATTGCAGTTCTGATCAACCGGGCGCAATAAATGACAGCGCAGTTGTCGCCACGACCGCCTATGGAACAGGGCTACGAATCAGAAAATATCCACATGTGTCGGACTTCACAGCGGCACTGAAGGCCGCCGGGCAAGGTGTGTTCATCAACGGCCGACAACGACTGTCGGTCACCAACCCAACACCCAGACCCAGGACCCAAGACAATGTTCAAGAAATCCATCCTCGCCGCCGCCGCTGCAATTGCTCTGGCCATCGGCCTGGCCGCACCTGCTTCCGCCGCAATGTCCATCGCCAAGCCGGCTGCCGCGGCAACAGAAGCTAAAGCCGACATCATCAAAGTTGGCCGCCGGTTCGGCGGTTTTCGTCGCGGTGGTTTCCGCCGTGGAGGGTTTCGCCGGTTCCGTGGCGGCTTTCGTCATCGCGGCTTCCGTCGTCGCCACTTCCGCCATCGCGGTTTCCGCCGCCATTTCCGGTTCAAGCATCGCCGCTTCTATCGGGGCGCACACTACTATGGCCGCGATTGCTTCTGGCGCCATGGCCGCAAGTTCTGCAGCTACCACTAGTCATTTCTGAACCAAAGAGACAAGGGCGGTCCGAATCGGGCCGCCCTTATTTGCCGATCCGCGCCTGCGTCGTCTTGCATATGAAATGACATGGCGATCGGTGGGTGACGACTGCGCCTGTCCCGCTGGACCGCAAGCATGAGATCGACAGCCGACAATCTCCTTCTACCAAGCCATCAAAGAAGAGACTCAAGCCTCTCGCTTGGCGACAGTGCGATACCTCACGATATCCATGGGTCATTTTCGTACGCCGATATCAACGGCACAGGGTCCGCTTTCCACCTAGATGGTCGCCGATTGGAGCGCCGCACCGGACTGACGCGAAGGGCTACGAGGTGACATTGGCGAATTTCTCGCCCAGCCACTCGTTGACGTGGATTGTCGGAGACCTATGCGCTAGCATTCACTTTCAAGGAAGCTGGAATATCGCCTAGCCGCGAGTTCGGCTGTTGATGTGGTCGGCTATTGAATCAATTGTGTAAGCAGTCGTGTTCTGCCAGTCGGCAGTTGATGTGGAGGGTCAAGCTTGTCCTCTCAGGATGGAGCAGACAATAATGCATAGTCGGCTTGCTGTCATAATGGTAGTTGATGTGGTCGACTATTCCCGTTTGATGGACGTGGATGAAGCCTCCACCATTACAGCGATACAGTCTCTCAAGAATATCCACCTTGAGCCCAAAGCGCGTGAGCTGGGTGGCGAGGTTCTCAAACGAATGGGCGACGGTTGGATTATCGCATTCTCCTCTGTTCCGGCCAGCGTGCAGTGCGCAATTGAGGTTCAAACAGACCTTGCCACGCATCCAGTGATTAAACTGCGCATCGGAGCGCACATTGGTGAAATCATAGAGGACGATACGGATTTTTATGGCGCCGGAGTAAATCTTGCTGCGCGATTGCAAGCCGAGGCTCCGCCGGGCGGACTGATGGTGTCTGACGATTTTCATCGTCAACTTACCGGAGAACTGGCAAATTCATTCGATGATGCAGGCACATTCAAACTCAAGAACATTGCTCTACCGATCAATGGTTTTCAGTGGCGCCCATCGCAGAGTGGCATAACCAGTTCAAGCGATGTCCCAACGATCGCTGTTGAGCCATTCGAATACGCACCAGACGACACAGACACACGTGCTGCGGCGGCTGACTTGCGTGACCAGTTGATACTTCGTTTGTCGAAACGCACTGGTGTTAGAGTTCTCGATGAAGTGACGGGACGGTCCAGTGAAGCGGTTTACCTTCTGCGAGGTAGACTGCGTCTTGCGAGCGGGCGAGGACGGCTGAACGTCACGCTTTTGTTGCGAGAAGATGCACGCGCGGTGCTATCGCAATCGTATCAGGGCGACACTTCGGATATTTTCGCGTTCTGCGATGAATTGGTCGAGCGTGCGGACGTTGACCTCCGTTTGCAGCTTAACGCTTTTGACGGCGACCGAATCGCCCATCTTCCCGACGAGCAACTAAGCGTTTCGGAACTTAGATCTCGTGCAGCAAGCCAATTCTATCTGGTGACGATTTCGGGTTGGGAGAGATTTGTCGAATTGATGGAACGCGCTCTGCGACTGAACCCGTCTGATCCGGTGTCACATGCAATGAGAGCGGAAGGAACGGTGTTGCTTGCGGCGGCTCGGTATGAGGACATTGACCCGAAGAAACGACAGTCGTTGAACGATGGTTTCAATTTGGCGGTAGAACAGGCACCTCGCAGCGACTATGTGTTCTGGGCGCGCAGTTTATTTGCCATCCACGTGTTGCGCGATCCCATTGCTGCGCTAAAGGACGTGGAGCGAACACTTTCGCTCAACTCGGTTTACCCGCCTGCGCACGAGAACCTTGGGCTCGTCAATCTGTTAGAGTCGAACTACAAGGACGCGGTGATCAGCCTGGAAAAAGCCGTCGCGATGAGCGAGTCTGATCCTCTCTTGTCCACACGGCTTTTCATGCTTTCAATTGGCTTGATCTGCGCAAGTCGTCCTGGAGAAGCGCGTAATGCGATTGAGCGTGCCATCCAGGTGTCACCAAGGCCCCGGAGCTTTCATTTGCTGCGAGCACATTGCTGCCGTCTACAGGGCGATCAAGCCTCAACGGCCGACGCCGAGGCGAACGCGATGAAACTCCCTAGGGAAGCAAATGCGCTGAGCCCACGTCCTCCACTTCCGGACGAGCAAATTGAACTATCGCAGATCGTGTCGCCATTCCAATAGCACCTGTCGCATAGCGTAGAATGACCGCTCAGGATCATTCTCGTCGAACAGGCAGCACCAACGGACGATCCGTTCCGCTGGGGAGCGAGCATCAGGCGCAAGCCGGTTTTGTGTCGATCGGACAGCCACAATCCGACGGCCAGGCAGTTGTCGAAGGGAAAGGCACCCCCATTTCCAGCGAGAGCCGACCTAGAAAAGTGAAAAATACTCGTGCTGTTCCCAATCTGAAATGGTTGCTATGTAACGATCCCACTCTGCACGTTTGAGATGGCCATAGAACTCTACGAAATCCTCCCCAAGAGCCTCGCGAAATAGGTTGCCGTTTTGGAATGCTTCAAGGGCCTCTAGCATGTTGTTTGGCAACGAAGGAGCAGCCGCATCATAAGGGGTCTCGACCGGCTCAGGCGGTGTAAGTTTTCGCTGCACACCGTCGAGACCACCGACAATCTGGCTCGCAAGCACGTAGTATGGATTGGCTGCCGGCTCAGCCACGCGATTCTCGATGCGGCTTGAATTGTCGCCAGGCTGTACGAGCGCGCGAATCATCGCGCCGCGGTTGTCATGGGCCCATTGAATCCGGTTCGGCGCCAGTTGATGCGCTTGATAGCGCCGGTAGCCATTGATGGTTGGAGTCGTCAAAAGACACGTTTCCCGGGCATGCGCGAGAAGCCCGGCGATCCAGGCACCGGCCGTTGGCCGCAACGTGCCATCGGAAGCTGGCACGAAGACGTTCTCACCGCTGCCACGTTCGATTATCGATTGGTGTAGATGCCAGCCACTTGCGGCACAGGCGTCAAACTTTGGCCGGCACATAAACGTGGCATGCAGCCCTTTGCGAGCGCAAACCTGCTTCACCATAGACCGGAGCAGAACCATACTGTCAGCTTGTGCAAGTGGCTCGCCCGGATCAAACACGAACTCCAGCTGACTTGGCCCAAACTCAGCTTCCATGGCGCGGACCGGCAAGCCAAGCGCGGTGCAATGCTTGCGCAAAAGATCCATAGTATCTTCGAGGGCGTCGTACCGGGCTTCTCCAAGCAATTCGTAATTTCGGGTCAGAAACGAAACCTCGGGCGGCGCAGCAGGCATGCCGGCGTCGATTGGCGTGTCACGCGGTTCTGCGATCTTGAACACGTGAAACTCAACCTCCAAACCGGCGACCAGTGCGAAACCGGCTTTCTCCAGCTGACCAAGTGCCGAGCGCAAAACAGTTCTCGGCGCAAACGAGATCGGTGACCCATCCCGGTTCGCGACATCACAAAGAAGCCATCCGGTTTTCGGTGACCAGGGAAGCACCCTGAACGTGGTCGGATCAGGTGCGAGCAGAACGTCGCCGGAACCGATCAGCGCGCCGTGGCCAAACCCTGCGTTGCGGTTCCAAATGGGAAACGCCGTGCGCTGCGATGTGTCTTTCAGAAGAACCGTCGACGGGACCGTTATGCCGCTCGTGAGCGCAGACGCCAGCGCGGAGGCGACTATCGTTTTGCCGCGCAGAATGCCGTGCGGGTCCGGAAACACAATGCGTATCGTTTCGAGTCCGTTCGCCTCGACTTGCTGCAACACATTGTCAGCTTCCGCTATCGCGCTTTGCGTGAGAAAGCCCGACGGCGCAAGCAACCCGGAACGCAAGTCAGAGGAGGGGTTAGAGGACATTTCGGCAGAACCTTGTTCGAGATGGATGGACGGCAGTGTGCGCTAAAGCTGAGCATTCCATTGGCACGCGCCGCGACGCGCCTTATCGCTCTCGCGCCAAACCTCTTCCCAGTCCTGCCCTGCGGTGCCGATTGCATCGATTGAGATCGGACCTCGAATTTCTGAGACGTCGGCGCCGTGGCTCATCGGAAGTGCAGCTTCATCGCCTTCCTGCAGCCTGTTGAGTGCGGCGCGCAACATGCGTCGATAGTGGATGATGCCGACATCGGTCTTGCCGAGATGCTCCTGGGTGCGGTCCTGAATGCGCCCCATCGATTCTACCGCCCATTGATCGTGCACGTTGATATCAAGCCCCATGCCGGTATAAGTCACCGTGCGCTGCTCCTCCGGGTCAAAGCCGTAGTTGTTCTGCGCATTCTTGAGCGGTGCATAGTCTGGCAGGCGATGCTCTTTGAGCCGTTGCTCACGCATCAGTTCCTTGTTCACCGGGTTTCCGAAACTCGTGAACATCGAATACCAGTAGCAGTTCTCGTCATCGATAGGCACGTGCCACTGCGTAATCGTCATTTCGTTAGACATGGGGATGCATATTGCTTCGGGAAAGATCTGGTTGGTCACGCGTACATGCGTGCGGCCATCTTCGAGGTGCCGCAATGCCACCAGGCGCAGGCCGTAGTCGGTTTGCTGGACTTTAATTTCCGGGCGCGGATAATCGCGCAGCAGTTGCGTCATCGGAATCTCGGTGTTGGCAGCGGTGTCGCGAAACTGCTGTCCGTAGCCGCCAGCCGGGTCTTCATCTTCGAGAAAGCGATGCAGGAACGAAGCGTGCGCCGGATCAACACCAACCTCCATGGCCTGCAGCCAATTGCATTGCCAGAGTCCCTTGAACGCAAAGACATGGCTGTCCGGCGCCACGAAACAATCCAACGCCGGCATCACGGGGGCCTCACCGGGGCCCATATAGGCGAAGACGATGCCGTTCCTTTCGACAACCGGATAGGATTTGGCCTTGATACTCTCATGCATCCGGCTGCCTTCGGGCTCGCCCGGCTGTTCCACACACTGTCCGAACCGGTCGAAGTGCCAGCCGTGGAACGGGCAGCGCAAACCATCATCTTCAAGGCGACCGAAGCACAGGTCTGCACCGCGGTGAGGGCAATGCCGGCCGATCAACCCGATTGCACCGCTTTCATTGCGAAACAAGACAAGCCGCTCGCCAAGCAGCGTCACGGGTACAACCGGTCGCGGCCCTGAGAGTTCTGCACTCAGCGCCGCTGGCTGCCAGTAGCGCCGTAACACGGCACCAGCTTTGCTCCCTGGATGTACGCGTGTGAGATCATCATTTTCTTGCTGGCTCAGCATCGTCGAGAGTTCCCCTTCCGGATTTGTGGTCCATTGACCGGCCTGAGAGCGACCCCATCTGGCCTCGTGTCTAATACTGTACCATTGCCACGTCGTGCGCGATCTCAGATTAATCAAGCTGGCGACATTGCACAGCTTTGGACGATAGGATTGAGCCGATCCTCTATCTGTCGGGTACAGATGCCAACCCAAATAGTCGATCAAGCAGTGGTTAAAACTCGGGGGGCCGCGCGCTGGTGACATGGTCCAAATGGGTTGTGAAGAAACTCTTGGCACGGCACGAACCGACCGCAAGGAAACCACCAGGAATTTGACACATGCATGGCCGCAATCGTCTCCAGATCAGCCGAATGCGTGCAAACGGATCAGGTTGAGCCCGATGGCCAGTAGAGCGATACTCAGCAGCACCTGAAAGCCACGTTGGGAAATGCGTCCGCGCAGCCAGACGCCCGCAGCCATGCCAGCTGCGGCAGGTATCAATGCCGAGGCCGACAAGAGCAGTTCGCTTGCACCGAGAACACGACTAACCGCCAGCCCCGCGAACAGTGGCAACATGCTAAAAAGGGCAATTGCACCCATCGATGCAACGAATTGGTTTTTCTCGATGCGCAGCGCGACGAAATAGACAATCGCCGGCGCCAGCATAACTGTTGCTCCTCCGACAAGGCCCATGGCAAAACCTGCAAGTGGATTGAGCCAGCGCTGCGTTGCCGGCGAAATCGCCCAGCCCCGTGGCATAAAAGGCAGCGGGCTCAGAATGATGACTAGCGATCCGATGGCAAGACGCATTGTGTCCGGTGATGTCGTCGCTAGGATCTGCGAGCCAAGCGCCGAACCAACGCCGAGCGTGACGAGAAAAGGCCAGTACCGGCGCATGACCTGCGTGAACAGACCGCCTTGCAGTAGCAGCCAAATGTTGGTTGCAATCACAGGAACGAGAGTCAGCGCTGCCCCTAGTGCGGGCTCCAGCGCGCCGGCCATGATCGGCACTGCAACGGCAGGCAGACCGCCGCCGATTACGCCCTTGACCAGGCCAGCGCAAGCGAACGCAAGCGCAATGATATACATCGCATCGATAGATATATTCAGTTCCGGCACGCTCCCCCCTGTCACCCTGCAGTCAGGCACGTGAACCTCAGAACTCTGCGTCCGTGCCTGGTCATTTAGACTCAGGGCCACTCGGTCAATAACACTTGAAGCAGCGATTGACAGGGCATTCCCATGCAAAGGCCTTACCATTCAGCCAAGGCTCCGCCAGCGGCAATCAATCCAAAACCGTGCTGAATCCTGTGATATGAACACACTCAGGTCGATGCAGCCGATTGTCGAACTGTTACAAGAGCGAGTTTCGGACATGTAGCAGCGGTTATCACCTTGAAGCTGCTCCGAGGCCCGATGGCACCCGAGCGAACTGGCGAGAGGCACATGGAGACCATCGAAGTTTACCGACAAGGCAAACTTGGTGGGTTGGCTGCGATGGCTGCACTAGTCATCGTATTCCTCGTAGCGCTTTTTCTTGCGCCCTTGCTCACAGATCCATTCTTCAGTAGTGCAGTCTTTGCCAGTCTTGTGACCCTCGTTGCTGCCGGTGCCGGATATGTGCTCAAGCGCCTTTTTGGTACACCGATTGTTTCCCATCCGGTTCTTCGGCTGGAACCAGACGGAATATGGATTACAGCTCCCCGCGTTGGTCTCATTCCATGGCGTGCCATTCGCCGTGTCGAGATTAGCGAAACGTCCCCGCACATCGCATCTTCGTCGCCAACCGTAAAACCCAGAGTCGTCGAAGTCTGGACTGATGACGATGACAGTTATCTGCGTCGGGTACCGGTCATTCATCGACTCTATGCCCGCGCAGACCAGAGCCTCGGCGCGCCGCTCTTCAGACTCTACCCCGATAGTCTGACAATGACCGCCAAGGACATGGTTGCCGTTTTTCGGAAATGTGCCCCCGAGGCCTCCTTTGAAGGTTTGGAGTTTCTGGAGCGGAAAAACGGGTAGGTCATCTTGAACCTGCGGAAAGCATGCCGTCCAGAGGTCCCTCCAAGGCTTCACAAGACAGTCGGTTCGTGCCACTCGCCGACGTTGGCCCGTACTCACCTAATACAATCTTTGTGTCTCATTGCGCACGACCATCGCTTCAAGGTCCTCAATGGGATCGGGCATGTGCCCGTGGTCCTTGAGCGCCTGCGCGTAGGTCGGCAATCCATCGATTGATTGCCATAGGTCCGGCTGCCACATCCGTGACCGAACCATGGATTTGCCGCAGTGAAACATGGCGTCCTCAACCTGAACCAATAATGCCAGATCTGGCCGCTTATTGTTGACCGCCATGTCAGACAGCAAATCAGGGTCTACCACGATCTGTGCAGTTCCGCTTATGCGCACAACTTCCGTGCGCTTGGGAATGACAAACATCAACCCCACTTTTGGGTTCTCAAGCACGTTCATGAACGTATCGCCGCGATGATTGCCCAACCGATCCGGTATGGCGAGCGTCTTGTCATCGAGGACCTTGACGAAACCGGGTGGATCGCCTTTCGGCGATATGTCCATCGCCCCCGCCGAATTGCAGCTTGATACAACAACAAATGGGCATTTCTCTATCCACGCTCTGCAATGCTTATCGACATGATCGATTGCCTTGCTGACCTGGCTTGGAAAATCTTCTCCAAGTATTGCCTTTACGTCGGCAGCACTTTTGATGACGCACTTTGCAACATACACGGCCGGACCTCGCTCAGTGTCAAACATCGACAAATGCTAGACCCTGGGCGAACCGCCTGCAATCGAGATGAGATGGGCTATGGCGGCATAGCCTTCGCCGACCGTGGTCGGCAACCGGACTCGCGATGAACTTCTCACTCCGCTTTGCATGTTGCAACGAACTTAGAATAGTCTAGTCACAGTGCCTGGAGAGCTAGCCAGACAGTTGTTTGAAGGTGGTGCAAGGTGAGCAAGGCAATCGACAGGCGTAAAATCCGTGGTTTCTGCGGTCTGTGCATTGCACGTTGCGGTACGATCGCGACCGTCGAGGACGGTCGCTTCACGCGGCTGGATCCGGACCCCGACCATCCGACCGGTGCCGCCATCTGCGCCAAAGGCCGCGCCGCGCCCGAGCTGGTCTACGCCAAAGAGCGCCTGACCCGACCATTGCGCCGGAAAAGTCCGAAGGGTGTTGCCAATCCTGAATGGGAGGAAATCTCCTGGGAGGAAGCCCTTAGCGGGATCGCATCCAAAATGCGAGAAATCGCGGCGAAACACGGCCCTGAAGCAGTTGCCTTCAGCCACCCCTCTCCGTCGACGACAGCGATTGGGGACTCGGCACCATTCCTTCGCCGGCTCATGAACGCATTTGGTTCACCCAATCTCGCCTGGACGCTTGACTTGTGCGGTTGGGGCCGAGGGTTCGCAACGCGTTACGCTTACGGGCTGGGAGCCGTCGCTACCGGCGGAACCGGGGGCGCGATGGCCGACATCGCGCGCTCAGGCTGCCTCATCCTATGGGGATACAATCCGTCAATGTCCCGCCTGACGCATGCAACGGCGACCGTTGAGGCGCTGAAGCGTGGCATGAAACTCATTGTCATCGATCCGCGCAACGTCGGGCTGGCGAATAAAGCCGACGTCTGGTTGCGTGTGCGACCGGGAACCGATGGTGCGCTGGCATTGGGCCTCGCCAACGTGTTGATCGAGCGCGGTTGGTTCGACGAAAGCTTCATTCGATCCTGGAGTAACGGCCCGCTACTTGTGCGCTCCGACACCGGACGCCTGCTGCGTGAAAGTGATCTTGGCGTACCGCGAAGCGATGGCCGTTTCGTCGCCTGGGACACCAGCAGAGATGGACCAACCCCATTCGATCCCACCAGCGGAACCTACATTGGTGCTTGCGAACACCTCGCCTTGCGCGGCAGTTACCGCGTCGATACGCCGAGCGGGGCGATCGAATGCCGGCCGGTGTTCGACCACTACGCCGAGCTCTGTCGGCAGTACCCTGCCGATGTGATTGATGCCACGTGCTGGCTGCCCAAGGATCAGCTTGAGGAAGCCGCGCGCCTGATTTGGCATGCGCGTCCAACCTCGTACTATGCCTGGAGCGGTCACGAGCAACATGCCAACACGACCGAGAACGCACGTGCCATTTCGCTGCTTTACGCCCTGACGGGAAGCTTCGATGAGCCGGGCGGCAACGTGCGCCTGCCAGGGGTTGAGAGTCCGTCGATCACCGGTGAAGACCTGCCCGCTGCCAAGCAGATGGCGCCGGCTGTCGGTGTCGAGGAACGTCCGCTCGGCCCAGCGCGGTGGAACAATGTCTCGACGCTCGACTTCTATCGGGCGGTGCTGGATGGTGCGCCCTATCCGGTCCGAGGCATGATCAACTTTGGCGCGAACCTGCTGCTTGCCCAGTCTGACCCGGATCGCGGTCGCAAGGCGTTTGCAGCGTTGGACTTTTACGCTCATGCCGATCTGTTCATGAGCCCGACGGCGGAACAAGCCGACATCGTCCTGCCCATTGCATCGTGTTTCGAACGCGAAGCGCTCAAGATCGGCTTCGAGATCGACGAGACGACGCAGTCTCATGTTCAATTCCGCCAGGCCGTTGCCCGCCCTCCAGGCGAAGCACGGCCCGACATCGACGTCATCTTTGAACTCGCCATGAAGTTGGGGCTCGGCGAACACTTCTGGAACGGTGACGTTGAAGCGGCTTACCGTCATCAACTCGGCCCCAGCGGTGTGAGCCTCGAAGACCTTCGCGCCAACCCCGGCGGCCTTCACGTACCGCTCACGACTGAACACAGGCAACATGCCGAACTCGACGCCGAAGGGCATGCGGTCGGCTTTCCAACACCGTCGCGCAAGATTGAGTTCTGGTCCGAGCCCTTTCTTGACCATGGTCATGCCGCGCTGCCAGCGTTCGTCGAGCCGTCGTTGGGCCCAATGGCCAACCCGGATCTTGCAGCAAGATTCCCGTTAGTGCTGACCTGTGCCAAACCCAGTCTGTTCTGCCAGACGCAGCATCGCGCCCTGCCGAGCCTGCGCAAGCGCGCACCGCATCCCGAGGTCGAAGTCCATCCTGAAGCAGCCCGTGACCGGGGGATAACCGCCGGCGCCTGGGTGATGGTGACAACCCCTGCGGGAGGTATGCGCGCGCGCGCCAAACTCAACGAGCATCTCGATCCCCGCGTCGTCGTTGGCGAACATGGTTGGTGGCAGGCCTGCGATGAGCTGGGCCTCTCCGGATATGATCCGTTCAGCAACGAAGGTTCGAACTTCAATCGCACAGTCGATCCCTCGGTACGCGACCCTGTCAGTGGCACGCCAGGTCACAGGGCCAACTTATGCCAGTTGGAACCCATGCCGGCACCGTCGTCCTGAACGCAAAGTCCTGCTGGTCCATCGCTTGGCGACGAGTTGGGTGTTCTCTGTCCGTAATGCTAGACCGATACCGAGACAACCAGGCGGAGAAACGGACTTTGGCGCATGATGATCAAATATCAAAAGGACTGCAACCCAGCCAACAAATCGTCTGGGTCTACACGACGGACCTAGACGGAACCTGCGACTTTTACGGCCGCGTACTTGGACTCGAACTGGCGCGCGACGCAGGAAACGCTCGCATCTTCAAGACTACCGGTCAGTCCGCCATAGGCGTGTGCATGGCGTTCGAAGATCGAATTGTACAGCCGACCGGCAGCATGATCACGCTGGTAACCGAAGAGGTTGATGCATGGCATGCAATCCTTGAGGAGAGAGGTGCCAATCTTATTGGCCCGCCGCGCCGTTTGGATAAATTTGGGATTTACGGCTTCTTCTGTCGCGACCCAAATGGCTACGTGATCGAATTCCAGCGCTTCATTGAATAGCGATGTATCGAATTGCGGCGGCATTCACGCAATATACCAGCCAAATGTTGTCGATGGTGCCGCCCTTACGGCGTTGACCGAATGACCGGAATGGTCACGCTCAAATGCCCGACACAGCACTGCGGGCGGTCCGCTCGCAGCGCACGAGCGGAAGTCATACCTGCCAGAAACGATGTCGTGTTTGTCCCATTGAGACATCTGGAACTAGAACGCGTGGGCGATTTTGATGGGCGAACCCGGCCGAATACCGAACGGGGATCTGCCCAAAATGGTTACCAGGTAAAGCAGATGGCTCACCGATATTTCCGATCCGCATAGGCGTCTCGACCATTGACAAAAGTTGACGCGAGGCATCCCGGTGAATGAATTTCAAGGAGAACGTTCAATGCCCGGATTTTACGGCACAAGTCGGCAGCAGGAGTTACAGGCCCGGGTGGAAAACGACGCACAATGGATTGCGCAAACGCCGGGTGCATGTAATCCCGGACGTTTTCTTGGTACGGACGACCCAGGCCGTCTTGGCTGGGATAAGATATTTGAAACACTTGACCGTGACGGCACGTTCAGTTTTCAACTCGTCCGTTCCGATGAGCTAGACTGCATCACCAGCAAGCTTGCCGAATGTCAGTATCGGATTGATTTGTGGGATGTGTTCGTTGCAACTCGTTCGGAAGCAGAACTTGCAGTTTCATCCATTCTTGAGGGAGGATTGTCGACCGAGTTTCGCGTTATGCCCGCTTCCGAAATCTGTAAACCCGCCACCGTGCTGAATATCCAATCTTTCCTTGCAACCAATGGTATTGCGCCTTTCTCCGTGTCAATGCTGCTTGGTGAGCACGGCCCAGCAACAACGGTCGCCATTTCCAATGAGGCCGGCGAATTGTCAGCCGTTGCACACGGCTACTTTCCTCACAACGTGCACAGCCCTCACCACCTGAACGCCTGGGGAGGTTTGGTCGCGGTTTCGCCAGATCAGCGTGGGAAGCGCTTGGGCAAGTTTGTCAATGCCCAATTGATTGCCAATTGCATGTCCGACCTAGGGGCAGAATTTGTTCATCAGTTCGTTGCATCGAGCAACGTGCCCTCTCGTAGAATGGTTGAATCATCTGGTCTGAGGTTAGATCCAAGCTTGCTATGCGGCCTTGCAGTAAAGGGTGGGGAGAGATTCACTCGCTGATGCCTCGTGTTGACCTTTCGCGACATTGCAATTGGCAATCGCAGCGGCTCCTAAGCCGATAGCGGTCGCCGTCCGATCGGGCAAATGTTGCGGACACCGTAACTGACGGTACAGACCCACCTTGAACGTGAGCAGTTCTTGGCGCTGAGGCGGTGATCGTGCCGAATTGGAGCCAACCTGCGACCTTCGACGCCTTGCTGCAGGTTTTCGGGCTGGAGGTATTTCCACATATCGGCAGGCCATGCGCGCCAGTGCTTGGCAGCTCTTCTGCGCGTGCGATTTTGCGAGAAGCCAGGCAAACAAAAAAAGGCGGACATTTCTGCCCGCCCAACTTGCGTCTACGTAACGCGTCCTGCATTGCAAGAGGTCAACTATCGAAGAATAGCGTGGCGACGACGCTGGCTAAGATCGGACCGAGAATGACTAACATTCCAATTGTAAACAACATTTTTCATGCTCCCTTGTTTTTCTTTATTGCCCTCCCCTTTTGACGCATTGCCAACCGCCACCTTGCCTGTCCTGCCGACCTCGCCCGCCCAAAATATGTCGTCTTGTGGATAACTCCGCGAAGCGTTTTCCATCCGCGAGACTCATAACGAGCCGGTTCGTCACGGTGGACCAAGCCTTCGTTGCGGCTCCGTCTTGAGGACAGTGATTGGACAGGCGAAATGAGGCGCGACGAGTGCGACATTCCAACGTGATCTGAAATGGCGCCTATGTAACCCATTCGGCGGGCTGCTTCGAACGCGCGATGGCCGCTGTGGCACCTTACCGACAAAGGCACGCTTGTTCAGTGAGGCGCCCATCGATGGCGCGCGTGCAACAACCTTACGGCGGCTGAAATCAGAAAGATCTGCACGTGTGCTGCGTTTCACAGAAGCGGGCCTCGAACAGCGGCATGCTGGCTTCATCGACGGCCGACAACCAGTGTCGGCCACAGATCCAACACCAAGACCCAGGGACCCAACACAATGTTCAAGAATCTGATCCTTGCTGCCGCCGCTGCTATCACGCTGGCCATCGGCCTCAACGCACCCGCCACAGCTGCCATGTCAATTGCCAAGCCGGCTGTTGCACAAACTGAAGTTTCTGCAGACGTCATCAAGATCGGTCGTCGGTTCGGCGGCTTTCGTCGCGGTGGTTTCCGCCGTGGAGGATTTCGCCGGTTCCGTGGCGGCTTCCGTCATCGTGGCTTGCGTCGTCGCCACTTCCGCCATCGTGGTTTCCGTCGTCACTTCCGCTTCAAGCATCGCCGCTTCTATCGGGGCGCTTACTACTATGGCCGCGATTGCTTCTGGCACCACGGCCGCAAGTTCTGCAGCCACCACTAGTCGTCTCTGAACCGACTAGGTAAGGGCGGTCCAAAACCGGCCGCCCCTTTTTGGCTACGCCGATGAAACACAGCGGCATGCCGGGACTGCTTACGCGGTGCGACCGCCCAGGCATGTCTGACAGCGCTGCCAGCCCTTACGGATCGCGCGGCTTGTTTCGCATGTAACAGCGGCGCATCCACAACGCCGCTACCTGTTTCGCCAGACAGCGGCCTTGCGCCGAAAAGATTGGAGGCAGATAGATGTTCAAAGCTCTCACCAACTCAACCCTGGCCGCTGCGCTGGTCATGGCAGCAATCGTATTGCCGCAAGATGCACAGGCAGGATCTTTCCGATTTGGAAACGATCAGCGGCTTCACTCATACGCCAAAACAAAGATGACCAATCCAGAGGGCAAGCGGGTCGATCTTTGTTATCTCACCGAAACCTACAATGTCATTGCACCAGCCTACACAACTGACAGGATGGTGCTGTGCGATACAAAGACGGACCGTTATTGGGAAGTTCCGACCGGCAAAAGGTTGGCTGATCTTCAACAGGCTGGCTTTCTGCCCAGTCCACTTCCGGGATACCAACGCCCGTGGTGGGACGTAGTTCTTGGCTACATGTTGTGGATCGTGCTTGGGGGATATGGCCTTTTTGCTGCTGGGTCTCGCATGTTCCGCAGCAAGAAGTTGGACGGCGACGCAGCTCAAGACGGATCACTTGAAGCTGAAACGCCGTCGTAAGAGCTAGGCGGTTCACCGGCATCAAGCTCTCCCAACCCGTGTCCACTTATACTGGGGCAGATATCATCGCCGAAAGCGAACCAATGAGTATGGCGGCCTTGGGCGTACGCTTGCTAAGCTTGCGTTGAGCATATCGATGATGCTGTGACGATATATCAAACGGCGCAGGGCGAACGGGCGGAGGAGTTCTGCGACACCTGCCTGTCCTTCTAACCGATGCTTCGATCAAGGAGGGACTTCCGCGCGTGCATTCCACTTGCGTCGCCATCGGTCTTGTGGTCGCAACACGGGTCACAAAGGCGCTTGTCAGCTTGACTCTCCGGCTTGTCGGTTGCGCAGTCGACACTGCGCACATGCTCGTGAGCGGATACGAATGACATGATTTCCGGTGTCTATCCGGCTGGATGCGTGACTACTGCATCCCAGCCGGGTTATTGATGGTGGCGACGGCACTCTTGCTTCTTGCCCTCGCACAATTGGCATTGGCAATCGACAACGCAAACCGGAGGACAACCACATGGCCGAACTCAGTGGAAAGGTCGTCATCATTACCGGCGCTGCACGCGGGCTCGGGCGGGCCTATGCGGTGCGAATGGCGGAACTCGGCGCACGGGTTGTTGTTGGTGACATTCGCGATGTGGATCGAACCGTTGAAGAAATCAACGGGGCCGGCGGCGAGGCGCTCGCCGTCACGCTCGATGTATCGGATTCGCAATCGTGCGATGACATGGTCAAAGCTGCTCTAGGTGCATTCGGACAAATTGATGGTCTCGTCAACAACGCGGCCCTTTACGGAGGCTTGAACAGCGGACGGTTCGAGGCGCTCGACGAATCCGAATGGCACAACGTCATGAACGTAAACGTCTCAGGCGTCTGGCGCTGCTGCAAGGCAGCCATTGGCCCGATGAAGGATCGTGGCGGCGGAAGTATTGTCAACATTGCATCGCTTGCCGCCGTTTACGGCATGCCCTACAGCCTGCACTACGCCACCTCCAAGGCAGCCGTTATCGGCATGACACGAAGCATGGCTCGCGAACTTGGGCGCAACTGGATTCGCGTCAACTGCGTTGCGCCATCTGCTGTCATGACCGAGGGCACAGAAGAGTTCTTTGGCGACAAGCTTGACAAGGCCAAGGAAGTCATCGCGCGAGGCCAGTCCCTGCAACGCAACCTCGAGACTGACGA
>JBPCVZ010000216.1:0-12143 GCA_051010015.1 Hyphomicrobiaceae bacterium
TGTTCAAGCCGTTCATTTACGCGCGTCTGCAGGCGCTCGGCCAGGCCGCGACCGTCAAGCAGGCCAAGAAGCTCGTCGAGAAGGAAAAGGGCGAGGTCTGGGACGTCCTCGACGAGGTCATCCGCGAGCACCCGATCATGCTCAACCGGGCACCGACCTTGCACCGGCTCGGCATTCAGGCGTTCGAACCGGTCCTCATCGAGGGCAAGGCGATCCAGCTCCACCCGCTGGTCTGTGCCGCCTTCAACGCCGATTTCGACGGTGACCAGATGGCGGTCCACGTGCCGCTGTCGCTGGAAGCTCAGCTCGAAGCCCGCGTCCTGATGATGTCGACCAACAACATCCTGCACCCGGCCAACGGTCAGCCGATCATCGTGCCGTCGCAGGACATCGTGCTCGGCCTCTACTACCTGTCGATCATCTCGGAAGGCGAGCCGGGCGAGGGCAGCCTGTTCGGTTCGGTTGCCGAGGTGCGCCATGCACTTGAGGCTGGTGTCGTCAGCCTGCATGCCAAGGTGCGCGCGCGCCATAAGTCAATTGACGCCGACGGCAACGAGATTTCGGAGATCATCGAAACCACGCCCGGGCGCATGCTGCTCGCGGAACTGTTGCCGGCAGCGCCGGGCGTCAAGGTCGAGTTGGTCAACCAGCTGCTGACCAAGAAGGCCATCTCCAGCATGATCGACGCCGTCTACCGTGGCTGTGGTCAAAAGGAGACGGTGATCTTCTGTGATCGCATCATGGCGCTCGGCTTCCGCCATGCGTTCAAGGCCGGAATCTCGTTCGGCAAGGACGACATGGTCGTGCCCGGCACCAAGCAGGACAATCTCGAAAAGACCAACGATCTCGTGCTGGAATTTGAACAACAGTACAATGATGGTCTGATTACGCAGCAAGAGAAATACAACAAAGTCGTCGATGCCTGGTCGAAGTGTACCGACCAGATTTCGAAGGACATGATGGAGCGCATCTCGACCGAGCAGACCATTGATGCGGCTGGTCGCAAGCAGATCAACTCGATCTACATGATGAGCCACTCGGGCGCACGCGGGTCACCCACCCAGATGCGTCAGTTGGCGGCCATGCGCGGCCTGATGACCAAGCCGTCGGGTGAGATCATCGAGACACCGATTATCTCGAACTTCAAGGAAGGTCTCACGGTTCTCGAGTACTTCAACTCGACGCACGGTGCCCGTAAAGGCCTTGCCGATACGGCGCTGAAGACGGCGAATTCGGGCTACCTGACTCGTCGCCTCGTCGACGTTGCTCAAGACGCGATCATCTCCGAGGTCGATTGCGGTACGGATGCTGGCATCAATGTCCAGGCCGTCGTCGATGCCGGTCAGGTTATCGTGACGCTCGCCGACCGCGTGCTCGGTCGTACTGCTGCCGAGGATGTAGTTGATCCTGAGACTGATACCGTGATTGTCGAGAGTGGCACACTCATCGAGGAGCACCATTCGGAGGCAATCGAGAAGGCGCAGTTGCAGGAAGTGCGTATCCGGTCTGTGCTCACCTGCGAGACGACAACGGGCGTCTGCGCCAAATGCTATGGTCGCGATCTCGCACGCGGTACGCCGGTCAATATCGGTGAAGCTGTTGGCGTGATTGCTGCCCAGTCGATTGGTGAGCCGGGCACGCAGCTGACAATGCGTACGTTCCACATCGGTGGTGCCGCGCAGGTGTCGGATACGTCGATCATGGAGTCGAACTACAACGGCACTGTCAGTATCAAGAATCGCAATGTCGTCAAGGACGCCAATGGCAATCTCGTTGCCATGGGCCGCTCGATGGCGGTTGCGATCCTCGATCAGTCGGGCAAGGAACTCGCCAGTCAGAAGATCAGTTACGGCGCCAAGCTGCTGGTTGACGACGGTGACACTGTTCAGCGTGGCACGCGCCTTGCCCAGTGGGATCCGTACACACGACCGATCCTGACCGAAGTCGATGGAGTGATCGACTTCGAGGACCTCGTAGAAGGCGCCTCGATGCGTGAACAAACCGATGAGGTCAAGGGCACGTCCAACCGTGTCGTGATTGACTGGCGTGCGTCGCCACGGGGAGCCGACTTGAAACCGGCCATCCTGATCAAGGACGAAGACGGCAAGTCGATTGAGCTCAAGCGCGGTGGCGATGCCCGCTACCTGCTGGCCGTTGACGCAATTCTGTCGGTTGAGCCCGGCCAGAAAGTCAAGGCCGGCGACGTGGTTGCGCGTATCCCGACATCGGGCGCCAAGCAGAGTGACATCACCGGCGGTTTGCCGCGGGTGGCGGAACTCTTCGAGGCAAGGCGTCCGAAAGATCATGCCATCATTGCGGAAATCTCGGGCACGATCGAGTTCGGCAAGGACTATAAGAACAAGCAGCGTATCGCGATCAGGCCCGACAGCGAGGAAGAGGATTCTGTCGAGTATCTTATCCCACGCGGCAAGTCGTTGACGGTGCAGCATGGTGACCGGATCGAGCGTGGCGATTTCGTCTACGACGGTCACCCCGCGCCGCATGACATCCTGGCGATCAAAGGCGTCGAGGAGCTGGCAAACTACCTGATCAATGAAATCCAGGACGTTTACCGTCTGCAGGGCGTTACGATTAACGATAAGCACATCGAAGTGATCGTCCGCCAGATGCTTCAGAAGGTCGAGGTGACGGACGTCGGCGAGACAGCCTTCATCAAAGGCGAACAGGTCGATCGGATCGAGTTCGAGGAGAAGAATGCTGCCTATGAAGCCGAGGGGCTGCGCCCCGCAACTGTCATCCCGGTCTTGCTCGGGATTACGAAAGCATCGCTGCAGACCAAGTCCTTTATTTCGGCGGCCTCCTTCCAGGAAACGACCCGCGTCCTCACGGATGCGGCCGTCAATGGCAAGGTCGATACGCTGGAGGGACTCAAGGAAAACGTGATCGTCGGACGTCTGATCCCGGCAGGAACGGGCGGCATGCTGCGGCGCGTGCGCAAGATCGCGGCCAAACGTGATGAGCTCATCGCCAAGGAGAATGCACGCTCGGCCGCTGAGCAATCGCTGGAGAGCCCGCAACCGGTTGCCGACCCACAGTCGGGAGAAGCCGCCGAGTAATGCCAAAAGGCGCGGCTACTTTGCCGCGCCTTTCTACCGAAACAGGGTTGCAACACGCAAACTCAGCCAGCTGGCCGATTTACTGTGCGCCGCGGGAGCAAAAAAGACACTTTTTCTGCGTTCTAGCGGCTTAACGCTGTTGACCGTTATCAAAGCTGTGTATATGTTCCGCCCACTCAAACGGTAGGTCGTAGGCCTGAGCATGCTGCACTGCAGCGCTGTACCCTAAACACTACCGTCCGATACAAAGATACATCACTGGCGACGATCGTTTTTTCGGGAATGATCCTCTGTCATGGACTGGGACGGCGCTTTTCGCTGCCCCGGTCATACGTTTTTTGAGGTGTCGTTCGCGCGAAGTGCGCGCGGCGCATCGCTTGGGTCGCCTTTCGGCGATCTGGGGAAACCAGGAAATTCAGGCTGCTGCGGCAGTCTATGTCAAGAAAAGCCCGGCCACGATGGTGGCCCTGGTGGGAAAAATACATGCCGACGATTCAGCAGCTGATCCGTAAGCCGCGTAAAAAGCAGATCAAGCGCAACAAGGTGCCGGCGATGGAAGCCTGCCCGCAAAAACGTGGCGTGTGCACGCGGGTCTATACGACAACGCCGAAAAAACCGAACTCGGCGCTACGTAAGGTCGCTAAGATCCGGTTGACCAACGGGTTCGAAGTCATCGGCTATATTCCGGGCGAGGGCCACAATCTGCAGGAACACTCCGTGGTCCTGATCCGCGGTGGTCGCGTTAAGGATTTGCCGGGCGTTCGGTATCACATCATTCGCGGCGTGCTGGACACGCAAGGCGTTGCCGCCCGTCGCCAGCGCCGTTCGAAATATGGTGCCAAGCGCCCGAAATAGCGCAGCTGTCTCGTCTGGGGCAGCTTGCCCCTGGCGACACGTTTCAAACCAATGGACCTTTGTGCTGCAATGCAGCGGCGCGGCGGTCGTGAAGTCAGAATAAGGGGCAGGCGTCATGTCACGTCGGCATAGAGCTGAAAAGCGCGAAATCAACCCGGATCCGAAGTACCACGATTTGGTGCTGTCGAAGTTCATGAACGCGATTATGCGCGCGGGCAAGAAGAGTACGGCTGAAGGCATTGTCTATGGCGCGCTCGACCGCGTTGAGGAGCGGGCCAAGCAGGACCCGATCCAGATGTTCCACCAGGCGCTTGAAAACGTCATGCCGGCTGTCGAAGTGCGTTCGCGGCGTGTTGGTGGCGCGACGTATCAGGTGCCCGTCGAAGTTCGCACCGAGCGCCGACAGGCGTTGGCAATCCGCTGGATTATCATTGCGGCGCGGGCGCGCAATGAAAACACGATGGTCGATCGCCTCTCGGGTGAGCTTCTCGATGCAGCGAATAGCCGGGGCACAGCTGTCAAAAAGCGTGAAGACACGCACAAGATGGCGGACGCCAACCGAGCGTTCTCTCACTATCGTTGGTAACCTGGGCGTTGGCTCGCAGCTTTAGCGCGACTTGAACTGATAGGCATCTGTCATGGCTCGTGAATACGAACTCGGCGATTATCGCAACTTTGGCATCATGGCTCACATTGATGCGGGCAAGACGACAACGACGGAGCGGATCCTTTATTACACTGGCAAGAGCCATAAAATCGGCGAGGTCCATGATGGTGCCGCGACGATGGATTGGATGGAGCAGGAGCAGGAGCGCGGCATCACGATCACGTCCGCTGCGACCACGACCTTCTGGGAACGGAACGGCAAAAAGCGTCGTTTGAACATCATCGATACGCCAGGCCACGTTGATTTCACGATCGAGGTTGAACGTTCATTGCGCGTGCTCGACGGCGCGATCGCGCTGCTTGATGCCAACGCCGGTGTCGAGCCGCAGACCGAGACGGTCTGGCGCCAGGCAGACAAGTACAATGTTCCGCGCATGATCTTTGTCAACAAGATGGACAAGACCGGCGCTGATTTTTACCGCTGCCTCGAGATGATCGATGAACGTCTCGGTGCGAATGCGGTTGCCATTCAGCTCCCGATCGGCGCGGAGAACGAGCTCAAGGGCGTTGTCGATTTGATCGAAATGAAGGCCCTGGTCTGGCGCGACGAGAATCTCGGCGCGGAATGGGACGTTGTCGACATTCCTGGCGACATGCAGGCGGACGCGGAAGCTTTCCGCGAGAAGATGATCGAGGCGATCGTCGAAGTCGATGACGACGCCATGACCGAATACCTCGAAGGCAACATGCCGGACAACGCCAAGATCCGCGAGCTGATCCGTAAAGGCACGTGCGAAGTTTCGTTCTTCCCGGTTCTCGCTGGCTCAGCCTTCAAGAACAAGGGCGTGCAGCCGCTTCTGGATGCCGTCGTGGATTTCCTGCCAAGCCCGCTCGACGTGCCGGCGATCAACGGCATCAATCCCAAGGACGACTCGGAGATGGTGCGCGAGGCGTCGGATGACGAACCGCTCTCGATGCTGGCATTCAAGATCATGAATGACACGCACGTCGGTTCTCTGACGTTCGCTCGGATCTATTCCGGTCGGCTTGAGACAGGCACGACCCTGCTCAACACCGTCAAGGGTAAGCGCGAGCGGATCGGCCGCATGCTGCTGATGCACTCGAACAACCGCGAGGAAATCAAAGAAGCGTTCGCTGGCGACATCGTTGCGCTGGTCGGCATGAAGGATACGACGACGGGAGACACGCTCAGTGATCCGGTCAAGCAGGTTATTCTCGAACGCATGGAGTTTCCCGAGCCGGTGATCGAAATTTCGATCGAGCCGAACACCAAGGCGGATCAGGAGAAAATGGGCACCGCCCTGCATCGCCTGATGTCTGAAGACCCGTCTTTCCGGGTCAAGACCGACGAGGAGAGCGGCCAGACCATTATCTCTGGAATGGGAGAGCTTCATCTCGATATCATCGTCGACCGCATGAAGCGCGAATTCCGGGTCGAGGCGAATATCGGCCAGCCGCAGGTTGCCTATCGTGAAACGATTTCGCGCGCCACCGAGATCGACTACACCCACAAAAAGCAAACCGGTGGTACAGGTCAGTTTGCGCGCGTCAAGTTCCGCGTTGAACCAAACGAGATCGGCGCCGGCAACGAGTTCGCTTCCGAGATCGTCGGTGGTGCGGTTCCCAAGGAATACATTCCGGGCGTTGAGAAGGGGCTGCAGTCGGTCTGGTCGACCGGTGTGCTCATCGGCTTCCCGATGGTCGATATCAAGGTGACCTTGTTCGACGGTGCCTTCCACGAGGTCGATTCGAGCGCCATTGCGTTCGAGATCGCAAGCCGCGCGGCTTTCCGCGAAGCGTGTGACAAGGCCGGCCTCAAGTTGCTTGAACCGATCATGGATGTCGAAGTTGTCACGCCGGGTGACTTTGTCGGTACCATCATCGGTGACCTCAACAGCCGCCGTGGCCAGGTCCGCGATCAGGAAATGCGTGCCAACGCAACGGTTATTCGGGCGGATGTTCCGCTCGCCAATATGTTCGGCTACATCAATACGCTGCGCTCTTCCTCGCAAGGTCGTGCATCGTACACGATGCAGTTTGCACATTACGCAGAAGTGCCGCGTCAGGTCGCTGACGAGGTTCGGGCGAAATTCGCCTGATCGACTTGAAGAACTGATTTTCCTGGTGGGGCGACCTGCCAGGATGAGATGACAACTGACAGCTGGGAGCCAGAATAAGATGGCCAAGGAAAAATTCGATCGCTCAAAGCCGCATGTGAACATCGGCACCATTGGTCACGTCGACCATGGTAAAACGTCGTTGACGGCAGCTATCACGAAGGTGCTGGCCGAGGCCGGCGGCGGCGAGGAAGTCGCGTTCGAAAACATCGACAAGGCGCCTGAAGAGCGTGAGCGCGGTATCACGATCTCGACCGCGCACGTCGAGTACGAGACGGCCAACCGCCACTATGCCCACGTCGACTGCCCAGGCCACGCCGACTACGTCAAGAACATGATCACCGGCGCAGCCCAGATGGACGGTGCCATCCTGGTCGTTTCGGCTGCCGACGGCCCGATGCCTCAGACCCGTGAGCACATCCTGCTTGCCCGTCAGGTTGGTGTGCCGGCGCTCGTCGTGTTCATGAACAAGGTCGACATGGTCGACGACGAAGAGTTGATCGAACTCGTCGAGATGGAAGTGCGCGAACTGCTGGATACCTATCAGTTCCCCGGCGACGATATTCCGATCACCAAGGGCTCGGCGCTGTGCGCGCTCGAAAATCGCGAAGAGGCCATCGGCAAGAACGCCGTGCTCGAGCTCATGCAGACCGTTGACGACTACATCCCGACGCCGGATCGCCCGAAGGATCTTCCGTTCCTGATGCCGATCGAAGACGTGTTCTCGATCTCGGGCCGTGGCACCGTTGTCACCGGTCGTGTCGAGCGCGGCATCGTCAAGGTTGGCGAGGAAGTCGAGATCGTCGGCATCAAGGATACACAGAAAACGACCGTCACCGGCGTCGAAATGTTCCGCAAACTGCTCGATCAGGGCGAGGCTGGCGATAACATCGGTGCACTGATCCGTGGTGTTGGTCGCGAGGAAGTCGAGCGCGGACAGGTGCTTTGCCATGTCGGTTCGGTCAAGCCGCACACCAAGTTCAAGGCCGAGGCCTATATCCTCACGAAAGAAGAAGGCGGCCGCCACACGCCGTTCTTTACCAACTACCGCCCGCAGTTCTATTTCCGCACGACCGACGTGACCGGTGTGTGCACGCTGCCGGAAGGCACGGAAATGGTCATGCCGGGCGATAACGTGACGATGGATGTCGAGTTGATCCAGCCGATCGCCATGGAAGAGAAACTCCGCTTCGCGATCCGTGAAGGCGGCCGCACCGTCGGTGCAGGCGTCGTCGCATCGATTAGCGATTAATCCACCAGAAAGCCAATGGCGCCCGGTATACCAGCCGGGCGTCTCGCTTTTGCGCTAAGTGAGACAAGGCAATGAACGGCCAAAATATCCGCATCCGTCTCAAGGCGTTTGATCATCGAATTCTCGATGCCTCGACGCTGGAGATTGTGAACACGGCGAAACGTACGGGTGCCGAAGTACGCGGCCCGATTCCGCTGCCGACACACATCGAAAAGTTCACGGTGAACCGATCACCACACATCGACAAGAAGAGCCGTGAACAGTTCGAAATTCGGACCCACAAGCGTCTCCTCGACATCGTCGATCCGACTCCGCAAACGGTTGACGCGCTCATGAAGCTCGATCTCGCTGCGGGTGTCGACGTAGAAATCAAGCTCTAAAGGGCTTTGTCTTTCCTGGGTCCAATCGGTCGCTGGTTTTAGCGGCGGGATGACCCAAACTGAAAAGAGGTTCGGACCCATGCGTTCCGGATTGGTTGCACAAAAGATCGGCATGAGCCGGGTTTTCACCGACGATGGTGAGCACATCCCGGTGACGGTGCTGAAAGTTGATAACTGTCAGGTGGTTGCGCAACTGACTGAGGAAAAGAACGGCTACACGGCCGTCCGCCTCGGGGTCGGCAGCCGCAAGCGCTCGCGCGTCTCCAAATCGGAACAGCAGAAATTTGCTGTCGCGAACATGGAGCCGAAGCGCAAGCTGGTCGAGTTCCGTGTGAGCCCCGACAACCTGATTGAAGTTGGTGCCGAGCTGACGGCGGATCATTTTGTTCCGGGGCAGATTGTCGATGTCACCGGCACGAGCCAGGGCAAGGGCTTCCAAGGTGCGATGAAGCGTTGGAACTTCTCCGGTCTACGTGCATCGCATGGTGTTTCGGTTTCCCATCGGAGTCTCGGCTCCACGGGCCAGAACCAGAACCCGGGCAAGGTCTTCAAAGGCAAGAAGATGGCCGGTCAAATGGGTTCGGAGCGCGTTACCACGCAGAATCTGACGGTCGTTCAGACGGACGTCGAGCGCGGGCTCGTTATGATCAAGGGCGCGGTTCCAGGTTCCAAGGGGGGCTGGGTGCTGATCCGGGACGCGGTCAAGCGCGAGCGGCACAAGGATGCACCCATGCCGGGCAGCTTCCGGATGCCGGCTGGTAGTGCGGCGGCGCCAACCGAGGCTGCGCCGGAAACGGCGGCAGCCGAAAGCAGCGAGGAATAATCGTTATGCAAACCAATATAACGACACTCGATGCCACCGAAGCGGGCACGGTTGAACTCAAGGATACGATCTTCGGCCTTGAGCCACGCCAGGACATCCTGCACCGCATGGTGCGCTATCAGCAGCTGAAGCGTATGGCTGGCACGCATCACACCCAGGATCGTTCCGAAGTGAACGTGACGGGGCGCAAAATGAGTAACCAGAAAGGTGGCGGTACGGCCCGTCACGGTGACAAGGCGGCACCTCAGTTTCGCGGCGGTGGCAAGGCGTTCGGCCCCAAACCGCGCAGCCATGCGGTCGGCCTGACTAAAAAGTTCCGCCAATTGGCGCTGCGCCACGCTCTGTCTGCGAAAGCCAAGTCCGGTGACATTGTCGTCCTCGACAAGGCTGCTAGCAGCGACGGCAAGACCAGGGCGCTTAAAGAGCAGTTTGCCAAGCTTGAGTGGGCCAACGCGCTGATCATCGATGGTACCGAACTGGAACCGTCGTTTGTTCGTGCTGCCCGCAACATTCCGAACATCGATGTGCTGCCGGTACAGGGCATCAACGTCGTTGATATCCTGCGCAGGCAGAAACTGGTGCTGACCAAGGCCGCTCTGGAGGCCCTGGAGGCGCGCTTTGCTGATGCGAAAATGCCGAAGACGGCGGAGGTTCAGGGCTAATGGCAAAGATTGACGCATACGACATTATCCTGCGCCCGGTGATCTCGGAAAAATCGACGTTGGCGTCGGAATATAACCAGATCATGTTTGACGTGCGCAAGGAGGCTTCCAAGCCTCAGATCAAGCAAGCCGTCGAGCAGCTCTTCTCCGTTAAGGTGAAGGCCGTAAATACGCTCGTGCGCAAGGGCAAGAAGAAAGTTTTCCGCGGTATCCGCGGCCGTCAAAGTGACGTCAAGAAAGCGGTCGTAACGCTTGAAGACGGTCATTCTATCGACGTGACGACAGGTCTGTAAGGGATAGCGGTACGATGGCATTAAAAACGTTTCGCCCGACATCGCCAGGTCTTCGCCACCTGGTTGTCGTGGATCGCAGCCAGCTCTGGAAGGGCAAACCGGTCAAGGTGCTAACCGAGGGGCAGGGACGCTCTGGCGGGCGCAACACCACGGGCCGCATTACCATGCGCCATATTGGTGGCGGTCATAAACAGCTTTACCGCAAGGTCGATTTCCGTCGTACGAAGAAGGGGCCAGCAACCGTTGAGCGCCTTGAGTACGATCCAAACCGCACCGCGTTCATCGCTCTGATCAAGTACGATGATGGCCAGCTCTCATATATTTTGGCGCCACAACGCCTCGCACCTGGCGACGTCGTTGAAGCAGGCGACAAGGTCGACGTTAAGCCAGGCAACGCTATGCCGATGGCCAGCATCCCGATCGGTTCGATTATTCATAATATCGAACTCAAACAGGGCAAAGGCGGCCAGATTGCACGCTCCGCCGGCACCTACGTTCAGCTTGTTGGTCGAGATGCAGGCTACGCACTTTTGAAGTTGAGTTCTGGCGAAACGCGCCGCGTGCGCGCTGAGTGTATGGCAACGATCGGCGCGGTATCTAACTCGGATCACGGCAATACCGTCACCGGCAAGGCGGGCCGCGCACGGTGGAAGGGCAAGCGCCCAACCGTACGCGGTATTGCGATGAACCCGATTGATCACCCGAATGGCGGCCGTACCAATGGCGGTAAGCATTGGTCGACCCCTTGGGGTAAGCCAACCAAGGGCCATCGTACCCGCACCAATAAGACGACTGACAAATTCATCGTGCGCAGCCGGCACAAAGCCAAGAAGAAGTAACTGGTTTTTCGCGCGCCAAACGGTCCTGAGGTGGCGGCCTGCGGAAGTCTTCGCATCTCAGACCGCCCGCGCAACGAATAGGAGAACAGTGTGACACGTTCAGTTTGGAAAGGTCCGTTTGTTGACGGATACATTCTGAAGAAAGCGGACAAGGTACGCGAATCCGGCCGCAACGAGGTCATCAAGATCTGGTCGCGCCGTTCGACGATTCTGCCGCAATTCGTCGGTCTGACGTTTGGGGTCTACAACGGCCACAAGCATATCCCCGTGAATGTCTCGGAAGACATGATCGGTCACAAATTCGGTGAATTCTCACCGACGCGCACCTACTACGGACACGGCGCGGACAAGAAATCACGGCGCTAGGACGAGCGGGAGCAGATCATGGGTAAACCGAAACGACCGCGCAGTCTGTCTGAGAGCGAAGCCAAGGCTGTCACGCGCAACCTGCGGATTTCGCCGCAAAAGCTCAATCTTGTTGCGGGGCTCATCCGCGGCAAGAAGGTCAGTCAGGCTTTGGCGGACCTGGAGTTCTCGCGCAAACGCATCGCTGGCGATGTCCGCAAGTGCGTGATGTCAGCGGTCGCCAACGCTGAAAACAACCACGGCCTCGATATCGATGACCTGGTCGTTGCTGAAGCGTATGTCGGCAAGAATTTGATCATGAAGCGCTTTCACGCGCGCGGTCGTGGCCGGTCAAGCGCGATTATGAAACCATTTTCGCAAATCACCGTGATCGTACGCGAACAGGAACCAGACGCTGCCAAAGCGGCAGCAGAGTAAGGAGACTCGGGCATGGGACAGAAAGTCAATCCCGTCGGCCTCCGTGTCGGCATCAACCGGACCTGGGACAGCCGCTGGTTCGCGGATCGCGGGGAGTACTCGAAGCTCCTCCACGAAGATCGCGCCCTGCGCAAGCACATCATGAAGATGCAGCGTCAAGCCGGCATCTCGAAGGTTGTGATCGAGCGCCCGCACCGCAAATGCCGGGTCACGATCCATACTGCACGGCCAGGTGTACTGATCGGCAAAAAGGGCGCGGATATCGATAAGTTGCGTGGTCAGCTGACCGCACTGACCTCGTCGGAAGTCCACCTCAACGTCGTCGAGATCCGCAAGCCGGAAATCGACGCGACGCTGATCGCGGAAGGTATTGCACAGCAGCTTGAGCGCCGGGTGGCGTTTCGGCGCGCCATGAAGCGCTCGGTGCAATCGGCG
>JBPCVZ010000217.1:0-3473 GCA_051010015.1 Hyphomicrobiaceae bacterium
CCTTCAGTATGCTCGTGAGCGCTCGCATCTCACATATGACCGGCACACGATCCGGGGTCGAAATGGTGCAAAAGGTGCCGGGGGCCAAAGCGCCTATACGCTTCAGATGAGACAGATTGATGCGCAGGTGGCGTTCGCACTTCGTTCAATTTTATCCGCTGGAGAACAATCAGTCATAGTTGTTTTATGGCTCCCCGACGTTTCAAGTGGGTAGCCTGAGTTCGAGTTTTCCGGCGATGAGATAGGTGACGGCCTTCAAGGTCTTGCTGTTTCGGTAGCCGCGGGCCTTGGCTTTGGCGGCCTGGACGAGGCTGTTGATGCCCTCGATGAGACCGTTGCTGATGCCGCTTTCGAACCAGGCAAGGATGCCGTCGCGGTGATGTTGCATGGTGCGCGCGACGGCCTTCATGGAAACGAGCCGCGAGCGCTTTGCCCAGCCGATCCATTTGTCGAAGAACATCTCAGCCCAACCGCGCGTCGGTTGCGCATAGATACCCTGGAAGGCAAGGCGCATGCGCCACGCGCGTGCCGTCTTGAGGTTGGTCGAACTGAGCGTATCGAGCACCACGCTCTGCCGGGCGGTGAGGTTGGCTGCGGTTTTGGTCCACACGTAGCGCGTGCCCTTGAGTTCGGGCCGCCCTTTGACTTCCGCGCGGCGTACTTCATCGACGGCGTCGCCGATCAGCTTCATGACATGGAAACGGTCGAAGGTGATCTCGGCTTCGGTCAGGTTTTCGGTGACGCCCTTGATGAAGGCCGGGCTCATATCGATCGAGGCCTGTTTGATGCGCGATGCGTCGCCGCCGTGATCTTCGAGATGATCGGCGAACTGGCGCACCGTATCGGCGCTGCGCCCGTCGGCAACGAACACGACGCGCCGTTCGTCGATATCAACGACCAAGGTAATGTAGTCGTGGCCGCGTTTTGCAGCCGTCTCGTCGATGGCGACGCGGCCGACGTCTGCGAGGTCCATGCGCGCAACGGCGGCCTCGACATAATGGAAGACGATGCGCCACAGGCGCTTGTCGGTGATGTTCAGAAAGTGTTTGGCTGCGACCGCGACCGGCAGATGCATGGCAAGCGCCATCGCGAACCCTTCGAACAGCAACGTGAAGCCCGAGCCAGGCCGCGCCCACGGCACGGTGACGAGGCGGACACCACACTTGGGACAGTTGATGCGTGGCGTGCGCGCGGTCAGGAACGCCTGATGCTGGAAGAAATCGAGGTGTCGCCAGGTTTTCTCGACGGTGTCGTGCACCGGGCACGCCGGCGCTTTGCAGTCCGGGCACTCGAAGCGGCTGCCGGGCTTGAAGTCGAGCCGGATGTCGAGGCGGCGGTTGTCGGTATTGAAGTCAGATGATGCGACGAACCAGGGAGACGTGATGCCGAGGGCAAGTTGAAAGAGATCTTTGTCACGCATGTGGCTACCTGGGGTTGGATCGATCCTGGCACCCAGTATGCCGCCGAGCCGGACGGCCCTCAAGGACAAGCCCTGGCGGGCGCGCGAAAGGCGCGTCCTTGACCCCCGCCCATCACGTCGACGAAGAACGCTCCGCCAACAGGATCAAGCCGCTCTCCGACCGCTCACAAACGCATGCTCCACCCATTCAATTCGTCGAGGGGCCAGAAAAGCGGGGCTCCTCATGCCAAAATCGAAAAGCGTAAACATCACGCTAGACAAATATAACCGACTTCAGGAAGTCGAGAAGCGATATTACGGCTCCTCGACGTTTTGAGTGGGTAGGGGTGACAATGCGGTGTTGATTTCGGCCTGAAGGTCCATCCTTTTGTTCACCCCCCTGCGGAGCTCATCCTTCCGCCCCTACCCGCACATGCTGCACGCCGACGCGCGCAGCGGCGGTCAAGGAAGGCCCATTTCAAGGGCCTCCCGCAGGGCTTGTCCTTGACGGCCGCGAGCACGACGGCAGATTTAAAGTGCGTTGGGCTGATGCTACGTCACCAACCCCGAGTACCATCGCAGATCATCCGCAACCCAGGGTCGGTACAAATCTACCCACTCAAAACGTCGGGGAGCCCATATTCGAAATCGCCCTCAATCCAGAAGCCCAGAGAAGGCGCTTCGGCGCCGTCGTCAGGGCTTGAGAAAACAGTGTTTGATGAATGCTGCCCCAGTGGCGCCCGCAGGTAAGCGGCGATCACCACCTCATTGGCCTGCTCCATCAATCAATTCCGCAAATGCAGATATGATGCTCCCCGGCTCTCAGGCGCTTTAACCCGTGTCAAAGTTCTGTGTTTTGACTTTTATCGCTCGCCGATGGCGCTTGCGGCTACCGCGTTCGGTGCACTTTTTGTTGGTGGCGCATTCGGCTAATCGCCACCTTATGGGTAGCACGTATCATTTATTTCTTACAAAATCAGTATACGCTCCGAATTGAAGAAACACAAGGACAAGCGTCGAATGGTTGCCCTAGGCGCCATCTGAATACCTTAGCGGAATCTATCTCGTCCGCGGTCATCTTCATCACTTTGTTTAAGGCGACACCGTTCGCTTGCAGCCGCTTTGGGTCGACCTCCACGTGGTACATTTTCAGACGTTCACCCCAGATCGCGATTTTCGCCACGCCCGGAATGCGCAGCAGGCGCTGTCTGATCTTCCAATAGGTGATCATGGATAGGTCGATCACCGAGTGCTTTTTCGATGAAATGCCGATCTTCATCACCCGGCTGGTTGCGGACAATGGCGGCAACATCATGGGCGGGAATTGTGAGATCGGCGGCGACGGCGTTACCTGAGCAATGCGCTCCGGCACCGACTTGGAGCGCAAGTTTGCCAAGCCGGGCAATCCGGCTAGCGCCTCTTCTGATGGTATCGAGACAAGTTCTTCCACTTCCTGCGCTGACAACCCGATACTCGGTGTCTGAATTTCGACCATCGGCGGTGCGAACTCCGGGAAAACATCTATCGACATTTCGCGTAGCTGCTTGAAGCCAAGGAAGATCAAGCCGGCGGCAACGGCAATCACAAGGTATCTAAATTTGAGGCTTCATCCGACGATCCAGCGCATCATGCCGGCTACTCCCTAACTTGCATACTCTTCACGTACATGGCTGCCCCTAATGTCAGCGTCGTTTTGGCGGTCGTGTCACCGCTCACGTCGCCTAACTAGTGACCAGTGCCAGATTCTGCGCCGTACAACTCCGCGGCACCGATAACCACAATCGTCGTATTGTTGGGCGGGCCGTCTATCAGCACGACGTTTTCGCCGTCGATGTAATCGATGTCGATTTTATGCCGGACAAAATCGCGCGGCTTCGGGCTGATGTAGACCCAGGCGCCGCCGTGCGTATCGTAAATTACCGATGAATAGGGCACGACCTTGCGCATCGTGAGGCTCTGTCCGGTTGCGGCAACGCCTGTTTCACGCGCGACCGCGGTTTTCATGTCGAGGCGCTCGATAGCCTTTGGCGTCAAGGTAATCTTCCTGAGTTTGGAGCTTGAGATCGGCTCGACA
>JBPCVZ010000218.1:0-3775 GCA_051010015.1 Hyphomicrobiaceae bacterium
CATGAAAATCGCTTTCCGCCGTCGCGCCTTCGCCGATCCAGCCGGCGGCGATGCGGCTGTCGCCCGAGATCGCCGAGGCCATGCCCCAGCCGACCGCCTGCACGAACTGCGTCCCGAGATTGCCGGAAATCGAGAAGAAGCCATGCTCTTTCGATGAGTACATGATCGGCAGCTGGCGGCCGCGCAGCGGATCTTCATCGTTCGAGAAGATCTGGTTCATCATGTCGAGGAGCGGATAGTCGTTGGCGATCAGCAGGCCGGCCTGGCGATAGGTCGGAAAATTCATGTCGCCTTGCTGGAGCGCCGCGCGAAACGCGGTCGAAATCGCCTCCTCGCCGAGATGCTGCATATAGAACGACGTCTTGCCCTGGCGCTGCGCCGTCAGCATGCGCGCATCGAACGTGCGCAGCAGCATCATGTGGCGCAAGCCGGCCTTGATCTCATCGTCCGTCAGCGTCCCGGCCCACGGACCGACCGCTTCGCCGTCGCGATTGAGGACACGCACGATCGTGAACGCGAGATCGCGCATGTTTTCCGGATCTTCATCGACCTCCGGGCGCCTGACGGTGCCGGCACGCGGCACGGATACTTGCGAAAAGTCAGGTGTATCGCCGGGGCGCAATTCCGGTTCCGGCACGCGTAGCGACAGCGGCGGGAAAGGCGCATCGGGCTGATCATCCATCGGCGGGCAATCCTCTGGTGTTGACGCCGGCAAACTATCAGCGCGTTCGAGTCTGGGCAAATGCGACCGGGGGACAAAAAACGGGCGGATTGGTCAGTTTTGCGGCCATCCCGGGTCGACAGGCAGCGCACGGGCTTGGCCCGAATGCGTCCAAAGTCAAGCGACGCGTCGTGGCGGTCGCACGCACGGGCCCACCCAAAAGTGTCATCTTCGAGCTTGTCCCATGGCTGTCCGGTTAAGCCTTTACCCGATCAAGGCAAGTTCGCGTGGAGACACCTTTTTTGCTTGCAGCGGTTTTCCAAGAACATGTGTCGACGGCAGGCCGATTACGTCAAATAGTTCGCGTTCCCGGAAAACACGTCAGTGTTTATCCGGGATCTTTCGCCTCTCAATTGTGGCCATGCTTCGATGACCCGCCGGCGCGAAAGATCCCGGATCGCGCGGCGGTTTGCGGCGCGTACTTCACTTCGGCTCTGCGGCCGCCGCTCGTCCGGGAACGCAAGACGAGAGGCCATCCCCAAACGCCTGCGCGTGCCGTGGGCGAAGCGCTTTCGTCTTAAACCGGACAGCTGTGGCAAAAAACCGAGGATGACAACGGCGGGGCAGCACTCCGTCGCAGCTGCTGGTGCAAGGCGCACGTGCGGCATCCAGCAAGCCTCATCGTCGGCCCCGCTATCGTTTCGCCCGATCACCCAGACAGCAGGCGTCTTCCCGGCTCAAATCTTCCTCAATTCCGGCAACAGCTCATCCGAAATCAGCCGCATGCTCGACAAGCTGTTATACACCGGCATCCCCGCCCAGTTGGTGCGAATGAGCAGGTGGTTGACGCCGAACTCCTCCCAATAGGGCCTGAGCTGCTCGTAGCATTCCTCCGGCGAGCCGAGCACGAAACGCCCCTTGCTCAGTTCCTCGAACGGCTTGTTGAAATCCTCGTCCTTGTCCGGCATCACCTTGTCCTGCCCCCACTTGGCATAATCGCGGTACTTGCCTTCGAGGTAGGGTCCCGCCAGCTCGAGCGCCGTCGCGCGGTCCTTGGCACAGAACACTTCCTTGACGATCGGCAGCTCGCGCGGCGCCGGCTTGCCGACACGCTTTAACTCGGCATTGTAGACATCGACCTGGCGCCGGATGGTTTCGATCGCCGCGTGCGGATTGATGAACCAGCCGTCGCTGAGCCGCGCCGCCCGCCTGATCGCCGGGTCGTTGTTGGCGGCAATCCAGATCGGCGGGTACGGCTTCTGGACCGGGCGAATGTTCATGCGCACGTTGTCGAGCTTGCACTCGGGGCTGTCGAAGCTGACGCTGTCCTCGGTCCACAACCGCTTGATGACATCGAGGTAGGCTTCGAACTTCTTGACGCGCTCGCCCTTCTTGACGCCGAACGCGTCGAATTCGACATCACGATAGCCGAGTCCGATGCCGAAGATGAAGTTGCCGCGGCAGATGATATCGAGGGTCGCGATCGTCTCGGCGGTGTGCACGGGGTTGTGCAGGTTGAGCAGCAGGATGCCGAGCCCGAGCTGCATGTCGCCGGCCTCGGCCGCCATGCGCGCCAGGAACGGCACGATCTGCAGCATCTGGTTGTTGCCCTCATTGAGAAAGTGCTGCCCGAACATGACGCTGTCCCAGCCGCGGTCGCGGGCGGCGTGCAGCATCGTGATCTGGTCATCGAACTTGCTCACCATATCGGCGTCCAGGTACTGCTGATTGGTGAGAAAGATTCCGAGCTTCATGGGGCAGACCTCCGGCAGATGTTGGGCATGGCAAAACGAGCCGGCAGCCTAGCCCGCGGTCCCGGATCAACAAAGTGATGGATTCAGATCGTGTGCCTTGATGACGGACACGCCGTCGAAGCTGCCGCGTCCAGGAGGTACACGCCGGCCTTCGCGATTGCCGCTGTTGGGTTACGGGCGGGTCGAGCTCTTCATCTGGCGGGTAACGCTGCGGCCACCCTAACCCAACCTACCCGCCGTGCCGTGACGCGCAGGTTGGGTTAGCGGCCCACTTCCCGTTCGACACGGCACAACGTCGCCCGCGTAACCCAACGCGACACGACGGCCACCCACGCTAGCGATCAGCCGCGACCCGCGCACGGCCCTCGACGATCGCCTCGGCCGGTGTCGCGAACTCGAGGTAGGGCGCCGTCAGCATCGTGCTCTTGCGACCGATCGCATCGAAGTTGTCCTCGAGCCAGCGATCGGCCGCCTGCTGCGCGTCGTCGGCTGCCATGCCCTACTGCACCGTCCAGCCGCCATCGATCGAATAGTTGGACCCAGTGATCGCCGCCGCCGGATCACTTGCCAGAAATGTTGCCAGCGCGCCGATCTGGTCGACGGTCGCAAACTCACCACTCGGCTGGCGCTTGAGCACAATCGCCTTTGCCTCCTCGATCGAGACGCCTTCGGCCTTGGCGATGTCCGGCAGCTGGCCCTCGACCAGCGGCGTCCACACGAAGCCGGGCGAAATCGCGTTGGCCGTGACGCCCGACGTCGCGCACTCGAGCGCGACGACCTTGGTCAGCCCGGCGAGGCCGTGCTTGGCTGCGACGTAGGCGGCCTTGTGCGCCGAGGCGCGTAGCGAGTGCGCCGAGCAGACATTGATGATGCGCCCCCACTGGCGCTGCTTCATCGCCGGCAGCACCGCCTGGATGGTGTGAAACGACGACGTCAGATTGATCGCGATTACCGCGTCCCATTTTTCCCGTGGAAAATCCTCGATCGGGGAGACGTGCTGGATGCCGGCGTTGTTGACGAGGATATCGACGCCATCGAAGTCCGCCTCGGCCTTGGCCAGCATGGCGGCGATCTCGTCGGGCTTGAGCATGTTGGCATCGTCGAACGCGACCTTGGTGCCGTGCTCGGCGACTTCGGCAATGGCGGCGCTGTTGTCCGCGGCGCTGCCCAGTCCGTTCAACACCACATTGGCGCCCGCCCTGGCGAAGGCATTGGCGATGCCCAGCCCGATCCCGGACGTCGAGCCGGTCACAACGGCGGTCTTGCCTTTCAGTTCCATGACACGATCCTTTCGCACTGCAACATATTCTGCTCCGGCCATGCTTCGCGCGAAAGCGGCCCGAGCGCAAGAGCGACCCCG
>JBPCVZ010000219.1:0-3678 GCA_051010015.1 Hyphomicrobiaceae bacterium
CGTGAAAGTTACTCCATACCAATCTTCTCAGGGATGGGAGAGTATTGGTCACTGGCTGCGCTGCGATACGACGACAATCCAAACACAGACGAACTGGACAGGCGCACTTTGGGTGAACTCTACTGGCTCACCGCGAACCTGGCAGACTTTTGCGCAAACCAGCTGAATTGGCGCACCGAGGGGTTGAAGCAGGCCAAGCGCCCTTTAGCGCCCCGGGAATTGGACTGTTTGTATTGGGCGGGACAAGGTAAGTCGGCGCTCGAAACCGCCGAACTGCTGGAAATTCGTCCGGAAACAGTTCGTAAGTATTTGAAGCTTGCCATCGGCAAGCTGAACGCAGGCAACAAGACACAGGCAGTTTGTATAGCGCACCGGCTGGGATACATTCCACTGGTCTAGGAGCCTGTCTCCTGGGAAGAGTGCCTCTTATTAACGAGGCCATCTGTTGCGCGACACCGTATGACAACCGATCATTCTGGAGCGGTTCTCGCCCCCAAAATTCGCACCAGAATCCTATTCTGAGGAGGTTTAACGAGGGGAGGCCTGAGTATTTCTCGATTCCAGTCTCTGTCAGGACGTCCGGTTTGTGGACGTTTCGACGTTTGCGCGACCCAGTGCTCAGTTCGCAGGTGTTCCTAGCGCAACGCATGTAGCGATCTGGCACGACCGTCGCTTTGATCAAATTGCGGAAGTTTGAGCCGGAAGTGGAAGAGCCCATTGAGGCGATATCAACTTAGCCATGACATCACAGACAACACACCACCAACGAACTAGGCTACGTGCCGCCTATCCTTCGTACATGCCCGGTCCAATAGGGCTCACGCAGGTCCCGGCGTTTGATTTTGCCGACAGGAGATTTCGGCAGGGGCTCATCGCGGACGACGACTTTTCCCGGCTTTTTGTAGGAGCCGAGTTGATCGACGCAGATCTGGATTAATTCCTGCTGTACAATTGTCGCGTCTGCCTTTGGAACCACCACCGCACAAGGTGTCTCGCCCCAGCGTTGATCTGGTACGCCGAAAACGGCAACCTCAAGCACTGCGGGATGGTCTGCGATGGCGTTCTCAAGTTCCATCGGCCAGATGTTGTAACCTCCCGAGATGATCATGTCGTCGGCGCGATCGAGAAGATAGAGGTAACCATTGCGATCGATCATGCCAACGTCACCGGTTAGCACCCGGCCGTCGACAACGCGCTCCTTAGAGCCTTCCGGGTCTCGCCAATAGCCCGTCATCTGCCCATCGGTCTGCGCAACGATCTGACCGACTTCGCCGAACGGCAGCGGCTTGTTGTCATCGTCCCAGATCTCGACATCGGCAAAGGGCATGACCAGGCCACACGACCGGAGCGGGGTTGAACCCTCAGCCTCGCCGAACCACTGCCGTGGCCCCCATGCATGAGACCAGCAAAACCTCGGAAAGGCCGTAGCTCTGATACATCCCATGTTCGCCGAACACTTCACGAGCTTTGAGTGCATTTGCGTCCGATATCGGCGCACCGGCAATGAACAGGCATTTCAGGGCGGACCAGTCCCGTTCTGCCACGGAAGGGTGTTGGCACAAAGCGTTGAGGATCGGTGGAACAATGAAGGAATACCCGACCCGTTCGCGTTCCATGATCTCCAGGGTCTCTTTTGGCTCGAACTTGGCCACCATCACGTTGGCGCCGCCGCCAAGCCATGTCGGCATGAAGAAGTATCCAGAGCCATGACTGATGGGCCCGACGTGCAGGCACGCGTCACCAGGCTCGACCGGCGGAAATGCATAGAACCAATCTCGTCCCGTATCGATCCACTGCTTGTGCGTTGAAGCGACACCGCGGCTGCGGCCGGTCGTTCCGCCAGTGTGACGGATGATGTAGAGATCGTCACTGTTGATCATAGGCAAAGGATCTGTCGCGGGTTGGCCGGCAAGCCAATCCTCATACTTATCTCCGCGGACGCTGACATGCTCGAGGGTCGGCACTTCGTGTTCCAGGCCTGCGACGTCCGACGCATGGTCGGCACTTGCAAACAATGCGCGGCAATCGGTATTGCACAGCATCTCGATATGAGACTCGCGGCTGTTGCGCGGATAGAGCGGCACGCGCACGATATTGGCAATTGCACAGCCAAGAAAAAAATCGGCTGCCTGCCTGGAGTTCTCTTCCAAAGCAGCAACGCAATCGCCGGGCTTAAGGCCCATGGACATCAATCCGTTGGCGAATCGGCATCCCCGCTCCCAGGCCTCGGCAAAGGTAATACGATCATCGTCATGCACGATCGCGATGCGCCTGGCATGAATCTCTGCGGCGCGGCGCATCAGACTTGTGACATTCATGACTTTCTCCCTGACATCCGACAGAACATCTCGATTGGGCACCACGAGTCATGATCGCATTCGCACTTCATGCGTGGATACGAATTCAAACACATAACGGTGCCGGTTGACCTCATAATTTGCAGCCTGCCATCGATTGTCATCTGACCAGTGACGGCCAAGGTCGACAATGGCACCTGGTTCCTCAATCGTCTCTAATCCGGAGAAGCTAAGTGGTGCGAGGTAATCGTTTGCAGCTCATCCAAGATGGTGTCGCAATGGTTTGCAGTTTACCTGGCTATTTCAGCGGTCCGCGCCAAACATGCGAAAACTCTGCCTGGACGTTTTCGTTGCGGGCAAGACCTCGCGCTGCGAGTTTCGATCGAATTAGGGCGAGATGCTCGCGGCCAAACAGTCCGGTCCGGCGATCGGTATCATGATCATGGAATATGTAATGCGGCACGCCAACAAAGCCGTTCGCATGGGCGTCTTCGACGTACTTCAATAGCTCGTGCTGTGCCGGTCCATCCGGTCCGACGAACTCTTCAAAACCATCAAGGTCAGCGCCAACACTTGCGAGCGTATCGCGCAACTGCGTCTGCGATTCAACTTCATAGTCCCGCCAACCACTGCCCCAACCAGGCAGACAGACGCTCATCACAAAAGGAATTTCCAAAGATTGACGTTTGGCGAACAGGAAGCAGCGGTGAGCCAGCGTCACGTCCAGCAATCGATGCGGACTGCGCAGCGGAATCCCCTGAAGCTTCGTGTAGTATCTGGCAGCTGCGTAGAACATGCGAGCTCTACGATCCGACTCCTCAGAAGATGGTCGGCGCTCGCTATTTTCGACTGACTTACTGATCCCCATGCAGGTATAGCTCAGCGTATACGGGCGAAAATCAATTTTGACCTTATAATCTCGGGCCACTTCCAGTGTCGGCCGTACGGCGATGTAGGCATGCGGCGATTTCATATCCAGGTAAACAGTCAACGTTTCCCCGCCATCAAGGCTCATGATGCGACGCCAGTCATCTGCTTCGGCCATGACCCTGGCAACCGCATCTGATAGCGTTTCAATGGTCTCTGCGTGGGCGTGTTGCACCTCTTGCGCCATGGTGGCCGGCAACTCCTTGAAGAAATCTGATCGAGTTAAAACTAGTAACACGGAACGGCTTGGGAACTTCTGATATTTCCACGCGCGAAAGTCTGTATTACATTTTTCAAATCTGAGATTAATACACTCAATCAGGAGAGCACCATCGACATCGGAACGCTATTGCCGGGCCACGCTCGTTACAGACCAGATCTTCCCGCGCTAAAGGTTGCGGAAGTAAATTACACATATGCAGAACTAAACGCTCAAGTGAACCGTTTGGCTAAC
>JBPCVZ010000220.1:0-9286 GCA_051010015.1 Hyphomicrobiaceae bacterium
ATTTCATCCTGCTCGTCGAGTTCCTGATCGACGAGGGTATGCATGCCGTAGGCGGCGCCCAGCGGCGGGATGGCACCCAGTTCACAATCGGGGAACAGCGGTGCGATTTCTTCTTCGGTCGCAAGCGCAACCGGCTGTTTGAGCCAGCCGCCGACATCATCGATGTTGACGGTCCGCGATGCCGGCAGCACGGTCATGACGTAACCGTCGCGGTGGCGCAGTACGACCGCCTTGGCCAGCCGTTCCGCTGCAATGCGACTGACGACGGCACTTTCCATGGCGCGCGTCGTACGCTTGTGCGTGACGCAATCGAATGCGACATCCTTCGCTTCCAGATAATCTTTCAGGGATATGGCGATACCCATACTTCGCTCCTTCGGCCAACCAATTGGCAGGCCTTCTAAAAGGCGCGGCGATCATGAGCTCGCATCTATGGCAGAAAAAACCGGACCGTCTATCGCGAAACCGATGCGGTCTTTTCCTGCGATCTATCAACATGACGTATGCCCGATCGCGCGCTTCTGCACTCATTGCAGACTAGACAGATTGCGCGCGGACGGCAAATCAATTGCTCGGGTAATTTCTGGCAGCCGTTGGGCCGTCCGAGTGCCAACGGCACACCGGTAAGGGCTGAGCGACAGCGACCCCGTCGCCGCCGGCTCCGTCAAGGGGCACCGCCGCGCTCACAGCCGGTAAACCCGTGCCGCCGTGTCGTGGAACAACGCCGCGCGCTCGTCCTCGGAAAAACCGATCGTCATGATCTTAAACGAGTTCCACAGGCTGGTGTAGCTGCACGACAGCTTGTCGACCGGGAAATTCGATTCGAACATGCACCGCTCGACGCCGAATTTTTCGATCATGTGGTCGAAGTAGCGCCGCGTCGCATCGGCCAGTTCCTGTCCGGTCGGTGGTAACGGGCGGTCTTCCCAGCCGTAGCCGTTGACATCCATGTTGATCCCGCCGAGCTTGGCCATCACGTTGGGGCAGGTCGCCAGTTCATCGACATGCGTCTTCCAGACCTCGAAGACCTCGTCCTGGCGCCCGGCGTAGGAGCCGATGCCGAGCGGCCCGCCGAAATGATCGAGCACGATAATGGTATCCGGAAACGCGCGCGCGAGGTCGGTGACATCGGGGATCTGCTCGTGACACAGCCATGCCTCGAACGACATCTGGCGCGGCGCGAGATGCTTGAAACCCTGGCGGAAATCATCGCGCAGCAGGAGGTGTTGCGGCGGGTCGGTGCGATGGTTGCGGATCGCCTCTTCCGGATGCCACAGCGCACCGAGACGAATGCCGCGGAATCGCCCGCCGGCCGCCTCGATGTGGGCGTCGAGCACGTCGCCGCTTTCGTCCCCGATCTTGAGGTCGACGGTGCCGACGATGCCCGCGGCAATCCGGGTTTCGCCATACATGCCGCTGTCGCTCATCGCGGCAATGCCTTTGACGAACTCGGTTTCGCCGACGGGCTGAAACGCATAGGGGCGGTCCTTGGCGAACATGGCGCCGCATTCGATGAACACCGTCGAACGGATATTGTGGCCGCCGCCGAGGTCGTCGATCATTTCGTGCAGCAGGTAGCGCGGTTGCGTGGCACCGGCGCGGGCATCCCAGAGGTGGTGATGCGGGTCGCAAATTGGCAGGTTCGGTTCGAGCGCTTCCTCCTTGACCTGTTGCAGCCACTCGTGGTTGTCGGAATGTGCCGTCATGCGTGCCTCCGCGTCGCCCAATCGTTGCGTCATGCCTGGACCATAAACTAGTCTCGGCCCGGCGCGCCGTCATGTGAGGGATATTGCAGCCGACCCGCGTCTGGTACGAGCCGGTGCAAAGCAGTCTTGGGAGCAAAGCCATGGTCTTTTCGATGTTCGGCGGCGGCAAGGGCGGTCCGCAGTTGCGCCCGATGGAACGCAAGGACATGGGCGGCGTGCTGCGCATCATCGCGCAACACGACGAAGACGACTTCGAAGAGGCCCGTGAGGAATTGCGCGAAGAGCTCGCCGGCATGTTCGTGCTCGCCGACGGCAACAAGGTCGTCGGCGTCACCGGCGGCCATGTCGACCCGCACACCGATGATGTCGTCTGGCTGTCGTGGACCTACGTCGATGTCGAGCGTCAGGGCCAGGGGCTCGGCACAACCATGTTCAAGGCGATGACCGACATGCTGCGTTCCGATGGCGTGCGCAAGCTCTTCATCAACACGAGTGACTACATGGATGACGGCGAGGACATGTATGCCCCCGCGCGCGCGTTCTACGAGAAGATGGGTGCAACCCTTGAAATCAAGCTGCCCGACTATCACGCCGCCGGCGAGGCGCGCTGGACGTATGGCCTCGATCTGGTGCGCCCGCCCCGTCGTTCCGACCATCCGGGCGGCGGCGCGGTGCGCTTCATCGACATCGAGGAACTCGACGAGAGCGAGGGCGGCTGGGGGCTCGTGTGGGAAGAGGCCGAGGGCGCGCCGGACCCGTCCCTGGTCGACCCGGCGCTCAAGCACTGGATCGACCAGGCCCACAAGCGCAAGGCTCGCATCCTGTTCGCTGCCGTCCCGTCGGACCTGTGCGCCAACCTTAACCAGGCGTTCGGCGAAACCGGATTTGCCCACCACGGCCGCCTGCTCGACTATTTCGCGCCCAACATCCATCAGGAACTCGGCTCCCTGCACCTCCGGTAGGGCAGCGTGCTTGCGCGGGTGGCGAGCCATTACGGCTGCGAACTGACGGGCCGCAGCGGCACTTTGCAAACAGGTCGCCATTGATCGCACCGATTTGAGCGCCGCATTAGGCCTTTGTTCACGAAATTAAGCTTTTATGAACAATGGCTGGCGGAACTGCGATGACGCATGGCGTCTGCGTGGCACTGCCGGCTGTCAGATAGCTGTTCGACAACGCCCGGCCGGAGTCCCCCGATGCGCAACCACGCCATCAAACTGATTGCCCTGACGCTGCCTGTTGCATTGGCGGCATGTGGCGGCGCGCCGTCTGACACGGCGCCGATCAATGTCAACCAGGTGCTCGAGCGGACCGTCAAGACGCTTGTGAACTTCGACGCCTATCTGCGCCGCTACGACTACAAGACGGTCGACTCGGCGATGTTCGGGCAGTTCAACAAGACGATCCAGCATGATCTCAACGCGGCACCGCCCTTCCACCCGACCAAGATCGCGACGCGCCTCAACAAAGACGCATCGATTACCGGTTACGGCGACCTCAACAAAAACGGCAAGGCCGACCCGCAGGAACCGAAACTGTTCAAGATCGAGCTCGATACCGATAATGATCGCATCATCGTCACATCGGCGGCGCAGGGTTACGCTACCGGCCGCACGATGGGTCGTAGCGGCGGATTTTTCGCGGGCGTCATGATTGGTGGTCTGATGAATCGCCAGACCAACGCCGGTGTCAGACGGGGCCACTTCGACAGCCGTCGCGTAGCCAATGCGCCGATTACCCGCCGAGTCGCCTCGCGCGGCTCCAGCGCCCGTGGCCGCGCCCGTTCTGGCGGCATACGCGCCGGCAAATAGGCCGGCGGGCACGTCATACGATTGAAGCATGGAACGGTCCGGCGCCCGCGCGCTGGGTCGTTTTTCGTGGCGCATGCGGCGTTTCCCGCGGGGTGCACGTCAAATCGATTGCGCCGCGGGTGTTCGCTGACTACGCTCCTCCAGCCCAACTCAAAATGGACACAATCCGGTCTTGGTTCCGTGCCAAGAGCGCAGGCTTGTTGGGGGGAAAGGATGGCTCAAATGAAATATGTCATGTATGGAATAATCGGCGCCGCGGTCCTCGGTTATATGGCGATGAGCGGCGGCCAGAAGCCGGGTATCAACCTTACGGAAGTGCTCAATCGCTCGGTTGCGGCGGTCGACAAGTACGACCGTTTCCTCAAGCAGAACAACATCACCAAAGCGACCGACGAGCACCTCAACACGCTCAATGACATCTTCCAGGAAGAACTCAATCGGGCACCGCCGTTGCATGCCGGCCTGATTGCGACGCGCCTTGGCAAGGACGCCAAGTTCACCGGCGTTGACGATGCCAACGGCAACAAGGTGGCCGACACGGACGAGAGCACACTGTTCACCGTCGAACTCGATGCCGCCAACAAGCGCATGATCGCGACGAATGCATCCGGCGACGGCACCTATCGCGGCTTCTCGGGCATGGGCTTCATCGCCGGCGCCCTGATCGGCTCCATGCTCGGGCGTCAGCGCGCCGCAGGTGTCACACCGAACAGCTTCGCGAATCGCAAACTTGCTTCGCCGGCGTCCTACAGTCAGGCGCGAAGTCGGGCCCGTTCCGGCGGCCTGCGCGGCGGCAAATAGCCGGCGTTAGCGAGTTTTTCCAGATCTGTGACGCGCGCGCCGGGCCGGTTTGACTACCGCCCGGCGTTTTCGTGTGCGCAAAAAGGTGCATGATGCACCGAATCCGGCGATGACGGATGAAGCCGGCAAAACAACCCCGGAATTCTGGCGATGAGCACAGACACAGCCGAAGGCATGACGCCAGAAGAGCGCCACGAAGGTGATCCGCAGATCTACGCCGATCTGGCGCCGGCGCACGCGATGGTCCTGCTCGCCTCGATCGCGATCGTTGCGCTGTGCGGCATCGTCTATGAGCTGATCATCGGTACCGTATCGAGCTATCTGCTCGGCAACAGCGTCTACCAGTTCTCGATCACCATCGGCTTCTTCATGTTCGCGATGGGTATCGGCTCGTACCTGAGCAAATTCATCGGCGGCAACCTGATCGCGCGTTTCATCTACGTTGAAACCGTCCTCGCGCTGATCGGCGGCATCTGCTCGCTGGCGCTGTTCTTCGCCTTTCCGTTCGCGCCGTTCCTCTACCAGATCGTGATGTTCTTCTTCATCTTCTCGATCGGCGCGCTGGTCGGCCTCGAAATTCCGATCCTGACGCGCATTCTCGCGCAGGGTAGCGGCACGCGCCGCTCGATCGCCAACGTCATGTCGCTCGACTACGTCGGCGCCCTGATCGGCTCCGTCGCGTTTCCGCTAATGCTGCTGCCCAACCTCGGCCTGGTGCGTTCCTCGTTCGCGATCGGCCTCATCAACATTTTCGTCGCCCTCCTCAACGTCGTCTACCTGCGTCGCTACCTGCCAAATGCGAAGGCGCTGCTCGCGCTCGTGATCGGTGTGCTCGTCCTTCTCGTCGTGCTGCTCTTCCTGGGCACGCGGCTGACCAGCATGGCGCAGCACAATCTCTACTTCGACCAGGTCATCTGGAAGAAGCAGACGCCCTACCAGTCGCTCGTCATGACCAACAACTGGCAGCGCGGCGACCTGCGCCTGTTCATCGACGGCCATATCCAGTTCTCGCAGTCCGACGAGCACCGCTATCACGAAGCGCTCGTCCATCCGGTGATGGGCTATCCCGGCAAACGCGAACGCATCCTCGTGCTCGGCGGTGGCGACGGCCTGGCGCTGCGCGAAATCCTCAAGTATGCCTCCGTCAAGCACATCGACCTCGTCGATATCGACCCGGCCATGACCGACCTTGGCAAGAACTTCGCGCCACTCGTCAAACTCAATGCCGGCGCGCTGCGCGATGCGCGCGTCAAGGTTTACAACACCGATGCCTTCATCTTCATCAACAAGCCGGGCCCGCTCTACGATCGCGTCATCCTCGATTTTCCCGACCCGCACAACGAGGCGATCGCGAAGCTCTACAGCCAGGAATTCTATACGATGCTGAAGCGGCGCATGAGCCGCGACGGCGTGCTGGTCACGCAGAGCTCATCGCCGTTCTTCGCACGCCGCACCTTTTGGTCAATCGAAAGCACGCTCGCGGCCGTATTTCCCGAAACGCTCAGCTTCCATCTGTCGATCCCGGCGTTCGGCGTTTGGGGTTTCAACATCGCCGCGATGACCAAGGGCAATACCGCCGGCGCGATCACCGTGCCGACCAACTATCTGACGGACGCTGTCTTCAAGGCGTCACAGGTCTTCGCCAAGGATGTCGCTCGCCCGCCCGGCGCGCCGCAACCGATCAACACGATCTTCGAGCCGGTGCTCTATCAGCTCTACCTGCGCGACCAGCGCACCATGGTCGACCACGCAAACCCGCCGAAATCGATGTAGCATCTATCGCTGATCTGCTGGGCAGGGCCGGGCGCACGCAGTATTGTTGCGCTCAGACCAATCTTCCCGGAGGACGCAACGAATGCTGATCAACCTCGACGGCAGAAAAATCTACTATGACCTCAACGGGCCTGATGATGGCCCGGTTGTGTGCTTCACGCATTCGCTGTCGTCCGACGGCGGCATGTGGGCCGAACAGCTACCCGGCCTGCTCGCCGAAGGCTACCGCGTCCTGCGCCTCGACATGCGCGGCCACGGCGGCAGCGACCCCGTTGCCGGCGATTGCACCATGACCGACCTTGCCGACGACGTCGCCGTCTCGCTCGATGCGCTCGGTATCGACAAGGTGCAGTTCATCGGCCTCTCGATCGGTGGCATGCTCGGCCAGGCGTTCGCCGTCAAATACCCCAACCGGCTGATCTCCGCGATGCTGTGCGACACGCTACCGGCGACGCCCGATGGTGCCGATGCTGCCTGGGGGCCGCGCGTCGCCGCGGTACGCGAGGCAGACAACGTCGCTGTGTTGGCCGACGGTACCATGGAGCGCTGGTTTACCGACGCCTACAAGCCGCGCAATCCGGGCCGCTGGCAGCAGGTTCGCGAGACCATCGCCGGCACCACACCGACGGGCTATATCGGCTGCGTTTCGGCGATTCTTAACTTCGACTTCCGCGACGACCACAAGAACATCCGGACGCCGACCCTGGTCGTATGCGGCGACCAGGACGAAGGTACGCCGCCGGCCAGCAACAAACTGATCGCCGAAAGCATCCCCGGCGGCCGCTACGAGGAAGTCGCCGACGCGCGACATTTCCCCAACGTCGAGCATCCGGATGTGTTCAATCGCCTGATGATGCCCTGGCTGGCGCAGCACCGCTGAGGCAACGACACGCGCATGTCGCGCCTGATGGCGCGAGCGGGACCAGTCCCGCACCCTGCTGGGAGACACAGCCTCCCAGACCCTCCAGTCTTGTGAACGGGGTGGGTCCGGGTGGTCTCCTCCCGCGCGCAAAGCGCATTTGCGGCGATTGAATATTCCACCGAAATGCGATCTATCGGGCACCATGAGCCCGACCCGAAGCGGCAACAAGGATACCCTATGAGCGAGCAAGCCACCCTGACCGAGCGCAAGCTCACCAGTGAAACCATCGAACTTCTGCATCAGCGCGTCAGCGTGCGCAGCTACGCCGACGAGCCGGTCGATGACGCAACGGTCGACGCTGTACTGGCAGCCGCCTTCCGCGCGCCGACCTCATCGAACATCCAGTCCTACAGCGTCATCGTCGTGCGCGACCAGGCGACCAAGGACGCGCTGTCGGTGGTTACCGGCGGCCAGAAGCACGTCGCGCGCACGCCCGTCTTCCTCGCATTCTGCGCCGACCTCACGCGTATGGAAATGGCCAAGCAGCGCTACGGCGGCAACCTCGACGACAACAACCTAGAGATGGGCCTCGTGTCGAGCATCGACGCGTCGCTGGTCGGCATGTCGGCTTATCTCGCCGCCGAGTCGCTCGGCCTCAAGGGCCTGATGATCGGCGCCGTGCGCAACGACACACTCAAGACGGCGGAGATCCTGCAACTGCCGAAGCGGGTCTATTGCGTTTTCGGCATGTGCCTGGGCTGGCCTGACCGCGTGCCGCCGCAAAAGCCGCGCATGGACCGCCTCGCCACGGTTCACAACGAGCGTTGGGGCGCTGGCCGCGCAGCCGAGCAGGACGCGCACCTGACGCAATACGACAAGGATCTTGCGTCGCATTATGAGAGCCGCGGCATGCCGACGGCACCGGACAGCTGGAGCGCCGAGATCAATGCCAAGTTCAACAACGATCTGCGCAAGACGCTGCGCGCCGACCTCAAGCAACGCGGCTTCGATTTTACCTGACGGGCGCTAAAGCATGTCGCATCCAATCGGATTCAATGACAAGGCCGCGACCGCGGCCCGGCGCTTAGCGCCGCCCTGGCGGAGGCCCCGAGCGAAGCGAGGGAATAGCCGTGAGCCAAAAGGAAGCTAAAGCGGGGAGCATTTTATGCGACACGCTTTAGGTGTCCACAGGCCCTAAAGCTGATGCCCTGACAGCAGATACACCGACAGCCAGGCGAGCATGCCGAGGGAGATGCCCGCGTGGACCAGCGCAAAGGCACGCCAGCCGCGCCCGGCGCGGCCTTGCGGTGGGCTGGTATCGCGCAACATCATCTTGTGGCCGGCATGGCGCGCGATCCACTCCGCCTGCTCGGTCGGCATGACGACTTTGACATCTGGCGCCTGGCGCAAGGTCAGTTCGGTCGATCGTGCATCGAGGTACCACGACGTGCCCCAGCCGCGGATATCGCCGTAGGGAACGAACAGCGGTGCGTGAAACAGCGCGAACGGCGCCAAAATGCGCAACGATACGCCCGTCTCGTGGACGCCGATCGTCACAATGCCTTTAAGCGTGTTGTAGCCTCCGCGCCCGATCAGCACGGCGCTTTGCAGGCTGCGCCGTTCGATCGGCGGCTTCGAAGATGCCGCATAGGACCGCGCCAGATAGCGCCAACGCCGTGCGTTCGACCACAACATGCCACCGAAAATTGCGATGAAAACGCTGGTGCCGAACAAGGACAACATGGCGGGTATGACTTCTCCGATCGGGTTGCAATGAACGCCCTGCCGATGCGGGCCGGTCGCCGCGCAGGCGTGCCCAGCGTATGCCGCACAGCCGCGCGGGCACGGCCGCATGATAGAAGATCCGCGTAAAGACATCGTAACCGGTGCCGCCGGCGCCCCGTGTGGCCGGACGGCTCAGGCCGGTTCGAACAGCTCGACGATGTTGCCGGACGGGTCGGCGCACAGGATCTGCTTGCCGCCAGGCCCTGCGACGATGTCATTGCGAAACGTCACGCCTTTTGCGCGCAGGTCGGCGACGCGTTCCTCGAGGGCTGACACGACCAGGACGCATCGGCTCCAGCCGCCAGGCGCCGGTTGCGCGCCATCCGGCATCGGTTTCGACGCCGACGCCATCGGCCCCGCCACCCACAGCTGCAGATCATCGCGCGTGAGGATGGCCATCGCCGGGCCGAATTGCTGGTCCAAAGCAAACCCGAGATGATCGCGGTAGAACGCGACGGCGGCATCGACGTCATCCACGATATAGCGAAACTGTGCCATCGGCTTCTCCTGGGAATAGTGGCTGCAAGCTGCCGGGCCGCGCAATTGCT
>JBPCVZ010000221.1:0-43906 GCA_051010015.1 Hyphomicrobiaceae bacterium
AGCCGGAAGCGGTCGCGACGCTGACCGCCGGCCTCAAATGGCGCAACGCCGGCCAGGTGTGCATCTCGCCGACGCGATTCTTCGTGCAGGAGAAAGTCTACAACAAGTTCGTGGCGAAGTTCGTCGACGTCGCCAAGAACACCAAGGTCGGCAACGGCCTTGATGCGGACACGAACATGGGACCGCTGGCCAACCCGCGCCGGATCAACGCGATGGACACCTTCATCGGCGATGCCGCCGACAAAGGTGCGACAGTGGCAACCGGCGGCAACCGGATCGGCAACCAGGGCAATTTTTATGAACCGACGGTGCTGACCGACGTGCCGGAAAACGCCCGCATCATGTCGGAAGAGCCGTTCGGACCGGTCGCCGTGATGTTGCCGTTCAAGGAAACTGACGAGGTGCTGGAGCGCGCCAACAAACTGCCGTTCGGGCTCGCAAGCTATGCGTTCACCAATGACACCGAGAAAGCAACCAAGGTGTCGAACGCGCTTGAAGCCGGCATGGTCTCGATCAACCATCACGGCCTGGCGCTGCCCGAGACACCGTTCGGCGGCATCAAGGACTCCGGCTTCGGCCACGAGCAGGGCATCGAAGGCCTTCAGGCCTACATGTCGGCCAAGTTCGTCAGCCACAAGGGCTAGCCGAACCGAGGCAGAATTGACCGCGCCGCTGCTCCCCGGCGGCGGCGCGGTGCAACCAAGCCGCGGCGCGCCGGGCGGCGCCTTAAAGTCAACGCGACGGCACGCTACGGAGCTGGCCCTCGTATCAGGCGGCAGCAGTTCGCGGCATCCGACATGCATTTCTCTACAATACTCGAGCGCGGGCGGAAAAACGTCCTTGGCGGCCTGTGTCTGATCGGCTTGGCCGCTGCCAGCGCGGGGGCAAGCGACATCTGGATGTCGGACGAGCGCCTCAAGGCGGCATTTGACGGCCAGACCATCGACGGGCAATACGCCGACGGCCGCACCTTTCGCGAGCAGTACGCCAATGACGGTGCGCTCGATTACCGCGAAGACAAGCCACCGCGCCGCCTGCGCGGCCATTGGAGCATCATCAAGCAGCGGTTCTGCACGATTTACGAAAACTCCAGCACCGGCGGCTGCTACCGCGTGCGCCAGGTCAGCGCCAACTGCTTCGAGTTCTACTTCGAGACGCGCACCGAGGAAGAGGCGCGCCGATCGACCTTGCGCAAGCCGACCTGGACGGCGCGGGCCTGGCGCACCGACAGCGTTTCGACGTGTGAGGAACGGCCGATGGTGTGAGCGCTCCCATCATTCGGCCGCTTTGTCGATGACCGGTATGGCGGCGAGGCGGTCCTTGCCGCGGTTCCAGGTTTCGGGGCGCTTGAGGAAATCGCCCAGCGTGCGGCCGGGCTCGTGGTTGAAGGTCTGGCTGGTCAGTTTGTAGTCGCGCATGCGATCGATGCGGAAGGTGCGGAAGTCATCGCGCAGCTCGCACCACGCCGCCAGCATCCACACGGGGCCGAAATAGGCCAATGACAGCGGCCGCACGATGCGCTCCGACGGCTCGCCGATGCCGTCGGTGTAGGCAAACTGGACCTTGCGGCGATTGCGGATCGCGGCGCGGATGTCGGCGAGGTCGACGACCAGCGGCTGCATATAGTGATGCTCCGGCGCGAGCAGGGCGGTGTTTTCCATGTAGCGGCGCAGACGGGCCGGGATCACGGTCTCGACCTTGGCGATGACGTTGGCGGCGGCATCGGCGAGTTCGTCATCGGCCCACGACTCGATAATGCGCGCACCAAGCACAAGCGCCTCGATCTCGGCCTCGGAAAACATCAGGGGTGGCAGATCATAGCCGGCGCGCAGGACATAACCGACACCGGCCTCGCCCTCGATCGGCACGCCACTGGCAATCAGGTCGCGCACGTCGCGGTAAATCGTGCGTTCGGTGACGCCGAACGTGGCGGCGAGATCGGCGGCGCGCACCAGCTTCTTGCGGCGCATGTACTGAATGATCTCGAGCAGACGATCGGCGCGATGCATGGCGATAATTCCTTGCAATGCTGGAGCAGCGTGGCCCGCTCACTGACCTTTCCACACCTAGCACATCTCCTGACAAATCGTGTCAGGAGGGGACGCGCATCCTGACACCATCTGTCAGGAGGAATGAGGCATTGTCAGTGACATCGGACGGCTGGACATGCCGTTCAAACTTCATCGAAAGGACATCGAAATGAACACGATTGGACGGCATAATGCTCCGTACTATGGGCTTTTCGAGCGCTTCCAGGCTGGTTTGGCAGCGGGTCTTTCGGGACTATTGCGGCTGCGCGACGCGCGCCGGTCGCGCGCCGTGACCGAGCGGCTCCTGACACTGGACGATCGCATGCTCAATGACATCGGCGTGTCGCGTGGCGATGTCGAGCGCGCGCTCACGGTCGACTGGGATCAGAACCCGGCGCTGGCACTCGCAGAGATCCGTCGACGACGGTTGCAGGCCGATCGCCAGGGGCTGGTGACACGCCGCGTACGCTAGCGCACTCGGACACGTGCGACGCGTTGTCGACAATTGCAAGGGGAGGACGCAGCCGGCGTGCTTTGCACATGGAGCCCGGCGTGACATGGTGGACCGTTTCCTGACCGGCATTGAACGATGCCCGGCCACCTCCCCCACCCGCTGCTTGGCATCGACGTCGCATGCGCTTGCTCCAGTTCATACGAGACAACGTGCGCTGGCTCGCTGCCGGTGTCCTGCTGACGAGCTCGTCAAGCTTCGGGCAAACCTATTTCATCGCCCTGTCGGCGGGCCACGTGCAGCAAGCCTTCAATCTCAGTCACGGCGGCTGGGGCGCCATCTATACGATGGGAACGCTGATGTCGGCGGTGACGCTGATGCAGGTCGGCCGGCTGGCCGATCGATTCAAGGTCAAGACCCTGGCGCTCGCGACGATCGCGCTGTTCATCGTGATGTGCCTCGCGATGGCGGCGGTGGCGCACTGGATCATGCTTGTCTTCGTCGTCTTTGGGTTGCGTTTCTGTGGCCAGGGCATGATGAGCCACCTGTCGCTAACCGCCATGGGCCGCTGGTTTCGCGGCAATCGCGGTCGCGCGGTGGCGATTGCCTCGCTTGGATTTTCGCTCGGCGAAGGATTGCTGCCGATCGCTTTCGTGCTGCTCACCGGCGTCATCGGCTGGCGCCTCGGGTGGGTGACGGCGGCGGCGATACTGGCACTGCTCGTCGTGCCGGTGCTGCTCTACCTGCTGCGCGAAGAGCGTTCACCGCAATCGATGAGTGAATCGCAGCACAGCGCCGGACTGGCCGGACGCCATTGGTCGCGCGGCGAGGCCATGCGCCATTGGCTGTTCTGGGCGCTGATGCCTGGTTTCCTCGCTCCGTCGTTCATCAGCACTTCATTGTTTTTTCATCAAGTCCATCTCACAGAGATCAAGGGCTGGCACCTCGCGAGCTACGTTGCGACGTATCCGATCTATTCGGCGTTTTCGGTGTTGGCCAACTTTGCCGCCGGGATGTTTGCCGACCGGGCCGGTGCCGCGCGCCTGCTGCCGATCTACCTGCTGCCGATCGGCGCCGCGATGCTCGTCATGGGGCTGGCCACGTCCTTCTGGTGGGGGCCGGTGGCACTTGTCCTGATCGGCATCACCCAGGGCGCCAGCCAGGCCATGATCGGATCAATCTGGCCGGAATACTTCGGGACGCGCAATCTCGGTTCGATACGCGCCTTCGCAGTTGCGGCGATGGTTTTTTCGACGGCGATCGGGCCGGGAATCACGGGATTGTTGATCGACCAGGGCATCGGCTTCGAGATTCAATGCCTTTGGATGGGCGGCTATGTGGCCGTGATAAGTCTGTTTTTTGTCGGCATTTCGCGCTCTGCGCATGCAGAGCGTTACCAAAACGGCGAAAATCCGACCCAATAACACAACAATTTGATCCCAGTGTTGCGCATACTGCCGACACCGCGCGCAGCGGCCCGGTGCGGGCAGCGCGCCAAACCAGACCGCGCATCGCTTGGTCTGGCCCGGGTCAACGCCATCGCTTCGCACGGCGGCCGGCCCCTTGAAACGGACGTGTCGGCGCAGGCGCGATGGAAACGAACGGGAAGAAGCACATGTCCATGCCCAATTATCGTGACCGGCAAAAGTCATCCATCGTTCGCATCGCGCGCGAAATCCTCGCCGAAGAAGGTCTGCAGGGCCTGCAGGCACGCAAGATCGCCCTCGCGGCCGATTGCTCGGTGGGTACGATCTATAATCTGTTCGGCAGCCTCGACATGGTCGTCATCTTCGCGAATGCCGAAACACTGTCGGACTTGCACGAAGACCTGGAACGCGCCAAGCGCAGTGCACCTGCCTTCGATCAGCAGCTTGAAGCGCTGGCGCAGGCCTATCTCGCCTTCGCACTGCGCCGCACGCCGGAATGGCGGGCGCTGTTTGAGCACCGCTTCACGACCAAGACGACGGTGCCGGAGTGGTACCAGCAGGCGCAGGCAGACGTATTTGCAATCGTGGAGGAGCTGCTTCGATCGACCATTGTGGCAGATCATGCGCGCAGCGAGGCGGCACGGGCCTTGTTCTCAGCGGTACACGGCGTCGTATCTATCGCTCTCGACCAGAAGCTCGGCGCATTCGACAAGTCAGCCGCCGAGCGACAAGTTCAGTTTATCGTGAAATCCATTGCGCACGGAATCAATGACAATCACAGAAGTTGAGACGTTCGCAGGTCTTGACAATCGCGAACCGGGGGGAGGGGTTGGCGATCGGTCTTGCTCGTTGATCAGTTCGACGGATTTGGCCGCTGGGGCGCCGCGCTGAGCGCACTAACGATCATGGACAGCTCATCGAGGAAGCGCTGACGGCTGTCCTCCGGCAATGCCGAAAGCACCGTGTCATCGACGCGTTCGACCGTCGGTTCGTGGCGGCGCAAGGCCGTCCAGCCTTCGTCCGTCAACTTCACCGAATAGGCGCGTGCGTCATCTTTCGTGCGGCGACGCTGCAGCAGGTTCTTACGCAACATGCGACGAACGATGTCCGCAAGCGTCGAGCGGTCGATGCCCGTCTTGCGAACCAGATTGGTCTGACTGAGCCCTTCGTTCTGCGAGACCGCTACGAGTACGGCGAACTGGCGCGGTGTCAGATCGCCACTCGCCATCTCGGTTTGAAAAATATCGCTGGCGCATTGCCCTGCCCGATGCAGGAGGTGCAATGCTGATCCTTGCAGGCGGTCATTTTCAACCATGTCAGTAACTTCTCCCAAAGCTCGCTGCATGTTTTAACCCTCCACTTCCCGTTTGAATTGCATGAACTTTGTTCATACAAAGTTAACAATTTGTTTAACTTCGGAATAACAACGTCTCGTCACGTATTCAGATGCTTTGTTATTCCGATACGTTGAAACATATTACGCCGTATACAGCAATGAACAATTTGCTAACGGTGCATCAAACCGGTGCGAAGTCGACAGACAAAACCCATTCCGCAACAACTCGTTAGATCGAGATTGAGCACAACGTTCAACTCGACTGATCCGTGTTGCGCGATTGATTGTCATCGTACTTTTGCAAAAGTGCGATCTGCGACAATGCGAAGATCATCGTTATCGGCATCACTCCCATGAGCTTGAACCCAGCCCAGAACTCTGTGCTGAAATTCCGCCAAACCACTTCGTTCAGCACGGCGAGGAAAACAAAGAAACAGGCCCAGCGGAAAGTCAGCAGACGCCAGCCGCGATCCTGAAGCTTGAATACTTCGCCGAACAGATAACGTAGCAGCGAGTGGCCCGCCAACAAACCGCCAAACAAGATGGTGCTGAACAATAAGTTTACAATCGTCGGCTTAATCTTGATGAAGTATTCTTCCTGAAAGTACAGCGTCAGGGCGCCAAAGGTCAGCACGAAGAACCCCGAAACCAGCGGCATAACGGGGATTCGGCCAAATTTCATGCGTGACACCGTCAACGCCAGAATCGTGGCGACCATGAACGTGCCTGTCGCCACGAAGATGCCGAAGTATGAATTGGCGATGAAGAAGACGACCAGTGGACCAGCTTCAAGCACGAGCTTGGCAAGTTGACCCTGCTCGATCTCGGGTTCGGCGACAGCCGGGTTCGTGATCTCCTGATCTTCGTCCGGCTTCACTAGCGTTCTCCTGGACTTCAGACGGTTCGGCACGGTGGCCGCGACCGCAAGATTATTCGGCAGCCGAGACCTTAGCACTGTCGGCGCTGTCGTCGATGCGGTACTTCTGCATCATCATCGTCAGCCACCAGGCATACAGTCCGCTCAACGGCATGATGAACGCGATTTTAAAGAGAATCCAAATATTTACGCCGTCCATCGTAATGCCCAAGGGCAGCTCGTAAATCGTGCTCTTTTCAAACATGAGCCGAACAAATTCATTGGCAATCGCGGTAAACACGAAAAACCAGGCAAAACTCCAGGTAAAATTATCCCAGCCCTTTTTTGAGTAATTAAACGTGCCCTCGAAAATATATTTGAAAAAGTTGCGATCCAAATAAAGGCCGACAAATAGAAACACGGCAAACATGGCGTTGAAGATCGTGACCTTGATCTGGACCCACATCGGGTCACCGGTCACAATCGTCAGGAAGCCGAAGATGATCGTAACCGAACTCGCGATCAGCGGGAACATCGGCAGGCGGCCAAGCACCATCAGCATGGCAACGATCGCCATGCCGGTCGTGATGATCAACGCCCAGGTGCCGACGTTGATGCCGTAGGCCGCATTCATGACGAACATCGCAACGAGGGGGCCAAACTCGCTCATGATATTGACGGTCTGTTCGGCGTTGAACGGATAGAGCTTGCGTAGCCAGTTCATAGTTTTCCTGCCGCTTTGGTGTCGAATAAGGCCCGAAAAGTCGCCTAACGATCGAAGTTTAGCGCACGAAGGCGAACAATCCTCTAATCCGCCGCTATGGCAGCTGCGAATTCGCCAGCGTCGAACGCGGCGAGGTCGCCGACCCCCTCGCCGACACCGATGGCATGAACGGGAAGACCGTGCGCCTCGGCGATTGCAACCAGAATACCGCCCCGAGCCGTACCGTCCAATTTCGTCATAACAATGCCTGTTACGCCGGCGCGCTCACGAAATACTTCCACTTGGCGCAGCGCATTCTGGCCGGTGGTTGCATCGAGCACCAACAGGACGTCGTGCGGTGCCTCCGGATCGACCTTTTTCATGACACGGACGATTTTTTCGAGCTCGTCCATGAGGTTATCCTTGTTTTGCAAGCGCCCGGCGGTGTCGATCAGTACGACGTCGGTGCCGGCCGATTTGGCCTGGGTGAGCGCGTCAAAGGCGAGACCGGCGGCATCGGCACCGATATCCCGGCACACGAACCCAGCGCCGGTCCGCTCGGCCCAGACCTTCAACTGATCGACCGCGGCGGCGCGAAACGTGTCACCGGCCGCAACCAGCACGCTGCGGCCCTCCTCACGAAACTGGGCCGCGAGCTTGCCAATTGTCGTCGTCTTGCCGGCGCCATTGACCCCGACCATCAAAATGACGTGGGGTTTCATGCCCTTATCGACGTCGAGCGGTTGCGCGACCGGGGTCAGGACGGCTTCCACCTCGCCCGTCAGGATGGCGCGGACTTCCTCCGGCGAAATGCCCTTGGCGAAACGCCCGTCGGAGATCTTATCGGTGATCCGGGTTGCCGTTGCGACGCCGAGATCAGCCTGGATAAGGACGTCCTCGAGATCGTCGATCGTGGCGGCATCGAGCTTGCGCTGCGTGAAAATGCCGGTGATGCCCGATGTCAGCTGGCTCGACGTCTTCGACAGACCGGACTTGAGGCGCTGGAACCAGCTCGCACCGGCCGCAGGCGACGTTTCCGGCTCCGCGACTGGCGCTGCCGCGTGCTCGGCTGCGGTTTCGCCAGGCTCTGCTGTGCCCGGCTCCGGCCCGGTGACCTCTGCGGTCGTGTCCGACTCGGCATCGGGTTCGCGCTCCCGGTCCGGCTGCGACACCGGTTCCGGCGCTGGCTCCGCGGCGGAGCGGCCGAAGAGGCGACTGAAGACGCCGGGCTTTTTCTCGTCCGTGCTCAAGATCAGGTCTCCGCCAGCAGGCGACGGCCGTCGCTTCCGGCGATTTTTGTGCGGGTGATGGTACCAGTTTGCGCCGGATCTTTGTCGAGCCGGACTTCAGCGAACTGCGGTGTCCTGCCGATATTGGGGCGCTCCACCAGGACGTCAACCTCATTGCCGATCTGTTGGCGGAGAAACTCCGCCAAACGGGCTTCACCTTTGGCGCGCAGGCGGGCGGCACGCTGCTTTATCGTGGCCGGTGCGACCTGGGGCATGCGCTCGGCCGGTGTGCCTGGGCGCGGCGAAAACGGAAACACGTGCAGGTAGGTCAGGCCGCACGCGTCGACGATGTCGAGGGTGTCCTGGAACATCGCCTCGGTCTCCGTCGGAAAACCCGCGATCAGGTCGGCACCGAACGTCATGTCGGGGCGCAGGCGGCGGGCCTCGCTGCAAAAGCCGATGGCGTCGGCGCGCAGGTGCCGGCGCTTCATGCGCTTCAAGGTGAGATCGGCGCCGGCCTGCATCGAAAGGTGCAGGTGCGGCATCAGGCGCGGTTCTTCGGCAATGGCGGTGAGCAGATCAGGATCGATCTCGACCTGGTCGATCGACGACAGGCGCAGACGCTGGAGGTCCGGCACGTGACGCAGGATCTGGCGAACCAGGCTGCCGAGGGTTTGGTTGCCGGGCAAATCCGGGCCATAGGACGTCATGTCGACACCGGTCAAGACGACCTCGGCGTAGCCCTGCTCGACGAGCCGGCGAATCTGGTTGACGACCTCGCCGGCCGGCACCGAGCGTGATGGGCCGCGGCCAAACGGAATGATGCAAAATGTGCAGCGGTGATCGCAGCCGTTCTGGACCTGGACGTAAGCGCGCGAACGAGTGCCGAAGCCATCGATCAACTGGCCGGCGGTCTCACGCACGCTCATGATGTCGTTGACCTGCAGTCGCTCGGACGCGCCGGTGGCAAGGCCTTCGAACGTGCGGGCGTCGAGCTTTTCGGCGTTGCCGACGACGTGGTCGACTTCGGCCATGTCGCCAAACGTGTCGGGATCGATTTGCACCGCACAGCCGGTGACGACGATGCGCGTTGCCGGGCGCTCGCGACGGAGCCGGCGAATGGTCTGGCGCGCCTGACGGACCGCTTCGGCGGTGACCGCGCACGTATTGACGACGGTGACGTCGTCCAGGCCGTTGGCATCGAGATGCGCGCGCATGACCTCGGACTCGTAGGCATTGAGCCGACAACCGAGCGTGACGATCCGGGTATCATCCGGGCTGTCGCCGCGGTCTTGCCGGCGGCGCGCGCGCGCGATGTCACTCATGCGATCGTCATCCCGCCCGACGCGTGGAACGTGACGGTGCCCTGGTGTTCGAGTTCGGCCGGGCCGGTCATGATGACGTGGTCATTTTCCGCCCACTCGATATGTAATGGGCCGCCAGGTACGATAATCTCGCCGGCACGGTCCATAAAATCCTTGCGCACGGCACTGACCAGCGTCGCGCAGGCGGCCGAACCACATGCCTTGGTAAGACCCGCGCCGCGTTCCCAGGTGCGAATGCGCGTCCGCGTGCGGCTTTCCACCTTGGCCAGCGTGATGTTGGCGCCCTCGAGGAAGATCGGGTGGTGCTCGAGCAACGGGCCGATCCGTGACAGGTCATAGCCGTCGACGTCGTCGACCCAGAACACCGCATGCGGATTACCCATGCTGCACACCGACGGCGAGTGCAGGATCGGGTCGTCGATCGGGCCGATCTGCAGTTCGATGCCGGTGGTGTCATGGAACGGGTCCCGCGTCGGAATATCGTCGGACTTCAAGCCGGGGCGGCCCATGTCGACGGAGATGCGGTCCGGCCCGGTCATCGTCACTTCGAGCGGTCCAGCGGCCGTCTCGTAGGTTTGATGGGTGCGGCCGGTCTGCTCGTAAACCGTCTGAGCAACGCAGCGCATGCCGTTGCCGCAGGCCTCGGCCACGGAGCCATCGGTGTTGAAAATCTGCACCGCGGCGTCGGTTTCGACCGGATCGGCGTCATAGAGGACCATCAGCTGATCGAAATGCGCGCGCGGATCGGTGGCGATGCGGGCCGCCTCCTCCGGCATCAGTGCGACGTGGCTCGCGCGCGCGTCGAGAACGACGATCTCGTTGCCGAGGCCGTTCATTTTGCGGAAGGGAAGGACGGTGTCGTGCGTCATGGCGCCATATATGGCGAAGGCCGGCATAAAGACAACTGTTTGTGAGGATTTGTGCGCTGCCGTCGCGACATCGTCGCGTACGGTCGCGTGGACGCCGGCGCTTTGCTAGGCTAGCAGCGATCCGACACTTGAGAGAAAGTCCGCGACCATGAAAGATTCCGGTGAGAGATTTGGCGACGTCGACGCGGCAGCGGCCGGCTTCGACCCGGCGCGGATGGCGCTTATCCGCACAGCGTTCGAGCGTGAGATCACGGCCGGACGGTTGCCGGGTGCCGTGATGGCTGTGGCGCGCGGCAACCGGCTTGCCTACTTCGATGCGTTTGGCGTCCGCGACCCGGCGAGCAGTGCGGCCATGAGCACGGATGCCGTGTTCTCGATCGCGTCAATGACCAAGCCGATGACGTCGGTCGCGATCATGCAACTGTTCGAGCAGGGACGCCTGTTACTCGGCGATCCGATCAGCGCGCACCTGCCGGAATTTGCCGACGTCACCCGCGGCATCGTCGATGCGGACGGGCAGCTGCGGCGCGTCGGACCCGGGCGTCCGCCGACCATCCAGGACCTGCTGCGCCATACATCGGGCCTGACCTACCAGAATCGCGGCGAGACACCGGTGCACGCCGCCTATCCCGGTTCATCGGCGACGGCGGCCATGGCGCTGACCCGGCAGCAGGCGATCGACACGCTGGCGAGCTGCCCACTGCTGTTCGAGCCGGGGACGGCGTGGGAGTATGGTTTCTCGACGGATGTGCTCGGCTTCATCGTCGAGGCCGTCAGCGGGCAGTCGCTTGGCCAGTATCTCGCCGAAAACGTCTGGAACCCGCTCGGCCTTACCGACACCGCCTTCGAGCTCGACGCGGCCAGCCGTCCACGCTTTGCAACACCGTTCAAGCGCGACCCGCTGACCGGCGAGGCCCAGACGGTCTATCACCAGCGTCCGGGTACCAAGCACTGGGAAGCCGGCGGCGCCGGCGCGGTCTCGACGGCGGCCGACTATCTGGCGTTCGCCGAAGCACTGCGCCAGGGCGGCAGCCTGGCCGGTGCGCGCGTGCTCGGCGCCAAGACCGTGCGCTTGATGACCACCGATCACCTCGAGGCTGGGCTTGGCAGCCGCATTGCCGACACGATGGACCCGGCCGCCGAGGGCTACGGTTTCGGCCTCGGCTTCGCGGTGCGTCGCGCCAACGGCGTCTCGGCGCTGGCCGGCACCGCTGGCGACTACTACTGGTCGGGCGTGTTCGGCACCTATTTCTGGGTCGACCCGGCCGAGGAGCTGTCGTGTGTGGTGATGGCCGCCGCCCCCGGCGCGATGCGCCTGCGCTTCCGTCAGCTCAGCCGCGCGCTGGTCTATCAGGCGATGACGGGGTGAGATGGGCGGCCCTTTGGAGGCCCCAAACCCAATCTCAGTCAACCTGTAACGGTTTGGAAACTCTCTTTGTTTACGTTCGCATGATGCGAGATGTCACTCGCGCCGCCTGTGTTTCCGGCGGCTGTAATGCGTAATGTCAGAGGGTAGTGGACGCGTAGCGGTCCCCATTCGACCATGTCCATCGATAACCACATTGGTGAGCCGCAACGGCTCATTTCGCGCACCATCGAAGATGTGCTGCGCAACTGGATGCTGCGCGGCGGCGGCGTCGCGCTGGTTGTAGCAACCGTCATTGTCTGGATCGCGATGCTCTCGTGGTCGGCCGACGATCCCAGCCTGTCGCTCAATACATCCGAACCGGCTCAGAACATGCTCGGCCCGTTCGGCGCGGTGATCGCCGACTTCTTCTTCCACACGCTCGGCCTTTCTGTCGTTTTCTTCGTCGTGCCGCCGCTGGTCCTCGGCCTGCAGCTCGCGCTCGGCGACCGGATCGCCGATCGCCGCCAACGCCTCGCGATGATCGGCATTTCGACGGTTGCAATCGCGGCCGGCTGTTCGGCCTTGCCGCTGGTGTCCTACTGGCCGCTGGAACTCGGCTACGGCGGCATCATCGGCGACTTCGCCTATAGCGTCGTCGTCAGCCTGCTCACGCAGATTGCGCCGGGTGCCAGCGGCGCAATCGCCGGCATTGCATTCTTCGCGCTCGGCTTCTGGGCCTTCTCGCGCGCGATCTGCCTCGATACCTACAACATCTTCACCTTGACGCTGCCCCACTTCGATAGGCGTCGCCTGAAGCCACTGCGTACCGTCAGGCCCGGGTTCAGCCGCCTGTGGCGGCGCCCGGCAACCGCCGCGCCGGAACAAGACGCGTCGCCCACATACGATGCAGCCGTGCTGACGCCAGCCTACACGGAAACACGCGAAGAGCCTGAACCTCCCGCCTGGTCGATGGACGCCCCACTCAGCGCCTACCGGCAGGCCGCCGGTGCGCCGGATGCGCCGGCGCCGGCGAGCGACCGCACGGTCCAAGGTGGCGCCCCGAACGCCGAACTGGCGGAGCAAGACGCGGCATTCAGCCGGATCGCCGAGCGTTTTGCAGCGCCACGGCCGGCCGACCCACGGCTTGGCCCGGCGCCTGACGCCGTGCCCCAAGGCCAAGTCGTTCTCCTCGACGAAGATGCCGACCAGAATGCGGACGACCTGCCGAGTGTTCTGAAGCGCGCGCGCCAGGAAGCCGCGCAATTGCTTCCCGGGCCCAACCACCAAACCACGCCGCCGCCGCTGCCCGCAGCGATGGCGGCAGGACCGGCCGCCGCCGGCACTGTCAGTGCTGCCGCCCAGCCAGCCGTACATCCGGTCGTCGTGGCGACAGGCTACCGCCGTCCGAGCCTCAATCTATTGAAAGCGCAGAAGGCGGCGCGGCCGTCAGCGGACTCGTCATCGTCCGTGCTGCAGGGCCGCGCGCGCATCCTCGAAGACGTGCTGCGCGATTTCAGGATCAAGGGAGAGGTCCAAGACGTGCGACCAGGGCCCGTCGTGACGTTGTTCGAACTGGAACCGTCACGCGGCACGAAATCGTCGCGCGTGATCGCGCTCGCCGACGACGTGGCGCGCTCGATGAGCGCCGCATCCGCCCGTATCGCCGTCGTTCCCGGCCGCAACGCGATCGGCATCGAGCTGCCCAACACGCGCCGCGAGACATTCGGCCTGCGCGAGTTGATCGATAGCCAGACCTATGTCGACAGCGGCGCCAAGCTGCCACTCGTGCTCGGCAAGGGCATTGGCGGCGAGACCGTCATCACCGATCTCGCGCGCATGCCGCACCTGCTCGTCGCCGGCACCACCGGCTCGGGCAAGTCGGTCGGTGTCAACGCCATGATCCTGTCGCTGATCTACCGGCTCGGGCCGGAGGACTGCCGATTCCTGATGATCGACCCGAAAATGCTGGAGCTGTCCGCTTACAACGGCATTCCGCACCTTTTGACCCCGGTCATCACGGATCCGCAGAAAGCCGTGACCGCACTTGCCTGGGCCGTCGGCGAGATGGAGGAACGCTACAAGCGCATGGCGGAACTTGGCGTGCGCAACATCGATGCCTTCAACAACCGCGTGCGTCATGCCATCCGCACAGGCGAAAAGCTCGGCCGCACCGTACAGACCGGATTCGATCCGGCTACCGGCGAGGCGATCTTCGAAGAGACAACGCTGCAGGCGGAACCGCTGCCCTATATCGTGATCGTCGTCGACGAGTTCGCCGATCTCATGGCCGTTGCAGGCAAGGAGATCGAGAGCCTCGTGCAACGGCTGGCGCAAATGGCGCGCGCCGCCGGCATCCACATGATCATGGCGACGCAGCGGCCTTCCGTCGACGTCGTCACCGGCACGATCAAGGCCAACTTCCCGACCCGTATCAGCTATCGTGTCGCTTCGCGGATCGACAGCCGCACGATCCTCAATGAGCAGGGCGCAGAGCAGCTGCTCGGCCAGGGCGACATGCTGTTCCTCAGCGGCTCAGGCGACGTGCAGCGCGTGCACGGCCCGTTCGTTTCCGATGAAGAGGTCGAGGCGATTTCGACGTCGCTCGCCCGCGCCTATCCATCCGACTATATCGCCGACATCCTCACCGTCGACGCCGGTGAAGTCGGACGTCCGGACGGTGGCGATGACAAGGCCGGCGACCTCTACGAGCAAGCCATTGCCATCGTTCTGAGGGACAAGAAGGCATCGACCAGCTATCTGCAGCGCCGCCTGTCAATCGGATACAATCGTGCAGCGGACCTCATCGACCGCATGGAAGCCGAAGGCGTGATCAGCGCCGCCGATCACGCTGGGCGCCGCGAAATCCTGCTTGCCGGATGACCCAAGGGTGCCGGAACAGCGTCGCGTCGGCCATGAAAAGCCCAATCACATCCGTCGACTATGTGCTCACAGTGGACGGCCGCACATTCGCGCTTGATGACCGGCGGCAGGTGAACTAGGCCGAACCCAGACCGACGCGTGTGTAGCGACGTCGACACGGCCCCCGGGGCAAAGCCCCGCAGTGCCTCGTTCTTGTCTCATTGTTGCGTGACTGGCAATGCTAGGATCAGCGGCACCGAGCGCAACATGCCGCCACAGCGGTTGCAGCATGGCCCGTCGATCAATCGGGGACCCGCGACGCAGTTATTCAAGGAATGAAGATTTGGCAATGAACTGCTTTTCGAGATGGACGATCACGTCGAGCCTCTTGATGTCGGCCCTGCTGGCAGTGGCACCCGCCGCGGCTGCGCAGGGCAAGAAAGCACCTTCCAATCCGGTCGGCGCCGGATGGGACAGCAAAGTCAAACAATCGGGTGGGGATGGATCGCGAACGCTTACTTCTGAGCAGATGCAATCGATCGCGGCCATCAACGCGTACTTCAATAACCTCAATAATCTCAAGGGCACGTTCGCGCAGACCAATCCGGACAGCAAGGTGCAGCGGGGCAAGTTCTACCTGATGCGGCCCGGCCGATTTCGCTTCGATTACAACCGTCCAAGCCGTCAGGTCATCATCTCGGATGGCAAGTACCTCGCAATCCAGGACCTCGACCTCAAGAATGAAGATATCTACGGTCTCGAGAACACGCCGTTTCGCATCCTGTTACGCGATAATGTCGATATTCTGCGGGATGCGCGGATTATGGCCGTCGAGCAATCGGCAACCCAGATTGCCGTCACGCTGACGGACAAGAGCCCGGACTCACCCGGCCAAATAACGATCTACTTGAAAGCCGGCGCGCAACCGGTATTGGCCGGCTGGGTGACAACCGATGTGCAAGGTGGTGTAACTAAAGTTGAAGTGCACAATCTCGCCAGACCTGAAAAACTGGACCGCAGGCTGTTCAAGCGCGAACAGATGTTTATGAATACCGAACAACAGCAATAGAGCTGGGCCGATCGCTGAACGGTGAACAGCACGATGCGCAGAGGTAAGCCATTGAGAGGTTGCAACGCGGCGGTTGGACGACGACTGGCAAGGCGCCTGAGACACTGATGAGGCACCATTGAAGCATGGCCCGAAGTGTCGTTTTCGATGACGAAAATGGTTAATTTGTTGTCTGTTCGCGACGCATCAATCCTAAAACTGTGTATAACTTTGACACAATCAGTAACAATTTCGTGATATCGATCACTTACGCCTATTGCAACTCGTGAATTTGCGATTAAGTTGTCTGTGACAGGTGGCGTCGTAATGTCGGCTGAGCCCCCCGTCTAGCCGACGACGAAACCTGCGGCACCGGTATCCCTCCCGGTGCTTACGCGCTGATAGCGCCAGGCGTTCAGTTCTCATCCCCCCCGAGAGCTGGACGCCTTTTTTATTGGGCGCAGGCCCGCAGCCACTTCAAGCCGAACGCTTGACCGGCTCGAACGGGGCGCTGGCTTCACGCATCGTTTCACCCATATCTTTCAGCCGAACAGTTAAAGCTTCGATAACTTTGTCTGTTAAGGCAATGTCCTCCTGCATTAAATCGTGCACCTGCTGGCGCGGAATCTTGAGCACCTTGGCCGCACTGCGCGCAACACACGTGGCGCTGACATCAAGCTCGACAATCATGGCGAGTTCGAGAAGCACGGCACCGGACGGAATCGAAGTCTTGATTTGATTGCCGTCGGCATCGGTCGTCAAACATTCCGTATGATCATCCATCATGAAATAGGCCGCATCCGACGCCGCCCCGGCGACAGCGATTTTTTCACCAGGCGCAAATGTACAACGCTCGCACACACCGGCCATCGCTGTTAGCTGCGACGACGACAATGTGCTCAAAAGTGGAATTGTCTGCAGCAGGCCAGATATCGCAGTCATATAGGATTGTCCCGGAACAGGTCGGTCTCTGGTGCCCGCGTTCGAGCGCCAGAGACGAGTGAACGATCGCTGCAACGTTCAACTGATTCGTGGCAATATGTCAGCGAAGTCGGATCCTGGAATGCGCGAATTGCTGGCCGGCGCGGCTCATCGGCACTGGTGCCAAATGCGCAGCGCCGCACACTACGCCGCGACCGGCGCCGCCGGAGCGGCAGCACGCGCAAAGCAAACCGAGCAGGCGTGACCGCGTCAGGGGACCAGCTTGTAACCGCCGGTTTCGGTCACAAGGATCTCGGCGTTGGACGGATCCCGTTCGATCTTCTGGCGCAGCCGATAGATGTGCGTCTCCAGCGTGTGGGTCGTTACACCGGCATTGTATCCCCACACCTCCTCCAGCAGGATGTCACGGGTGACGACCTTTTCGCCGGCGCGATAGAGGAATTTAAGGATCGACGTTTCTTTTTCCGTAAGCCGAATCTTGGAACCGTTCTCCTCGATCAGGATCTTACCCGCAGGCTTGAACGTATAAGGACCAAGGGCAAACACGGCGTCTTCGCTTTGCTCGTGTTGGCGCAGCTGGGCGCGGATGCGCGCGAGCAGAACCGCAAACTTGAACGGCTTCGTGATGTAATCATTGGCGCCAGCATCCAGGCCCAGAATCACATCGGCATCGGAATCATTGCCCGTCAACATGATGATCGGAGACTTGAAACCATTTTTGCGGATCAGCTTGCAAGCCTCGCGGCCATCCATGTCTGGCAGACCGACATCGAGTATGACCAAGTCCCAATGCTCGGACTTGCAATGTTCTATACATGCCGCGGCCGTGTCGCCCGTGGTAATTTCGAACTCATCGTGCAGGGCGAGTTGCTCACGTAGCGGTTCACGAAGGTCCTCTTCGTCGTCCACGATGAGAATCTTTCGGGCGGTGCTCATGCGTTATCTCCGGTCAAAATCATGCAATGGCAATTTAGCATCTCGGTTTTTCGTTCCAAAGGCCCATTGCAGCCAATAGACTAATGCCACATGGCCGTTTTGCGCCTAAAAGCCAACTATTGCGCCTGCCCCGGTACGCAAGATAGGTATCGACTGGATCTCTATCACTTCTTCTGAAACATTCGTGACGGTTGGGGCAAGAGCGAAATCATGGCAGCGGATCTGATTGTGCGCGCACTCAGTCGGCAGGCCACGACCGGAATCGCGACGATCGGGCCACTTTGCCTGCGTTGCGGGCTCGGCGCCAGCGGCATGACCGTCCGAAAACGCGAAGGCGATAGCGCCACGCCGATTGGCCGCTGGCCAGTGCTCGACGTGTTGTATCGGCCCGATCGCCTGCCCGGACTGCGCGGAACCGGCGCTTTGCGCAACGCCCGGGCATTGCGTGCGGCCGATGGCTGGTGCGACGCCGTCGGTGACCGCAACTACAATCGCGCGGTGCGCCATCCCTATCCGGCGAGCGCCGAGATGCTCTGGCGTGACGACCAGCTCTATGACGTGATCGTCGTGCTCGGGCACAATCATGTGCCTCGGGTGCAGGGTCATGGCAGTGCCATCTTCATGCACCTGGCACGGCTGCAAGATGATGGCGAACTGGCGCCGACGGCAGGGTGCGTAGCGCTGCGGCGCCGGGATCTCACAATTGTGCTCACGAAATTGCGAAGTGGCTGCGCCGTCCGGATCATCGGCTGATGCGGTGATGGCTATTCACGCATCAAACGCGGCACTTCGCCTGAGAGCCCGGCCGCTTCATTGACGAAGAACCGCTTGAGTGGCGCTGAGCGATCGACCAGACCGAGGCCAACCTCACGGGCCGAGCGCAGCAACGCCACGTCGTTGGAGAACAGCCGGTTGATCGCGTCGAACGTGCCCGCCGATAGCGTTGAATCGAACCGCCGCCAGGCTTGGTAGCGCTCAAGGACCGTCAGGTCGCCGCACGACAGGCCGGCGCCGGCGCCATCGGCGATGCATTCGCTGAGCGCCGCAATATCGCGCAGTGCCAGATTAAGACCCTGCCCCGCGATCGGGTGAACGCTATGCGCGGCATCTCCGATCAGCGCCAGACGCGGCGCGATGAACGACCTGGCCAGTTGCATTCCGAGCGGGAAGCTGGCGCGCGGGCCGGCGAGTTCGAGCAGCCCGAGCTTGCCGCCGAAGCGGCGCTGAAGCTCTGCCAGAAAATCGGCATCGCCAAGCGACATGATACGACGGGCGGCATCGGCCCCCTCACTCCAGGTGATGCAGGAGCGGTTTCCTGGCAGCGGCAGGATGGCAAACGGACCGCCAGGCAGAAAATGCTGAACGGCCTTGCCGTTGTGCGGGCGCTCGTGTGTGACAGTGGTGACAATGCCGAGCTGCCGGTAGGGCCAGCTGAGACACTTGATGCCCGCTGCATCGCGCAGCTGCGAATTGCGCCCGTCGGCGGCAATGAGCAGGTCCGCAACGAGCTTTTGACCGTCGTCAAGGGTCGCATTGATGCCGCTTGGCAAAGTGTCAAAGGTGTTGATCGCGCGGCCCATCAGGCGCGTTACGACACGCGCGCCGAGGCGCTGCACGGCTGCGCGAAGCGCGTCGAGCAGTGCCTGGTTGGGCACGATATGGGCAGCCGGCATGCCCGCATCGGTCTGATTGTCGTAGCTCAGCAGCACCGGCCGGATGCCGGCCTGAAGCGGCGAATCCGTGATTTCGATTTCGCTCACGGGCTGGGCGTGAGGCGCGACATCGGACCAGACCCCTAAGGCCTGGAGCATGTGCGTCGAAGCTGCGGCGAGCGCCCATGCGCGCGGATCGTTTGCCGTCGACGGCGCACCAGTGGACGGATCGACGAGCGCGATACGGGCATCGCCCGCGAACTGGTGGGCAAGCGCAAGCGCCATCGCGAGCCCCGTCGGCCCGCCGCCGCCGATGATGGCATCATACCTTTCGCTCACGGCACCGTTCCTTGTTAACCTCGCGACCGGGGCCTGTGCGCCGGCGCCTCATTCATCGTACGCCGGCTTGACGTCATGCAACAGCGTGGGAAGTTGGCGCATGGCCAGGGCACCGGACAACCCCTATATGCGGGGCACTGATCCGCCGCTTTAGCCAACCGGGTGGGCGCGACAACCGAGACAGGATGAACGCCATGCAGCCTATATCCGAGACGCATAAGGCATTGAAGGCGCTGGTTGATCTGCTCGACCTTGAGAAACTCGAGGAGAACCTGTTCCGCGGCCAGAGCCCGGCCTACGGTTGGCAACGTGTCTATGGTGGCCAGGTTCTGGGCCAGGCGCTGGTGGCCGCCGGACGGACCGTCGCAGAAGATCGCGCCGCACACTCGCTGCATGCCTATTTCCTGATCGGCGGCGATCCGGGCCACCCGATCGTCTACGAAGTCGAGCGCATCCGCGACGGCGGCTCGTTCACGACACGGCGCGTCAAGGCGATCCAGCATGGTCGCCCGATCTTCGCGATGAGCGTTTCGTTCCACAAACATGAAGACAGCTACGAGCACCATGCGACTATGCCCGACGTGCCACAGCCGGAAGACCTGCCGAGTGAACAGGAGCTGCGCGCACAACTGCTGCCGTCACTGCCCGACAACATGCGCAGTTACTGGCAGCACGAGCGACCGATCGAAATGCGCCCGACCGATATCTCACGCTATCTCGACCGCCAGAAGCGCGAGCCGGTGCAAAGCATCTGGCTCAAGGCGAACGGTGTGCTGCCCGACGACCCCAAACTGCACCAATGCGTGATGGCCTACGCGTCGGATTTCACGCTGCTCGACACCGCATTGATCGCGCACGGCAAACTGCTGTTTGACACCGACATCCAACTTGCCAGTCTTGATCACGCGATGTGGCTGCACCGCCCGGCCCGCCTCGACGAGTGGGTCCTTTACGTCCAGGACAGCCCTTCCGCCGGCGGCGGACGCGGCTTCTGCCGAGGCTCGCTGTTTAGCCGCGACGGCGTGCTTCTCGCTTCGACGACGCAGGAAGGTTTGACCCGTCGTCGGACGACGGACTACGTGGTTAAATAATGTGCAGACAATCGTAAATGCATAAATTTTGTGCAATTTTCACACGAACATCTGCCTACAGTTTCGGCACTCATTTCTTAATTTGTATATATTTCAATATCTTATGGAACTTACTCGAAACTGGCACAGGCCTTGATAGTTAACCCCGCGTAAACCGCGCCGGCTCGGATTTTGCCGGTCGGCGCCAGCAAGCGACAGACGCGCAACGCCCGCGCTGTCGTTGTCACGCGAAGGGGAAGCTGCATGAACCTGGTGAGTGCAATCATCAAACCGTTCAAGCTCGATGAAGTGCGCGAGGCGCTGACGGCGCTTGGCCTGGAGGGCATGACGGTCACCGAAGTCAAAGGCTACGGCCGGCAAAAGGGCCATACCGAAATCTATCGCGGTGCCGAATACGCCGTGAATTTTCTACCCAAGGTCAAAATCGACGTGGTCGTCTCGGCGGACAACACGCCCAAGGCCCTCGAAGCCATCGCCGGCGCCGCCAAGACCGGCCAGATCGGCGACGGCAAGATCTTCGTGTCGCCAATCGCCCAGTCCGTGCGGATCCGCACCGGCGAGACAGACGAGAGCGCGATCTAATTCTGCAAGCTGACAGACCTGAACAAGACAGGGGAGCCCTATGAAAAACCCAATCACCCAGAACAAGACCGCGCTCGGCGCGCTCGCCACGCTGGCGATGTGCGCCGTCGTGCTGGTCGCGACGCCGGCGCTGGCGCAAGACAAACCGGTTGACGTCGCCGCCTTGCAAAAAGAGATGCAGTACGTGTTCAACACGCTGCTGTTCCTGATCGGCGGCTTCCTCGTGATGTGGATGGCAGCCGGATTTGCCATGCTCGAAGCCGGCATGGTGCGCACCAAAAACGTCTCGATGCAGTGCACCAAGAACATTGCGCTGTTTGCAATCGCAGGGCTCGTCTACTGGGCGATCGGCTACAACATCATGTACGATGGTGTCGATGGCGGGTTCATGGGCTCGATCACACCGAAACTGATCCCCGAGCCGGACAAAGACGCGGGCAGCTATGCCGCCGCCTCCGACTGGTTCTTCCAGATGGTGTTTTGTGCGACCGCCGCCTCGATCGTCTCGGGGACGTTGGCCGAACGGATCAAGCTGTGGCCGTTCCTGGTCTTCGTGATCATCCTGTGCGGCTTCATCTATCCGATCCAGGGCGCCTGGAAATGGGGTGCGGGCTGGCTCGCCTCCGGCGCCGACACGAGCTGGATCAAGGCCTTCGCCGGTGCCGAATTCCAGGATTTCGCAGGATCGACGCTGGTCCACTCGACCGGGGGCTGGGCGGCACTGTTCGGCGCCATCATCCTCGGCGCACGCACGGGCAAGTATGGACCGAACGGCGCCATCCACGCGATGCCCGGCTCCAACATGCCGCTTGCGACGCTTGGCACGTTCATTCTGTGGCTCGGTTGGTTCGGCTTCAACGGCGGTTCGCAACTCGCCATGGGCACACTGTCGGACGCGTCGTCCGTGTCGAAGATCTTCATGAACACCAACCTCGCGGCCTGTGGCGGCGTCATCGCAGCGATCGTTCTCAACCAGCTGTTCTACGGCAAGGTTGACCTGACGATGGCCCTCAACGGTGCGCTTGCCGGCCTGGTGTCGATCACCGCGGAACCGCTCACACCATCGCCACTGATGGCGATCCTGATCGGCTCAGTTGGCGGTGTCATCGTCGTGTTCACGGTGCCCTTGCTCGACAGGATGCGGATCGACGACGTCGTCGGCGCCATTCCGGTACACCTGCTCGCCGGCATCTGGGGCACGATGGCGGTGCCGCTGACCAACTCCGGCGCGTCGTTCATGGCGCAACTCGTCGGCGTCGTCGCGGTCGGCGTGTTCGTATCGCTCACCAGCATCATCGTCTGGTTCGTCCTGAAGATGACGATCGGATTGCGGCCGAGCGACGAAGAGGAGTTCGAGGGTCTCGACAAGGCCGAAGTCGGCCTCGAAGCCTACCCGGAATTCGGCACCGGCAGCGGCCGGCTGTAACGTGCACAAGGGCCGCAGCGGGTGATCCTGCTGCGGCCCCTTTCGGGGGGCCAATTCTTGGCCAACCGGTCCCCGGCCTAACTGGCCCGCCGCGCCTGTGTCGCGCGGAAATTGTCGACCACCCATTGATCGAGAACCAGCAGCACGTCGGCGAGCGATTGACCGAGATCGGTCAGGCGATAGTCGACGCGCGGCGGCACCTCACCGTAGTCGTGGCGTCGGACCAGCTGGTAGTCTTCGAGGCGCTTGAGCGTCTGCGTCAGCATCTTTTGCGAGATGCCTTCGATGGCGCGCAAAAGCTCGGCATTGCGCATCGACTGGCGCGCCAGCAACGGAATGATCAGCAACGACCACTTGTCGCCAATCACCGCGATCAGCTCGCGCGATGGACAGGCCGCGACATAGGGATTGGGTTTCACTTCACTCATTCGTGACCGCTCCAAGCCTTGGTTACCAAAAGGTGCGTACTCCCCTCGGCGCACATCGATGGGTATCTTCCAGCTTGTGCCGGGACGCAAGGTTCGGGCGGATCACATCCGAGAGACCACGATGCCCTACGAGACCGATCGCGATGAAATTCGCAACATCGTCAAACGCCAATTCGAAAGCCTGTCCTGGGGCAGGAACAAGCGGCCGGATTTGCCGGCGTTCACGGACGACTTCATCGATGGCGCGTCGCTGTACCCCGCAGCGAGACCCGTTCGGGGCAAGTCCGTCGATGCCTTTGCCGGGCGCATGCAGGCGTTGTCCCAGAGCACGCTGAAGTCGTTGGACGAGCAACTGCGCGGTCTCGACGTCCACGTTTTCGGCAACGTGGCCGTCGCGATGGCTGTCTGCGAACTGACAGAGAATGACACCGAGGTGAGCCGCAACGTCGAAGCGATGCTGTTCGTGCGCAGCGACGGCCGCTGGCGCATCGCGGCACAGGCGTGGGACACCGAAACTGCAGAAAAGCCCGTGCCCGCGGCACTCCTCAACGCGCCGCAGCCTGCAGACCAAGGAGATGCCTGATGTTGACCCGGTATAGATTGATCGCGCCGCTCGCGCTGTTCGTCGTCGTTGCGGTTTCTGCCCATCGCGGGTCGGCGCAGGAACCGTCGGTGACATTCCATTTCTACGGCGCGAAGGACTGCCCGCCATGCATGGCGTTCAAACGCGACGGTTTGCCGGTCGTGCGAACAGCCGCCGCGAAGCTGCGCTTCGAGATTGCCGTCAATGTCATCGAACACACCCGGGACGTTGCAACCCCCGGCAGCTATGGCCCGGCTGATGCGATCCTGAGGCGGGCCGGTGCCCGCCTGAAGATGATGTATCCGCCGATCTTCTTCGTCACGCGGTCAGATCGCATCATCGAGGTCCATGACGCCGATTGGCGGGCGGCCTTGGCACGAGCTGAGCGCGAGGCCGCAATCGACGTCGCGCCCGCCGGCGGCAAGTCTGCAAGCCGACACGCATCTAACGTCATATCCGATAGGATGTGACACGCCCGAAAACGAACGAACCGCCCGGAGGGACGGCCGGGCGGTTCGGTGTGCAAGCCTCGAACCGTTGAACTTGAGTCGACGGCGGGCTCGCAATATCGGACGGGTCAGTACGGTTTGTAGCGGTCGTAGACGCACCGGCGCGTTGCATAGCGCCAATAGGCATTGCCGGTCAGACGCGCCCGGCGCCGGAACAGGGCGCAGTCATCCGGATAGCCACGCCGGAAGTATTGGACGTCCTTGTGATAGCGAATGACGTGGGGCTTGTATGCCTTGCGCCGCGTGTGCGACCAGCCGTGCTTGACCGCATGGCCGCGTTTGGCCGCGCGGTCATGGGCCTGGGCCGACGGCGCGACCGCCAACACGGCGAGCAGACTCGCCGATACGGCAACTGATATCAGGCGCTTCGTCATGATAACCCCTCCTTGCCCCAGTGGGCACCGACAACGTGCGGCACAGGCTTGATCGAACATCTATCGCGCCCGCCAACGTAGAATTCTTGATCGTGAGAGGGTAACCGGAAACGCGTCTACAAGCGACCAAGTCGTGCAGATGGGCTTAACGAAGTATGAATGATTAGAGCAACTTGGCTCAAGGCATGACAACGGTGACACGGCGCGCGTCAAGGTCTATGTCGGGCACGAAGTGCGCATCGAACGGCACGTATTCGGTGCGCGATTGGCCAGCCAGGCGGATCTCGAGGAGATCGCCGGCACCGAAATTCTGGACGGCCACGACCTCACCGACGGTGTCGCCATCGGCGTTCACCGCTGCGAGGCCGACGAGATCGGCGTGGTAGAGTTCATCGTCGTCCGGCTCGGGCAGACGCTCACGCGGAATATAGAGTTCGGTGCCGCGCAGCGCCTCGGCGGCGTTGCGATCCGCAACCCCCTCGACGCGCGCAATGACGCCCTTTTTTGCGACGCGGACGACTTTGATGTCATAGGTTTTCGTGCCGGACTTGTCGAACAGCGGCCCGTAGGCGCCGATGTCGGACGGATCTCCGGTATGCGACTTGATCACCACTTCGCCGCGGATCCCCTGCGCGGTCGAGATATGTCCGAGAAGAATCAGCGTGGCGGGATCGGTCATGGGAATCGGGGATCAAATCACGCGTACAGGCGATCAGGCGACGTGGAACCGGCGCCTGACCGATGTCGACTCTATTCGCTTGCTTCCGGCGCCGTAACCTCTTCCTCGACGGCGGCGGCAGCGGCTTCAGCGGCAGCGGCCTTGGCTTCGGCCTCGGCCGCTTCGCGCTCGAGACGCTTCTTGCCCGGTAGTGCCTTGGTCGGGTTGTTGCGCGCTTCGCGCTTCAGGATGCCGGCCTGATCGAAGAACCGGGCGACGCGGTCAGTGGGCTGCGCGCCGACCGACAGCCAGTGCTTGCAGCGCTCTTCGAGCAGTTTGACGCGATCGGGATTGTCCTTCTTGAGCATCGGGTTGTAGGTGCCGATGCGCTCGATGTAGCGGCCGTCGCGCGGCGCCGTGTTAGAAGCAGCGACGATGTAATAATAGGGACGTTTCTTGGCACCGCCACGGGCGAGGCGCAGTTTCACGACTGACATGTGAGCTCTTTCTCTGGTTGGTTGAATGGGTTGATGTTCGATGGACTGAGATCGCGGTGCCGGTACTTGAGGCGCGGCTGGCCGCGAAATTCGGTTTGGCCCTCGCATGACGCGCCGAGGCGTTCGGCGAGCCGGCATGACGGGGCATTGTCGGGATGCACGAAACTGAAGAGCGGCGGCAGGTGCAGGTCTTCTGCGGCCCAGCGCATGACACGCGACGCGGCTTCCGTTGCGTAGCCCTTGCCCTGCGCGTGCGAAAACAGCGACCAGGCGAGTTCCGGCTCATCAAGCAGCGCGGGGTGCCACAGGCCGGCCCAGCCGATCAGTTGGCCGGTCGCGGTTTCCGTGAGCGCGAATTGGCCGTAGCCGCGCAACGACCATTGCCCAATGATACCGCACAGATGGTTCCACGCCTCATCGCGCGTCAGGCCGCGCCCGGCGCCACGATAGCGGTTGGCGTCTTGATCGGCGAGGAATTGCGCCATGGGCTCGAAGTCGGTCGGCTGCCATTGGCGCAGTGTCAGGCGGTCGGCGTGCAGCGTTGTCATTGCAGCACCTCCGTCGACGGTGGATGACGGTAGGCAAGCGCCGGTGTGCCGGACGGCAACGCGGTTTCGCCTTCCAATTGGCAACCAAGGCGCTCGGCGACAGCGATCGACGGCGTGTTGTTCGGCTCGATGAAACTGACGATCGCCGGCAAGTTCAGTTCGCGGTAGATCGCGGCGCGCGCGGCGGCGGCGGCCTCGGTGGCAAGCCCCTGGCCGCGAAACGTCGCGAGCAGGCTCCAGCCAAGCTCGAGTTCGGGCCAGTCGGCCGGATGCCAAGGACCGCAGAAGCCGGCGAGGGCGCCGTCCGCCTTGTGCTCGACCGCCCACATGCCAAAGCCGCGCCACTGCCAGTGGCCGACATGGCAGGCGATGACGCGCCAGGCAAAGCCGGCGTCATCGATGCCACCCATGATGTTGGTCTCTTTCGACTCGGCGAAGAACGAGGCGAGCGGGCGCCAATCATCCTCGCGCCATTGCCGCAAGCGCAGCCGGTCGGTTTCGAGTTGCGGCGTCATCAGCGCTTCTTCTTCTTTTTCGCGGTGCGCCCGCCCGAGAGGGCCGGCATGGCGCCGCCGCCGAGGCCGGGCAATCCACCGCCAAGACCCGGCAGTCCTTTCGGCGCAGCGCCGAGGCCGGGCAGGCCCTTCGGCATCTGGCCGGACGCCGCGGCGGCCTTGGCCTGCTCGACCATTTCCGGCGAAGGCTGACCGCCACCCATCATACCGCCAAGTCCGCCACCCATACCGCCGAACATCTTGGCCATCATGCCCTTGTTCTTGCCCATCTTTTTCATCATGTCAGCCATCTGGCGCTGCATCTTGAGGAGTTTGTTGACCTCCGAGACGTGCGTGCCGGAGCCCTTGGCAATGCGACGGCGGCGCTTGCCGTCGATGATCTTCGGGCTGGAACGTTCTTTCTTCGTCATCGACATGATGATCGCGTGCTGACGCTTGATCATCTTGTCGTCGATGCCGCCCATCTGGTCCTTGGCCTTGCCCATGCCCGGCAGCATGCCCATCACGCCGCCCATGCCGCCAAGCTTTTCCATCTGCTTGATCTGCTCGGCGAGGTCGTTCATGTCGAACTCGCCCTTCTTCATGCGGGCGGCGATTTTCTCGGCTTTTTCCGCGTCGATGGTCTCGGCGGCGCGCTCGACGAGGCTGACGATGTCGCCCATGTCAAGAATGCGCCCGGCAATCCGCTCGGGATGGAAGTCCTCGAGCTCGTCCCATTTTTCGCCGGTGCCGAGCAGCTTGATCGGCTTGCCGGTGACAGCGCGCATCGACAGCGCCGCACCGCCGCGGCCGTCGCCATCAACGCGGGTCAGCATGATGCCGGTGATGCCGACGCGATCTTCGAAGGCCTTGGCGGTGTTGACCGCGTCCTGACCGGTGAGACTGTCGGCGACGAGCAGGATTTCGTGCGGATTGGTCGCTTCCTTGACGTTGGCAACCTCGCGCATCAATTCCTCGTCGATCGTCGTGCGCCCGGCGGTATCGAGCATCACGACGTCGTAGGAGCCGAGCTTGGCGGCATCCATAGCGCGATTGGCAATCTGGATCGGCGTCTGGCCGGCGATGATCGGCAGCGTCGCGACGCCGGTCTGCTCGCCGAGGACCTTGAGCTGCTCCTGCGCGGCCGGGCGGCGCGTGTCGAGCGACGCCATCAGGACTTTCTTGCGTTCGCGCTCCTGCAGGCGGCGAGCGATTTTCGCGGTTGACGTCGTCTTACCCGAGCCCTGCAGGCCGACCATAAGAATCGGCACCGGCGGCAGCGCGGCGACGTCGAGCGGTTGACTATCAGAGCCGAGCATCGCGACCAGTTCGTCGTGGACGATCTTGACGACCATCTGGCCGGGCGTGACCGACTTGACGACCTCCTGGCCGACCGCCTTTTCCTTCACCTTTTCGGTAAAGTCACGCACGACATCGAGGGCGACGTCGGCTTCGAGCAGGGCGCGGCGCACTTCGCGCATCGCTTCCGAGACGTCACTGTCCGTCAGCGCACCGCGGCGGGTGAGCTTGTCGAATATGCCGGACAGGCGATCTGAGAGCGATTCGAACATCGTTGTTCTCTTTTATTGCGACGATTGATTCACGCGATTGGCGACAAGGCCAATCTCGATGGGCCAATCACGATAAATCGTGCGGGCGATACTGCCGATACGATCGATATACCGGCAATATAGTCCTTCGCCCGCCGGAATCCGACGTCCCAAAGCAGTATCGCACCCGCGAGCGCAACGCGCCGGCGGATGGGGACCTCGCGGCATCACCGTTCCCAAAGGGAATGGCGTACCGAAAAGCGGCTCGAGACAACAGTCTGGAGGCGAGGGCGGTTTATGGGGGATGCCGGCCGGCATGTCAATGGAATTGGCGCGCCACGGGCGCCCCGAGCGGTCGCTACGCAATTGCAGCCATTGCGGCTTGTCACTGAAAAATAATCTGAAATTCAAGTCATTGCGATGCCGGTGAGATTAGTTGTGCGTCGCCTGAGAGTACGCAAAACGGTGGGTTGGCAGGCACCCGGATCACTCACTTCATGAGGTGGAGGGCATATGCGCACAATAGGTGCAATCTTGACGGCGGCCGTACTGGCCGGTTGCGCATCATCGGCAGATGACGTCGCGCCATCCTATGTTTCATCGGCGGCCTTTCACAATTTCAATTGCCAGCAGCTAACCGAGGAGGCACGACGGGTATCACAACACGCCGCCCGGGCAGCCGGCGCTCAGAACAGGCAGGCACGAAACGACAAGATCGCAACAGGCACGGCGCTGGTCTTGTTCTGGCCTGCCGCATTCTTCGTCTCCGGAGGCAATGGCGCAAACGCCGCTGAACTTGCCAACCTGCGCGGCCAGAAAGAGGCCATCGAGCAGGCCGCGATCGAGAAGAATTGCGGGTTTTCGTTCCGCGGTTGATGATTGCGGCGGACGTATTCTGCGGCGCCGATGGGCTCAATCAAATGATGACGTGTTGGCCTGGAGGACTGGAAGCTTGGATTGGGAAGCGGTTCTTCCAATTCCAAGCGCCAAAACCGCAACGGCTCATCCTCGCGAAACCCGTCTCGCTAGATTTGCCGCTTGTCAGTTACGTCCCCGGGAGCAGCCGCATGATCTGGCCGCGGCGACTGTCGGTCAAGAAGTATAGCTCACCGGAAGGGCTCTGGCGGATCGCGCGGATGCGCTGGCGCAAACCACGCAGCAGGGTCTCTTCCGCGACGACCCGTTCACCATCGAGGACGAGCCGCCGGATCTGGCGGAATTTCAAGGCGCCGACGAACAGGTTGCCGCGCCACGCCGGATATTTCCCGCCGGTGTAGAACGCCATGCCGCTCGGCGCGATCGAGGGGTCCCAATAGTAGGTGGGTTGTTCCATACCGGCTTTGCTGCGCCCGCTGCCGATCTTCTGGCCGGAGTAATGGGTGCCGTAGGAAATCACCGGCCAGCCGTAGTTCTTGCCCGCTGCCGGAACGTTGAGCTCATCACCGCCACGCGCGCCATGCTCGACCGCCCACAACTTGCCCGTCAACGGATGCAAAGCAGCGGCCTGTGGGTTGCGATGACCGTAACTCCAGATTTCGGGCGGGATGCCCTTGCGGCCGACGAACGGATTGTCCCTGGGCACGGAGCCATCACGGTTGATCCGGATGACCTTGCCGACATGGTGCCTGAGATTCTGCGCCTGCTCGCGACGGGCGCGGTCACCGATGGTGATGAACAGCGTGCCGTCGCGCGCGAAAACGAGGCGGGAACCGAAATGTCTGCCGCTGTCATAGGCCGGTTGCTGTCGGAAAATCGTCTCGAGATCGGTGAAACGCGCGTCGTTGCCGGTGCCCCGCAGTTTCAGGCGGGCGACGCTGGTGCCGCTGCGGCCACGGCCGCGGCGCTCGGCAAACGAGATGAAGACCTCGCGGCTGTCGGCAAAGTCGGGCGCGATGGCGATATCGAGCATGCCGCCCTGGCCGACGGCAACGGCCGGTGGTGCGCCGCGCATCGGCCTCGAAACGCTGCCGGCCGCCGTGACATAGCGCACCCGGCCGGGACGTTCGGTCACCAGCATGTCGCCAGACGGCAGGAAGGCAAGGCCCCAGGGATGCTCGAGACCGCCGGCGATACGCTCGGCACGCGCCCCGGTCGGCGCTTTCGGGCGCGGTGCATCGGTTTGTACAGCCGCGGCAGAATGGGGCGCGGCGATCAACAGGAACGACAGGGCGGCAAGGGCGGGACGGCGGCGGGACATGGAGACACCCTCGATGGCTGACAGCAGATGAAATCTCACGCTTGAGGATTGCAAAACCAATACGACCGCAGCAAGACCCAGGATCATGGCGGCAGCATCCAGCCAACAAAAAAGCGGAAGGATCCGGCACCGGATCCTTCCGCTTCAACTGACGCACAGCCTGGCTTGTATACTAGCTGCTCGGCCAGGCTTCGTTGGGCCGGGTCGGCCACGGCGTGCTCTTGGTCTTCGAGTGACGCAGATCGGCGCGGCACAGGCCGAGGTCTTCGAGCTGCCTGTCTGACATGGACCCCAGATCCGAATGTGCGCGGCTGCGAGTAGCGATAATTTTGTTCATGAGGGCCATTGTCATATCTCCTTGAGGACCGTTGCGACAGCTAAGCTGATGTGCTGGAGATAGTTCTCGGATGGCGTTTTTACAAATGCTAGAATCACGCAGCAGATATGCAATTTGTGCATTGCGAAAACAGACAAGAAATTACTGTTTCTTAAGTCTTTTTTGGCTGTGATGCGACGCAAAATAACGAAGAAGCGTCACGCCGGGAATCAGGCGCCATGCGGGGGCGATCCCGGCAAGACCGGGTGCCTCATTTGTCGCAGGATCAGCGCACCCGGCGCGGGTTCATGTAGAGGTCTTTTTCCTGCTTCTCGAGCTTCGGCTCGATCTCGCCGGCCATCACCTTCTTGGCGATCTGCTTGATGTGACTGCGGCATTGGTCGTTGAAGATCAGCATGCCGCAAAACAGCTGCAGCGTGTTCATCAGCGGCTTGTCGGCGTAGTCCTCGCGGATGCGCCCGCGCCATTTGCCCGAGATCGTGAAGAATGCGCCGTCGAGAATGCCGATCGGCTCGTTGCGCCCGTTGTAGACCGTGTAGTCGTCGCCGAGGCGGATGAAATCCTGGCGGATACGGAAGAATTCGATCTTACCGTCCTGCAGCAGGAAGAACGAGAAGTTTTCCGGCATCAGCGGCCACTTGTTGGCCGAGCGCTCGAGATAGACGACCTGTTCCTCGCCGGCATTGTTGACCGAATACGTCGTCACCGGCAGCAGGCGGGCGCCGATCGTCTGCTGGATCGAGCGCGCCAGCATCAGGTCCATCGTCGCGCGCCAGTGCAGCTTGTCGGTGAACATCTTGAACACGAGGCGCTTGCCGGCGTCCTCGGTGTCTTTCCACAGCTCCTTGCGATAGCCGATCAGGCCCTTGCGCTCGCCGTCCTCGATGACCTCGGCGAAGATGTCCATGTCCTTGGTGAACTGACGCGAACGGGCGCGATTGCGCGAGCGCTTGAATATACCGAACTCGGTTGGGTTGAGGTCGGTCAGCCAGACATCGACGATGAAATGCTTCCAACCCTCCTTGGAGGTCGATTGCTTGGCGAGCTTCTTGGCGCGCCGCTTCGACATCGGTGGCGCGGTAATCTGTCCGCCATCGGCATCACGCTCCGCCCGCTCCAGGACTTCGGCCCGCGCGTCGGCGGCGGCATCGGCGGCGGCGCTATCGGCTTCGCGGAGGACTTCGTCGGTCGCATAGGCGTTTGCCATGGTCGGCTCCCTCGCCCGGCTCGACGGGCGGCGTGCAGAATTCCGGGGCGCTTCAACGCTGCCGAACCACCAGATAGGCGGCACGGACGGACTGAGACGACGCAAACAGGAAGCGAATCATTAGCGAGATATTAACATGTTACGCACGGGGGAAAGCGGCTTGCCAAGGCGGCGCACACGGAAAGTGTCTTTCTGGATTCACGTGAAACAATTTGGCGATCGAGGCCCGAAAAACCTGGCTTGTCGCAGTGAAAATTGCGCGAATCGCGTTTACCGCGCGCCGAAAATGGCGGAGCCGACGCGCACATGCGTGGCGCCGAATGCAATCGCGATCTCGTAATCGCTGCTCATCCCCATGCTGAGTTTGGCGAGGCCGCAATCGCGGGCCAGTTCGCCGAGCAGCGCAAAATGCACGCCGGGTTCCTCATCGATCGGCGGAATGCACATCAGGCCTTCGATGGGCAGCTTGAGCGTCTCGCGGCAGTGATGCACGAATTCGCCCGATTCGGCGGGCAGGACGCCGGCCTTTTGCGCTTCCTCGCCGGTGTTGACCTGGATGAAGAGTTTGAGCGCCTTGCCCTGCGCCTGCATCTCGGAGGCGATAGCCTGGGCGATCTTCGGGCGATCGATCGTGTGGATGGCGTCGAACAGCTGCACCGCCTGGCGCGCCTTGTTGGACTGCAGCGGGCCGATCAGGTGCAGGTCGATGTCGCTGAACTCCGCGCGCAGGCCGGGCCATTTGCCGGCTGCCTCCTGTACCCGGTTTTCACCGAACGCACGATGACCGGCCTGCAGCACCGGGCGGATCGCCTCACCATCGAAGGTTTTCGAAACCGCGATGAGTTGTACGTCCGATGCGTCGCGATTATCCTCGCGGGCTGCCGCGGCGATGGTGTCATAGACCTTGGTCAGGGCCTGTTGCGGGTCCGTCATGTCAGTCCTTCTACTTTTTGAGCGCCATGCGTGGCACATGACGCCATTGTAACGAGGGTGTTCTACACATGGGTATCATTTGGCCAACCCTATCGTAGCTGTTCCACCGGGCGCCAACATGTACTAGACATCTCGCTCATCCATTCACCAGACATCGAGTTTGTCGCATACGGAGCGCCGCCGATGGCCAGCGAACGTTACAACGCCGCCGATCGTGAGAAGCACTGGCAGAAAATCTGGGCCGATGGCTCGGTCTTCAGCGCCAGCAACGACTATTCGAAGCCGAAGTGCTACGTGCTCGAAATGTTCCCCTATCCGTCGGGCCGCATCCATATGGGGCATGTGCGCAACTATGCGATGGGAGATGTGCTGGCGCGCTACAAACGCGCCAAGGGTTTCAACGTGCTGCACCCGATGGGGTGGGACGCATTCGGCATGCCGGCGGAAAACGCCGCCATGGAGAACAAAACGCATCCCGGCACGTGGACCTACGCCAACATTGACGCCATGAAGGCGCAATTGAAATCGATGGGCTTGTCGCTCGACTGGAGCCGCGAGTTCGCGACCTGCCATGTCGACTATTACCAGCATCAGCAAAAACTGTTTCTGGACCTCTACGAGAAGGGCCTGGCCTACCGCAAATCGTCGAAAGTCAACTGGGATCCGGTCGATCACACCGTGCTGGCCAACGAACAGGTCATCGACGGCCGCGGCTGGCGCTCCGGGGCCCTGGTCGAGCAGCGCGAGCTGACCCAGTGGTTCTTCAAGATCACCGAATATGCCGATGATCTGCTGACATCCCTGGATACGCTGGATGACTGGCCGGCCAAGGTGCGCACGATGCAGGCCAACTGGATCGGACGCTCCGAGGGCATGCTGATCGACTGGCCGCTGGAAGGCGCCAGTCTGCCGGACGCATTGCAGCAACTGCAGATCTTCACGACCCGTCACGACACCATATTTGGCGCCAGTTTCATGGCGATCTCGCCGGAGCATCCGCTGGCACAGCACATTGCCCGGTCGTCGCCCGATCTGACCGCGTTTATCGAGGAATGCCGCCAGGTCGGCACCACCGAGGAGGCCGTCGAGCGCGCCGAAAAGAAGGGGTTTGATACCGGACTGGTGGCCGTGCATCCGTTCGACCCGAACTGGAAGGTACCCGTCTACGTCGTCAACTTCGTGCTGATGGGCTATGGCACCGGCGCCGTGTTCGGTTCCGCCGCACACGACCAGCGCGACCTCGATTTCGCCAGGAAATACGGCCTGAACGTCCTGCCCGTCGTGATCCCCGACGGCGAGGACGCGGCAACCTTCGACGTTGGCGATGAAGCCTATCTCGGACCCGGGAAACTCGGCAACTCGCGGTTCCTGGATGGCATGAGCATCGAGGCAGCGATGGAAGACGTCGCACAGCGCCTCGAGAAAGCCGGCCAGGGCCAACGCCAAGTCAATTTCCGCCTGCGTGACTGGGGCATTTCGCGGCAGCGCTACTGGGGCTGCCCGATCCCGATGATCCATTGCGACGCCTGCGGTGTCGTGCCGGTGCCGGCCGCCGACCTGCCCGTGGTGCTGCCCGAGGATGTCAGCTTCGATAAGCCCGGCAATCCGCTCGATCGGCACGACACCTGGCGCACCGTCGATTGCCCGTCGTGCGGCAAGGCGGCCCGCCGCGAAACCGACACGATGGACACGTTCGTCGATTCATCGTGGTATTTCGCGCGCTTTTCGGCCTCTGATGCACCGGAGCCGACGGACATCGATGCGGCCGCCTACTGGATGCCGGTCGACCAGTATATCGGCGGCATCGAGCACGCGATCCTGCACCTGCTGTACTCGCGCTTCTTTGCCCGCGCGATGATTGAATCCGGCCACCTGCCCCAGGGTACCAAGGAACCGTTCAAGGCCTTGTTCACCCAGGGCATGGTGATCCACGAGACCTACAAAGCGGACGACGGGCGCTGGCTGCTGCCGATCGAGGTCACGATCGAGGGCGACGGCGACAAGCGCGTGGCGACCGAGGTTGCCAGCGGCAAGCCGGCCGAGATCGGCGCCATCGAGAAAATGTCAAAGTCGAAGAAGAACCTGGTCGACCCGGATGACATCATCACCGGTTATGGCGCCGACTGCGCGCGCTGGTTCATGCTGTCCGACAGCCCGCCCGAGCGCGACGTGATCTGGACCGAGGCCGGCGTCGCCGGCGCCAGCCGTTATATTCAGCGGATCTGGCGGATGATCCACGAAATCATTGAACAGGGCGCCGCCAAGGGTACCGAGATGCCGGGGAAATTCGGTGACGAGGCGATGAAACTGCGACGCGCGGTCCACAAGGCGCTACATCAGGTTGGCCAGAATATCGAAGGATTGCGCTTCAACGTGGCCGTGGCACAGCTCTATGAAGTGGCGAACGCCATTCAAAGCGCGCTTGCCGCGCATGCCAAGAAGCCGGCCGACGATCTCGCCTGGGCGCTGCGCGAAGCCGGCGAAGTCGTTGTGCAGATGATCGGCCCAATGATGCCACATCTTGCTGAAGAATGCTGGGCGCGTCTTGGATACCACACCTTGCTGGTGGAACAGCCTTGGCCCGAGGCGGACGAGGCCCTTCTCGTTGACGATACGGTGACCATTGCCGTACAGGTGAATGGCAAAAGGCGGGACGAACTGACGATTGCCCGGTCGGCGTCGAACGACGATGTCGAGGCCGCGGCGTTGGAGCTTGAACCCGTTGCGAAAGCGCTGGCGGGCAAGGCACCGAAGAAGGTGATCGTCGTGCCGCAAAGGATTGTGAATGTTGTCGCGTGACGCACATGATGACAGAGCGAGCCGTGTGAAGCCGAGGGTTCTGTTCCGCGCGGCGCTGCTGGCCGTCGTCTTGCTGCCGGGCCTGGCGGCCTGTGGCGGCGGTGGCGGATTTCGCCCGATGTACGCAGCGCAGGGCGGTCAGGCGCTTAGCGCGAAGATGTCACAAGTCAGCGTCACGACCATTCCGGGCCGCGTCGGCCAACAGCTGCGCAATGAGCTGATCTTCCGGACAACTGGCGGCGGCGGCGAAGCCACCGAGAAATCGTATCGCCTCGACATCGTCATGCGCGAACGGCTGTCATCGCAGCTCGTCGACATCGAGGGCAATGCGGAAACGCAGATCTACCATATCGATGCGGATTTCCAGCTGACCGATACCCGTGCCCAAAAGGTTATCTTCAAGGGCCAAAGCTTCGGGCGCGCCGGTTTTCAGCGCTTCCAGACGATCTATTCCAACGTGCGGGCCAAACGGGATGCCGAGAACCGCACGGCGCGCACGGTCGCGAAGGATATCTCCGGACGCGTAGAAGCATTTCTGTCGCGCACCTAACGAACAGGCATACCGGCTTTCCTACCTTCACAGCCTAAGTACCGGCGCATGTGCGGCGCTGCTGCCATTTTGCGCGTCACCTGCGCTAAAACGTGCCGACCACCTCGCACTTGCCCGCAAGTGCCGATAGTTTGCCTCCTATCCTGTATTTCGTGGAACCGCTCGCCCATGGTCGCCGTCAAAGCGCAACAGGCAGAATCGTTTGCACGGGCGCCCGACAAGTCGGTCGTCGCGGTGCTGGTGCACGGGCCGGACAGCGGCCTGGTGTCGGAGCGCGCGCGCAGCGTAGCGACAGCGCTGGCCGCGCGGGGCGGCGACGATTCCGAAATCATTCGCATCGAGGAGCCGGACCTTGACGGCGATCCGGACCGGCTGGTGGTCGAGTTGCAGACGATACCGATGTTCGGCGGCGCCAAGGTGGTGCGCACGACCGCCGGCCGCAAGATCAATGCCGCCCTGTTCAAGAGCCTGTTCGCAGACGGCGCACCGGCGGCGGGGTTGGTGTGTGAAGCCGGCAACCTCAAGGCCAGCGACGCCCTGCGCAAACTGTTCGAGGGCACCGCCTGGGCGGCCGCGGTGCCGTGCTACGCCGATGGTGACGGCGACCTCGGCGGCCTGGTCCGCGACATGATGAAGAGCGCCGGGCTGCGCATCGATCGCGAGGCCATCGAGATACTCGTCGCCCGGCTCGGCGCGGACCGGGCCCTGTCGCGCGGCGAGATCGAGAAGCTCATTCTTTATTGCACCGGCAAGGATGCCGTCACTATCGAGGATATCGAGGCCATCGTCGGTGATGCGACGGACACCGGTCTCGAGTACATCGCGATCGCCGCCGCCTCCGGCGAACCGCAGCAGGTGGTCGCGGAGTTCGACAGGGCGGTGACAGCCGGCGAGAACCCGCAGGCGATCATTCTGGTGGCCCTGAGATACTTTCAACGACTGCACCGCGTGCGATCGGCCGTCGATGCGGGCAAGTCGATCGATGAGGCGCTGCGCAGCCTGAGACCGCCGCTGCATTTCAAATTGCGCGACGCCGTGACGGCGCAATGCCGGCTGTGGCCGTCGGCCAGCCTTGCCGAGGCGCTGCAGCGGATCAACGAAACAGCGCGGCAGGCCCGGCTCAACAGCGCGATGGATGCGGTGCTCGCCGAGCGCCTGCTGTTCAACCTCGCGGCACACATCGCGCAGCGCAAGCGGCGCTGAGCCGGCCGATGCGCTACCATCCAAACTGACCGACAACTCTCTCGAAAAAGGAAACGGTAATGGGTGATACCCGGTTTGACGTCTGCGGCATTGGCAATGCGATTGTCGACATAATCGGGCGCTGCGATGACGCGTTCCTCGCCGCGCACGGCGCCGCCAAAGGCCACATGCAGCTCGTCGACGCCGAAACCGTCGCCACGCTCTACGATGCAATGGGACCCGCAGTCGAGATTTCCGGTGGATCGGGCGCCAACACGATGGTCGGGATCGCGAGCTTCGGCGGCAAGGCAGCGTTCATCGGAAAAGTCGGCCGCGACGATTTCGGCAGCGTCTTCGCACACGACATCAAGGCGGCCGGCGTCACGTTCGAGACCGCACCGTCGGACAGCACCTCGCCGACCGCCCGATCATTGATCCTGGTGACGCCTGATGGCGAGCGCACCATGAACACGTTCCTTGGGGTCAGTCCCGAGCTCGGCTCAGGCGAGATCGACCAAAACCTGATTGCCGATAGCGCGGTGACGTATCTCGAAGGCTATCTGTTTGACCGTGACGAAGCCAAAGCCGCATTCGCCGAAGCCGCCGGTTATGCCAAGGCCGCCGGTAGAAAAGTTGCGCTGACGCTTTCCGACGGGTTCTGTGTCGATCGGCACCGCGATTCTTTTCTCCAGCTTATAAGAAACGACATTGATATTCTTTTTGCGAATGAGGACGAGATAACATCGTTATATTCGACGCAGTCATTCGACGACGCCGCGCGGCAGGTTGGCGAAGATACGCATCTCGCGGTGCTGACGCGGAGTGCGAAGGGCTCGACGGTCATTTCCGGCGCCGATCGAACAACGGTCGACGCGGTGCCGATTGCCGAGGTCGTCGATACCACCGGGGCTGGTGACCTTTATGCGGCGGGCTTTCTCTATGGGCATACCAGAGGCCTGGATCACGCCACGTCGGCAAGGCTCGGCAGCATTGCCGCCGCTGAAATCATCTCCCACGTTGGCGCACGACCCGAAACCAATCTCGCCGAGCTTGCAAAAGATAATGGTTTGATAAGCTAGCCCGGTTTCCAATTCCTGCAATGAAGAACCTGCCCCGCAATGACGCGGGGCAAGCCTTTTTTTGAGATTCTCGAATAAATTTTGATTCGGTTTGGATTCATCTTTTTATAATCGCAGGCATGAGTTGCAGATCGGAATCCGAACTTTACCACCAAGGATCACGACTTAAATCCCGTTTTTTCGGCATTTCAGCAACGATTCCATGCGCAACTCGTTTAATTCTCTGCCTTAGACAATTAAAATCCCTTGGCTTTTTTAATTTCCGTTGGCAAGTTGTGTTTCTGAAACACGAGACTTCCCGAAGAAAGATTCGATTATGTCCGACGAGAAAAGATCTCGCGGCCGCCCAAAAGGGAGCGGCATTGACGATCACGAACGACTGTTGGAAATCGGCCGTCTAATTGAATGCACACCGGGTTTGAAACCGACGACAGCTATTCGCCAGCTCGGTTATAACGATCCATCGACGATCCGTCGCTTGCGAGACAAGTATAATAGAAAGCGGGATATCATTCACGGGCAACTGCTCGGCCTGCCCGCACCACACCAATTAAATGACAACACGTCCTTCCGGTTGCCAACGGAGGCGGCGCGCCAGTCGCTGCTGCGTACCAACGATGCGATCCTGCGGTCACCGAAAGAGACGATCAGAAATTCCCGGACGCGACGAAAATCCCGGCAGAACGAACTTTCCTGCCTGCTCGCGATCGGGGCCCATGCGCTTGCTCAGGCCGCCGCGTACTGTGTGGAGACGGACGACGATGACATGGTCGACGTCCACGACGGTACAGACAGCCAGGCCTTCCTGGCTGAGATGTTGCTAATGATGTCCAACCGACCCGAAGGAGATGAAACCACTGCCAGATAGCGGAACGTGTCCGATAAAACGAAACAGACACGTTCCGGACGACCAAAATTCTCAGAGCATAAAAACTAATTCAAACCGCACTTTCCCCAGTGCGGTTTTTTTATGTCAAAGGCCAGCCTGGGGTATATTATAATTTCCGAAGAGCGACACTTTCGATCGAGTGATTGGAGCCCTTGCGCAGTATGAGGCGCGCGCGCTGTCGCGTCGGCTTGATGTTTTCCTGCAGGTTCTTGAGATTGATGTCACGCCAGATCGAAAGCGCGCGCGCACGTGCCTGTTCGTCATCGAGTTCGGAGTATCGGTGGAAATAGGCACCCTTGTCGCGGAAGGCTGTCGCACGCAGCTTCAGGAACCGGGTGACGTACCATTCCTCAATGAGCGCGGCGCGCGCATCCATGTAGATCGAGAAATCGAAGAAGTCCGATACATAGGGTATCTCCTTGCCGTCTTTCGGCAGATGCGCCGGCTGCAAGACGTTGAGCCCTTCGACGATTAGAATGTCGGGCCGTGATACAATGACTTCCTGGTCGGGGACGATATCGTAGTGGAAGTGCGAATAGACAGGCGCTGAGACTTCGTTGCGGCCGGACTTGACCTCGCCCAGGAAGCGCAGCAGGCGCTTGGTATCGAAACTCTCGGGAAAGCCCTTGCGCTCCATCAGGTCGCGACGTTCCAATTCGGCGTTGGGGTAGAGAAAGCCATCGGTGGTGATCAGGTCGACGCGGGGATGATCCGGCCAGCGCGCGAGCAGGGCACGGAGCACACGGGCAGTTGTCGATTTGCCGATCGCGACCGATCCCGCAATGCCGAGAATGAACGGAATCTTGTCGTCGCGGTGCCCGAGGAACGTGCTCGAGACGGCGCGCAGTTCCTGCGATGCCTGGACATAGAGATTGAGCAGGCGAGACATCGGCAGGTAGATCTGCTCGATCTCATCGATGGAGAGTTCCTCGATCAGGCCGGACAGCGCATCGAGGTCCTTCTGCACGATCGTCATGGGCGTGTCGGCGCGCAGGCGGGCCCATTCCTCTCGGGTGAAGATGCGATAGGGCGAATAGGGAACAGGTGATGCTTCAGTCATTGCGGCGCTGCACTACTCGACTCTACTGGACTGGACTCGACTCTACTCTACACGCCTGGGTACAGATCTGCAGAGCGCATTATGTTGTATAGACGACCTCAAGGTTAATCGACGTGAGGTCGCCTCAAGCATCTTGGTTCCAGTTCGGATCGTCGCTGGGCGCGAGCGGCGTATCGCCAACCAGCAAGCCTTTGCCAGGTACGAAGTTGATTTCGAGCCGAATGCCGTCTGGATCCTCGAAGACGCAGTAATAGTACCCCGGCGCGAAATCACCCTCCATCGGCCCGCGGTCAATGTGGGCGCCCATTGCGCGCAGTTTCTCTGCGACCTTGTCGACATCTTCACGTGAGCGGGCACGAAAACACATATGGTGCAGGCCGACCCGGTTCTGCACGAACGGTTCACCTTCATGGTCGGGGGCGCAACGCTGGATGCCAAGCGCCGTGCGACCACCAACGTAGTAGAGAAAGTTGTTGCCGTCGTAGACTTGCTGCATGCCAAGAAACGGCAGCAATTCGGAATAGAACGCGTGGGCCTTGTCCCATTGGCTTACTGTCAGAACGACATGGGCGGCGCCGTTGATTTCGATCATGATCGGGCTCGTTGCTTGATGTCTCAGGTTTGTCCGCGAGATGCTTTCTCGTCGAGGCCGGATACGCCATGACGTTGCGCAAGGATTTCAAGGACCGGTGCAAGGCTGGTATCCCGGCTCTCGAGCAGGACCAGCAGGTGATAAACCAGGTCGGCGGCCTCGTTGTGGAGCGCGGTCTCATCCTCACTGGTCGCCGCAATCACCAGTTCGACAGCCTCCTCGCCGAGTTTCTTGGCGCATTTTGACGGGCCGGCGTCGAGCAACTGCCGCGTATAGGACTTATCGGCCGTCGACGTGCGGCGATCGCGAATCGTTTCCGAGAGGACTTGGAGTGCGTTGAGGTTCATGGGCCCATGCGCCTGGACGTAGGTTGTGTTCGCTGCCCCGGTTCGGCCGGGTGCAAGTGCACATTCCCCTTGCCCATCTGAAGGATTGATGTCGTTGAACAGGTTGTCCCAGAAAAGCAGAAAAGGAACAAGGTTTCAAAGATATGAACATTGTTCACAGACTATCGATGGCGCGCTGCAGGTTGGCGCGTGCGGCGGTTTCATAGAGGTCCTTGAAGCGGCGCGTCTCGAAAATTGCATCGCGCTCCAGGAAGCCCCGCAGAACGGCTCGGCGCTCACGGCGATAGGTCGTCGCCGGCACCCACTTGTACTCTTCGCGGATCGCAGTTTCGTAGCGATCGTAAGCCTCCTGCGCCCGACCAAGGATCGACAGGTCGATATCGACCATCAAGGGTTGATCGCCAACCAGCGGCTCGGGCACGAAATGGCGCGTGGCCATGATGAGGCCGTCGACGTCGGCCATTAGATCGTCCGCCGCGTCACAGCCTGACAGGAATTCAGCCGCCCAGGCGGCGCTGTCGGCTTCGTTGGTCTTGGAGCGCCAGCTGTAGACGGCATCGTGGAACCAGATGGCGAGCGCGATCGGATCGGACCGGGCAGGCGGCAGCGCGCACTGCGCCAGCTGATTGAGGCAATCCTCGATATGCGCGATGGAATGATAGTGCCGGTCAGGCTTGGTGTAGGCCGCAACAAGCTTGCCGAAGGTTGCGCCATTGAAATCGCTGAGGCGGAGCCGATCCAGCAGGGCGCGCCAATGTTCGTCGCTCGTATGCACACGCATGACCAGAACCACAGACGGGTTTCTCCGGGCATCAGCTTACGCCCGGCTTCGTTCATCTGCAATCGATCGACGTTATCCCGAGCGCCGCTCGCCGACCAGCAGCATGCGCAGATAGTCGAGCTGATCGAAATCGGTGTACTTGATTGTCAACGCGCCGGTTTCGCCGGCACCTGGCCGGATTTCGACCTTGAGGCCGAGGATGTTGGAAACCTCCGTCTCGAAGGCGCGCGTGTCGGGGTCCTTCTCTCGCTGGCGGCGCAGCTGCGGTTGATCCTTGGCGAGATCGGTTTTCTGGACCAGAGCTTCGACATCGCGCACCGTCATGTCGCGCGAAATGATCAGCTCGGCCAGCGCTTCGGCATCATCGCGGCCGACCAGCGGGCGCGCGTGGCCCGGCGTCAGGCGGCCTTCGCTGACGTGCTCTTGGACGATATCAGGCAGCTTGAGCAGGCGCAGCGTGTTGGCGAGATGGCTGCGGCTCTTGCCGATCACCTCGGACAGCCGGTCCTGCGTGTAACCGAAGCGCTCGATGAGATCGCGGTAGCCGCCGGCCTCCTCGATGGAGTTGAGGTCGGTGCGCTGGACGTTCTCGATGATCGCGAGCTCGAGTACTTCCTGGTCGTCGAGTTCGCGGATGATGACCGCAACCATGTGCACGCCGGCACGCTGGGCTGCCCGCCAGCGCCGTTCGCCGGCGACGATTTCGTACTTGTTCTCATCCGACTCGCGCACGATGAGCGGCTGCACGAGACCCTTCTCGCGGATCGAATCGGCGAGCTCGGTGAGCTCGTCCTCACGAAAATTCTTGCGCGGGTTGAAGGCGCTCGGTCGGATATGATCGATCGGCACGATCCGCTGGACACCTTCCGGCGGCAAGCGCGACTGGGTTGGCCCGCCTTGCTCACCGATCAAAGAGGCCAGACCACGGCCCAGTCTGCCCTTCTGCTGCGCTACAGCCATGCTTGCCCTCGTCTATTCACTGTTAAGCCGCCTCGGGGCGGGATTTCTCGCGGTCGATCATTTCGGTCGCCAGGGCGACGTAGGCCTTGCTGCCGGCACAACCGTAATCGTAAAGCAGGATCGGCTTGCCGAAGGAGGGCGCCTCGGCAACCTTGACGTTGCGTGGGATGGCGGTCTTGTAGACCTTGTCGCCGAAATAGGCACGGACCTCCTCGGCGACATCTTCGGAAAGACCGGCACGGGCGTCGTACATGGTCAGCACGACACCCTGGATTTCCAGGTCCGGATTGAGTGATCCGCGGATCTGCTGGATGGTTTCGTTGAGCTGCGAGATCCCTTCGAGGGCGAAGAACTCGCACTGGACCGGCACGATGACCGCATGCGCCGCGAGCAGCGCATTGAGCGTCAGCAAGTTGAGCGATGGCGGGCAATCGATCAGAACGTAGGTAAAGGGCGCCTCGGTCGGACGTGCGGCCTGCTCGCCGACCATCGCCGTAAACGCATCGCGCAGGCGGAAATTGCGATTACCGTCGGTCATGTATTCCGTGTCGAAACCGACCAGATCGTTGTTGCCGGGCACGACATGGAGGTTGGGCACCTGCGTCGGGACGGCCGCCTGCAGCACGGAGACATGGCCTGCGAGGACACTGTAAGACGTAAACGAACGGCTGCTCGGCAATACGCCAAGCCCGGTTGATGCGTTGCCCTGCGGATCGATATCGACGACCATGACTTTTTCGCCAATCGCCGACAGCGCTGTTCCAAGATTGATGGCGGTCGTGGTCTTGCCGACGCCGCCCTTCTGATTGGCAACCGCTAGGATCCGAAGTTGATCTGTCATGTTCGCGTCCTCATTCCGTACTGGTCGGCTCGGTCTTCATAGCCTTTGCCGAGATACAACGG
>JBPCVZ010000222.1:0-16440 GCA_051010015.1 Hyphomicrobiaceae bacterium
TCGCCGATGAAATAGGTGTTCGAGCCCATCGCCTTGAGGACGCCCTCGACCTTCGCGTAGGCCGGTTTCGGCGCGGCTGCCATGATCGTCAAGGTGCCCGCCTCGGCGCCGACGATGCCGCCTGATACCGGCGCATCGACGAACGTGTGGCCAGCGGCTTCACAGCGCGTGGCCATTTCGGCGGCACGCTCCGGCGAACAGGTCGAGCACACGATCACCGGTGCGTCGTCGGCGAGGGCTGCGAGACCGCCGGCTTCGAACAGGACGTTTTCGGCCTGGTCGGCGTTGACGACCATGACGATCAGTGCCTCGGCGCCGTCGGCGGCTTGCGCAACCGAAGCCGCCGCGTGACCGCCGGCCGCGGCCAATGTTTCGACGGCGGCGGCATTGAGGTCGTAGCCCGTCACCTTGTACTGCTTGGCGACGAGCTGCTGTGCCATTGCCGCGCCCATTGCGCCCAGTCCGACAAACCCGATCTTCTGCATGCTTTTTCCTTGTCTTGGGAAGGACCGGCAACTTAGCGAGTTGGCGCCTTGCGCGCCAGTGCGAGGGCGCTGCCCTCGCGCTCCCGTCAAAGGACGAGGTCCTTTGGAAACCTGCATGGGTCCAGGGATGGATGTTCCTGGTCGGGCTGGGGGAAGGGCTGAAAGCCCATCGCGGTTCACCCGCAGGGCGAAATTTCAGCCGGCATGCGATGATTCTGCCGTGGGCCTTGTCCTCGGCGTCGCGGCTTTGTATCGCGTCTGATCGAGACCGTACCAAATGACACCGACGAGACTTTTCATGCTCGACCAACTGCCGCAAAAGATTGAAACGATTGACGATGTCCGCGCCTGGGATGCGGCGGCGGAACACCATGAGACGCCGTGTGGCGCGGGCTCGATGGTTTGGCGCAAGTGGGGATCGGGGCCGCCGGTGATCATGTGCCATGGCGGTTCCGGTTCCTGGACGCACTGGTGCAAGACCATCCCGGTGCAGTCGCGCACGCACACGCTGTGGGTACCGGATCTGCCGGGGCTTGGCGACAGCGCATCGCCGTCCGATCTCAGCCACCCGGCCGGGTCCGCGGAGGCGCTCAACATCGGCATCCGGCAGTTGATTCCGCGCGCATTGCGCCCGCGCATCGTCGCGTTTTCGTTCGGCTGCCACGTTTCGTCGCTGGCGATGTATGCGCTCGGCGACTACATCCGCGATTTTCTGATCATCGGCACGTCGGCGCTCGGGCGCACGGATCGGCCGATCATGGACTTCCCGAAGGAGCGAAACGACATGAGTGACGTCGAGCGCGCTGGCGTACATCGCGGCGTGCTCGAGTTGCTGATGTTCCGCCGGGCCGAGCGCATCGATGATCTCGCCATCGCGCTGCAGGCCGAGAATGTTGCCAAGGCGCGGTTCCGCTCACGCATCCATTCCCATACAGACAACGTCAAGCGGGCGGTCGGCCGCATGAAGGTTCCGCTGCGCTGCATTTGGGGCGAGAACGACGTTGTCGCCTATCCGGATGTCGAGACGGTGCTGGGTATCCTCGGCGAACATCACCCGGAGATGGTCGCGACGGTAATCCCTGACGCTGGCCACTGGGTAATGTATGAAAAGGGTGATGCGTTCAACGAGGCCCTGGCGGCGATGTTGGTAGATTGATTTTACGGCTGCTGGGTCGGATCGCATGGTTATTGGGTTGTCGTGCACAAAGCGGATTCAACTCGAAACATAATGGAATCATAAGCGTATGCCGCGCCGCTGGGATTGAATTTGATTAAATACAACCTGGGCCCTTGCGCTTTTTGCAAAGTGGTGCGAACCTACGATCCGTGGCCATCGCTGTTGGCAGCTCGCGCAGCCCGATCAGTTAGCGTTCGTAGCAGCATCAGCACCGCGTTCCGGTTGTGAGGATGGCGCGTCACCAAGTGTCTATTGCGAATGGAGGAGCTTATGAGTCCACCACAGCAGGGAACAGGATCCTAACGATACAGTTGGATCCCGGCGCATCTGAACTGCAAGATCAGACACGCGATACAGGTTTGATTTATTGCACTTCATTCCGGACCGTTCAAAAGTGCGCGGCTTAATAAACCCGCTCTTTCCATCGGTACAGCTGCAGCAAATTAAATGCGCCGTTAAATTCACCTTCAGTATCAAATATGTCGGGTGCGGTTCTCAACGGCTACGAGACCGCTACTCGAAGACAAATCCCGACGTGGATCGGGAATTCATCGAAAGATGACGCCCCACCGATTGCCTGCCAGGCACGGTGGGGTTTTGCGTCGAGAGGTTGCCGAGAGACTTTCATCACATCGCTCAACAGGTGGTGCCAACCATCAATACCAATGGAATTGCCGCATCCTGACCTTTTTGTTCGGACGCCATTTGACACCTTTCTCGTGCCAGCACTTCCACTGTTTGGTGCCGGCGTTGTAGCCGGCCGTGCCCGCTCGTAAATCAGAGGTCCTTTGCGGCAGCGGTGGCCTTCGTACCAGAAACCGAAACCGCAGGCGCGCTCGGCGCGCGCATCGTCGGCGCCCGTCAACATTGTCGTGGCGGTTGCAATACTCAGAAGTGCGGTTCTCATGGCCCTCAGCTCGCAAACGGCGGCCGCCCAGGAAACACCCATGGGCGTCGAACCGCTTGCCCGCAGCACCGCTGCGCGCCGCGCCCTTCTCCTGCTGGGCGATTCACCGTTTGCGAACAGAATTGCCTCATATTTATCGCCCGATGCGCTAAACCACCGTGACGTGCAGTTCCGGCAAACCGTCGACATGCCCGACGAATTTATCGCCGCGCTGGCATGCTGCGACGCCGGCCGGTGTACCGGTCAGAATGATGTCGCCGGCCAACAGCTCGAAATGGCTGGAAAGATAGGCGATCTGCTCGGGAATGCTCCAGATCATCTGCGCGAGATCACCTTCCTGGCGGCGCGAACCGTTCACGTCGAGCCAGATTGCACCCTTCTCCGGGTGGCCGCATTCCGACGCCGGGACGAGCCCAGTGCACGGCGCCGAACGGTCGAAGGCCTTACCGATCTCCCAGGGCCGGCCCATCTTCTTGGCGACGCCCTGCAGGTCACGCCGGGTCATGTCGAGGGCGACGCCGTAACCGAACACGTGGTCAAGCGCCGTGGCCGTCGTGATGTCCTTGCCGCCTGACTTCAGGGCGGCCACCATTTCGATTTCCCAGTGCACGTCCTCGGTTTTCACCGGGTAGGGGAACTCGCCGCTGGTGTCGAGATTGGCCGGGTTCTTCTGGAAGAAGAACGGCGGGTCCCGGTCCGGGTCATGACCCATCTCGCGGGCGTGCTCGGCGTAGTTGCGCCCGACGCAGTAAATCCGGTTGACCGGAAACAGCTGGCTGCTGCCAACCACCGGCAACGAAGCCTGCGGTTGCGGATCGATGACAAAGCTCATGAGGTCGTCCTTCGTTGTTCTTCTCGTGTCGGTTCATAGGCGGCTGGGCGCTCGACCTGAACCCGCGCAGATCACTTCGCATCGGCGCGGCTGCCATTATACATGGGTATGTAGGGCCGGGCGATCGTCAGTGCCAAAGTGAAGCTGACCGGTACAGCTAATCCGATGCAAAGCGCGATGGTCGCGCCGTGTTGCTCGACGAGCAGGTGGATGACGGCCAGCCCGAGCCAGAAACCGATCATCGGCAGGATGCCGTTGGCCAACACCGCGGAACAGGTCGCACCGCCCTGTCGGGCATGGATCACTACGGCCATGCTGATCCACACTACCGGGACCAGCGCGACGACGCCGGCGGCCCGGGGCCCGATCATGCGCCCGACGACAACGGCCGAGCCGACCACCGCGACCACCGCGAAGACGCGCAGCGGAATGTCGACCCAGCCGCGCTTTGCCGGCCTGCCGGCGAAGTCGCCGAGCAATGGTCGGGAAAGATAGATGGCGATGACAAAGATGATCACGTTCAACAAGCAACCTTCCGCCAGCGTCAGAGCGGAACGGGTAATCAGCAATGCGCCGACGAGCCAGGCAGCCATGCCGGCAATCAGTGCAATCGCGATGCCGAACCGCTCGACCAGGGTCGCGCTGATCAGCAGAAAAACGACGGTGAGCGGATTGATCGCGACGCTGGTCAGCGCGCTCTGCGCGACGAACGCGGCATCGTTCTCCATCGCAATGAACAGGTATGACGGGCCGGCCGAGATCGGGATGGCGGCAATCATGGCTCCAATGAAGGCGCCGAAGCGCGCAGCGAAGCCGGTCGCGACGACGACCAGCAGTGCTGTCGAGGCCAGCTTGGCGGCAAGTCCGGCATCGACATACTCGAATATCTGCAACGATTTCCCCTTGACGGTGGCGCCTGTGCGGGAGCGCTAGCATAAGCGACTATCAGCTGTCCGCCATTCGGCGACGTGATATTGGCAGCTCTCTTCGTCGCACCGTGGCGTTGGGTCCTGGCCCGATTTATTCACCAGCGCGTCGAACTGCCCGAATGGCGACCAGTTCCCAAGAAAAGAACTGATGGCAGCAGCGACGGACGGGTGTGGCACCAGAACCGTCAATCCGGCGGAAACAGACATCCGCCTGTTTGCTGCGCTTTCGTCTTTCGATGATCTCGTCGAAATTGTGAGTAACCTACACTTCGACGGTCAAGCGTGTGTGGACGACTTGATACGCGTCGGTCGCAAGTTGGCGGCGCCAAATCGAGACAGCAATCAGGAGAGGTCATGGCGGAAGACTACGAGCTCCTTTGGCAGCGGGAGATACCCGCTGACCCGGAAACCATTCAGCTAGCTGAAGAGGTCACGGTAGAAGACCGGAAGAAAATGGCGCAGGCTGAATACGAGCACCTTTGGAAGCTCATCGATGCCCATTTCAAGTTTCGCACCGAGGGCGACATGAGGGCGAGCAAATCGAACGAGGCAGGCATCGCCGCGATGGCCCGGGTCCTGAAAAGCGACCTTGATCGCTTCGTTGATGAGATGGCAGCGCGGTTGCGCCAGGAGGCGCGAAGCCGGCAAGAAGATTTGCAGCAACTGACTGACGAGATCGGCCAGGATCGATTGGACAAGATTGAATGGACTTGGGGAGACGCGCGTCTCGTTCGTCCGCCCAAACTTGACAATCTTTAGGCGTGAGCGCCGCGAGCCTCTTATCGAAACTGGTCCGCCGAGCCCTGTAAGGTTCACAATTGGCGGCGGCCCAGTTCGCCGTAGCACTTGCCCGTTGTTGGGCTACGCACTGCGCGCTTTTCCTGCTGGCCGCTCCCTGCTTTGCAACATGATTTTCGCATCCGCTGAGTCAGACAGGCCGTAGCCGTCCGGCGACATCATCCCATGTCCACATTGGTTGACCGGACTGCAGATGTACACCGCCGAGCCACAAATCGCGTGTGATCGACCCGTGTGCGCTGACCTCACCAGCGAGCACGCGGCGACCGTGATCCGTCAGCTCCAGGCGTTGTGCGCGAAACGCCTCCTGCGTGATCGACAATCCAGGCGGGAACTGGAAATCGGGCCCCGGTGCGCAGCGCAGCAGCGGTTCGCTTGCCCGGCACAACGTGTCGATTTGCCTGAATGTCGACCAGTCACCGAGAAACAACGCATCTTCGAGGTCCATGTTGCCAACAAAAACACGCCCTGGCGCCGTTATGCCGTCACCGACGAGACGTGCAATCTGGCGTTCCGTGCGTGTCAGCCCGTCGTGCCGCCAAGGATACTCCTGCAAGTGACGACGCAGGGCCTTGCCAAGGAAGGGCAACGCACTGAGGTCACCTGTGATGAAACGCTCGAGGTCGCGCGGGTCATCCGACCGGAACGCGCACCAGCCCGCCACGGCCAATTGCAGTTGCTCATCGCTGACGGGCAGGCGCCTGCCCTCGAGGGTCGCAATCTGTTGCGGAGATAATTCGCCAAGACCTCGAAAGTTTGCAATGCCATCGAATTTATCAATACAAACCATTGATAAGTTTGTTCGATTAAACCGATTTTCGCAAAACCAATCGAGTAACTGCAAAATCTGAAGCTGATCGAGTAAATCGTGCTCAAACCACAAGATAATCTCGTCGTGACAATCACAGCCCTTGATTTGATCATCACGCTGACGAAATTCCCGCAGGGTGGCGTTGTGATCAATGCCCGGTCCTGACAAAAAAGCCGCCCGCAGCGGGCCGAGTTCATCGAAGCTTAGCCCCAAAGGAAACGGGCCGAAATGCATCGGGTCACGCCACGCCAGGACATCGCCCGCGACCGAGCTTGCCCGGATCAGGTTCGCCGCGCCGTCGCCGTTGGTGATGTGGAGCGTTGACATCTGCGGGTGACCCTTGATCGCTATGCAACGCGGCAGATTGATACGTTTGCGGAATAAACGTCAAGTCGACTTGAACGTTGTTTTATCAAATTTCTTGGGAAAGAAATCAAAATGAGTGTTGAAAAAAGAAATCATTGTGATATGAGAGATGAATATTAAATGAAGGTTAGATTAAGATGTTTATACTGATAATAATGACTTGCTGCATTGGCCTGACGGCCGCAGCATCCGTTTATGGTGGCAGGAGTGGGGTTTTGAACTGCCATCATGGGCGCGCGACAGGTGGGCACCACTGATAGCCATTGATTGATGAGGACGTCGGTGCTGTGGGGACACATCGACAACGCATTGCTACACGCGGACTCATCGTCATCCACCTTCAGCGCGCCACTCACGGATCCGGTGCAAGGGGCGCCCCGGTTCCGTGAGTTTTTTGTTTTGATAGATCGCGGACTCCTAATGAATTTCCGGTTCCGGCGTCGCCGGGCCACTTTCCAGAAAATCGAAATCACAGCCGTCTTCGGCCTGTGCGATGTGTTCCTGGAACATCCGCCCGTAGCCACGCCCGTAGCGCGGTTCAGGTGCCACCCAGGCGGCTTTGCGCCGGTTCATCTCGTCATCCGATATGCATAGCGTAATCGATCGATTCTCGACGCTGATCTCGATTTCGTCGCCGGTCTGCACGAGTGCAAGTGGTCCACCGATGAAACTTTCCGGTGACACGTGCAGGATGCAGGCGCCGTAGCTGGTGCCGCTCATGCGCCCGTCGGAAACGCGCAGCATATCTCGAACACCCTGCTTTACGAGCTTCGTCGGGATCGGCAGCATGCCCCATTCCGGCATGCCGGGGCCGCCCTTGGGCCCGGCGTTCTGGAGCACCATGACGTGGTCGGCGGTGACATCGAGGTCATCACGGTCGATTTCCTCCATCATGTGATTGTAGTCGCGGAACACGATCGCCTTGCCGCGGTGCTCGCGCAGGCGCGGTTCAACCGCCGACGGCTTGATGACGCAGCCGCCGGGCGCCAGGTTGCCCTTCAGCACCGCCGTCGCGCCGCCCTTGTAGATGGCGGTGTCCATCTTCCGGATGACATCGTCGTTGTAGACCTTGGCGTCGGCGATATTCTCGCCGATGGTCTTGCCGTTGACGGTCAACTGATTGCGATCGAGCAGATCGCCCATCTCCGTCATCAGGGCCGGCAGGCCGCCGGCATAGAAGAAGTCCTCCATCAGGAATTCACCGGACGGGCGCACGTTGGCGAGCACCGGCACCTCGCGACCGATCTGGTCGAATTTTTCGAGCGACAGCGCAATGCCGGCGCGGCGTGCCATTGCGATGACGTGAATGATCGCGTTCGTCGAACCGCCCATCGCCATGTGCACGGCAATCGAGTTCTCGATCGCTTTCGGCGTCAGGATCTGCTCTGGCGTCAGGTCTTCCCATACCATGTCGACGATGCGCCGACCGGACTGCTTGCACATGCGGATATGGCCGGAATCGGCGGCAAGCATCGACGACGCGCCGGGGAGCGTCATGCCCATCGCCTCGGCTATGCCCATCATCGTTGCGGCGGTACCCATCGTCATGCAGGTGCCGAAGGAACGCGCAATGCCATTTTCGATTTCTGACCACTGTGCTTCCGAGATCTTGCCGGCACGCTTTTCGTCCCAGTACTTCCACGCATCGGAACCGGAGCCGAGCGGCTTGCCGCCCCAATGCCCGCGCAGCATGGGGCCCGCCGGACAAAAGATCGTCGGAATGCCCATTGAAACTGCGCCCATCAAAAGACCGGGCGTGGTCTTATCGCAGCCGCCCAGCAACACCGCGCCGTCGATCGGGTGCGAGCGCAGCAATTCTTCGGTCTCCATGGCCAGGAAATTGCGGTAGAGCATCGTGGTCGGCTTGACGATGGGTTCCGACAGTGAGATCGCGGGCAGCTCGATCGGCATACCGCCGGCCTGCAGCACGCCGGTTTTGACATCTTCTGCGCGCGAACGCAGGTGCGCGTGACACTGGTTGATATCGCTCCAGGTGTTGATGATGCCGATTACCGGGCGGCCTTCCCAGTCGTCCTGGTCATAGCCCATCTGGCGCATCCGTGAACGATGTCCGAAGGCCCTTAGGTCCTGCACGCCAAACCAACGGTGCGACCGCAGTTCTTCCGGCTTCTTTCGCTGCGCCACGCTCATTCCTCCCAGATTTATTGCTGTGCGGCCCCGATTCTTCACGAATTCCGGCCGCCAACCGTGAACATACGCCGCCGCTCCGCACTTCCACAATACGTCTGGCGAAATGCGGTTGCGCAGTCGGTCGATCGCAGCGAACGCCGCGTCTTGTCGCGGCCACGTTGATTGATCAGCGCCCATCGGTCGGGGATGGCGCGACAGCGTCGCTGGCAATGACCCATTGCGTCGTATATTAGACAGGGACGGCGTGGTCAGCTGCTCAGGCGACCGACCGAAGCGTCGCGATTGACAACCGATTGCTCACCCATGCTGGATGTTGCCCTCATCAAGCTCATTGCTACCGGGATCGAACGGATTTGCCGTTCACCGGAGGTCGGTGTTCGCGCGGTCCGTATGGACGTCGATCACGAGGCCTTGATCCAGAAGCTCACGACCGCTGAACCCGAACGGATGGGACGGTTGATCGGCGAAGTCGTCGCAGCGATCTGGGAGAATTGTCGCAAAGTCGGCCTGCCTGCCGAACTGGCCGAGCCCCACATCACCGTACTGTCCGAAGTCATGGCCGCGGCGCATCTGCGCGCGGCCGATCAAGCGATGTTCTGCGTGGCGGGGCACAATCCGCCGAACAATGCCCTGCCTGACCTCGCCGAGCGCATCGTCGCGGCCAGCGCAGGAGAACGCACGGATGGTGAAATCGACGCGACCGTTCTGCATTTCCTGCTCGAAACCTATCTCGAGAGTCTCTACCGACAACGCGAATTGATCCAGGTCATCCTCCCGATCGTGAAAGCGTTCATCGTCCCCGCGCCGACACCGGCGGAGGTCGCCGCCCGTGCACAATCGGCTGCGGTGATGGCCAAGATCGAGCGGGCCGAGGCGCTCCGCGTCCCTGTCTCGGTCCTCGAAACGATTACCGTCACGTTGATCAATACGACTCGTACGGCTGACCTCAGACAGGCCGATCTGCTGGCTGCCGCGGCAGATGCCCGGGCATTGCTCGATGCACTCGAGCGACTGGCGCAGCACGCACCCGACTACGCCGCATCGCTGAGCCTCGTGCCAGGCATGTTCCGGGCCGGCCGTTTCATCGAATGTGACCGCCAGCTTGGCATCGTCGAAGATCTCGTCGTGCGCCATACCATCGACACCTATTCGCACGTGGCAGAGAACGTTTCACTTGCCATTGAACTGCGCACGCAACGTGCCTGCCTTGCCGCACTCGAGGGGTCGTATACGAAGGCTGCGCGCCACTACGGTTTTGCGCAACGTCACATCGCGCGCGCCGATGTCGAGCGTCGTTGGTGGTTTGCGCGATTGGAGGCGCACTATTATGAACTGGCGGCCTTCTACAAAGGCGATGCAAGTGGTCTCGACAATGCGGCGCGTGCGTGCAGCAGCGCGATTGCAAGCATGCCGGCAACACCGCACTCGGTGACACGTGCGCGCGCGCAGACGGGCCTCGGCCATCTCCTGATCGTGCTCGGTGAAAAAGAGCAGCGGCCCGACCGGTTCGAGCTTGCGGCCCAGTTGCTGAACGATTCTGCCGACGTTTTGTCGAGCACGCAGCCATCGTCGAGCCTTGCGCGCCACGCCATGATATTGCGGGCAACGGCGATGTGCCGGCTCGGCGAGTGGCACCGCAACGCCGACCTGCTCGAGCAGGCGGCGACCATCCTTCAATTGGTCGCCAAGGCAATGCTCGACGATGACGGCGATGACCATCAAGATCCGGCGGAAGTCGAGCTTGGCTTGCGCGCGCGTATGGCGCTCGCCATGCTGGGGTTCGCCGAGTTGACCGCGGCCGACAAGGTACGTGACGAGGCGATCGCGATAATCGAGGCGGAATTGCCCGAGCTTCTCGGCCACCACACACCTTATAATCGATCGGGGTATAATCGTTGCGTACTGGCAGCGAAATGTCACCAGGCGTTGGCAAAGCGGGATGACGTCCAGGGTGACAAGGTCGGCGCAGCAGCGCATTTGGCCGGTGCTGCGGGTCAATTGTCTGCCGCCGGCGTGCGGCCTGGGCAGGATAACGAGTTGCCGCCGACGGGCGAACCTGGCGAGTCCGAGCCGCAGGCTGACGCTCCGCCGACCGATGGCGCCATCAATGTCGCCTGAGTTACCGTCGCGTCGAAAGATGTGATGGACTTGTCAAACTGACGCCAACACGCAATGCTACGATTGGTTTCGCCAAGGGAAGCGGGGGGCGGCCACGCAATACGGGATGGCATCGGGCGCCGAGCGTCAGCTGTCAATTTGGGTGCGGAGTTGAAGCGATTCCAGTCGACTTGCGCGAGCAAGCGGCAGGACAGGAGTGAGTCCGTCAATGAAAAATGCGATCGCGGTGATGAACACCAAGGGGGGCGTCGGCAAATCAACGGTTGTCCTTGGTCTCGCAGAGACACTTTCAACGTACGAGGGGAAGTCCGTACTGGTGATCGATTCTGACGCGCAGGCCAGCGTCAGTTCGATGCTGATGAGCACGACACAGCTCTACGAACTGCAGTCGAACGGACTGACGCTGGTCGAGTATCTCGTCAATTCGGTGCTCAACAACCAGACCGACGACGTCAAGCGCTATCTGGTGCCCGGCGTATCGGACATTGACGATGCGAAAACCGTGACGCTGTTCCCAAGCGATGTTCAGCTGACATTGTTCGAGCGCGAAGTGTCCCACGAGCAGCGCCACACCCAACTGCGTAAGGCGATTTCCGACCTGCTCGAACAGGTGCGCCCACTGTTTGACATCGTGCTGATCGATTGCCCGCCCGGACTGTCGGTGCTGACGGAAAGCTGGCTGCGTGAATCGGACTTCCATCTCACGCCAACCAAGCCCGACTATATCTCCAGCTGCGGCCTCGAAGTGTTCCGGCGCTTCAAGACGCTTAATCCGGAGATGGGTTTTGCCGAGAACCTTGGCGTCGTCATCAATATGAAGGACCGGATGTCACCAGCGGACGATGAATACCACAAGTGGCTCGCCAGTGAGGCCGAGCATCGCTGCTTCGAGGTTGTCGTGCCGCGGGCCAGTCCGTTGCAGGATGCCTCGCGCTTCCAGCTCGATGAGCGCTCGTATCCGGCCAAGTATCCGGGAGATGCGGGCAAGCAGATGCGCGCCCTTGTTGGCGAAGTTCTGCAGCGCATGGTCGAGGGCCCGCCGGTTAGCGAAAGGGTCGCGGCCGACGGCGCTGGCGAAACAGATGCCGCTACCGGCAAGGCGCCCGCTGGAAACGACGAGAAAGCCGCTCCGGCGAATGTCAAGATGTCCGACAGTGTGACCTCTGACGCGGATTCCGATCTGGATCTGTCGGCCGTCAGCGAGGTCAAGGTGCAGGAGGACAAGGAGCCGGTGAAGTCGGTTTCAGGCTGACCGCCGCGATATGCATCGACCACGCCGTTGCCACGGGCATTTCAGCCCAGCTCTGTTATTTTAGTGAAAATGGAGCGGGTGATGAGATTCGAACTCACGACCCTCACGTTGGCAACGTGATGCTCTACCCCTGAGCTACACCCGCATCCAGATGCTGCACGTCATTGAGGCACGGCTGACCGTGGATCAATGATTGCGGCGAGGCCTCGTCTTATGTACCAAACGGCCCACGAACGCAACATCGAATGCGTTCGGATGGTCAAGATTTGTGGCAAAGGCCGGCCGCTTCCCGCGATCGCCGCCGCGCCGCCACCGCTTTTTCGGAAGACTGACATGCCCGTGACCCGCGACGAACTGTTCAAGCGCCTTGATGAACTCGGCATCTCGACCACGACGGTCGAGCATGCAGCGGTGTTCACGGTTGCCGAGTCAGACCTGCTGAACCAAGATATGCCGGGTGGTCATACGAAAAACCTGTTTCTCAAGGACGCCAAGGGCCGCTTGTTTCTGGTCGTGGCGGAAAGTCACGCCTCGGTCGACATGAAGCGGTTTCACAAGCGGATTGGCTCGGCCCGCCTCAGTTTCGGCAAGCCCGACCTGCTCGAGCAGACGCTCGGCGTTCAGCCTGGCTCGGTGACGGCCTTGAGCGTGATCAACGACACGGACGGCCTCGTCGGTGTCATCATCGATGAAGACCTGATGGCGTTCGACACGATCAACTGCCACCCGTTGGTGAATACAGCGACGACGGCCCTTGCGATCGAGGACCTGATCAAGTTCATGCGCGCGACCGGGCATGAACCGCGCATCATGGCGCTCGACGGGCCGTTGCCGGATGAATAGCCGAAAACCGCGTGAAGCCTTGAAAAGCGTGCGGTTTTACCCGAAATAGAACAAAGGCAGTTCGGAATTCTGCTGAGCCGACGCCGAAATTGGTTCTTCGGAGAGAAAACGTCATGCAACTCGATCCCGCGAGCCCGGCTCAAGCCGGCGCTGATGTCGTCTATGACACCAGCACGGCCACGTTTGCCAAAGATGTCATCGAGGCGTCGAAAGACGCGATAGTTCTCGTCGATTTCTGGGCTGATTGGTGCGGCCCGTGCAAACAGCTCACGCCGCTCATCGAAAGTGTCGTGCGCAGCTATGGCGGTAAGGTCAAGCTTGCCAAGCTTGATGTCGACAAGCATCCCGCGATTTCCGGGCAACTGCGTATCCAGTCGCTGCCGACGGTCTATGCATTCCTGAACGGCCAGCCGGTCGACGGGTTTACCGGGGCGCAGCCGGAAAGCGCGATCCGCGCCTTGATTGATCGCCATCTCGGTGCTGCCGCCGAGGCTGATCTGGCGCAGGCGATCGCGGAGGCCGACAAGGCATTCGACGAGGGTGACCTGCAGGCCGCTGCCGAAATCTACGCGATGGTGCTGCAGTCCGAGGCGCAGCACGCCGAAGCCCTGGCCGGTCTCGCGCAATGCTACCTTGCGAGCGGCGATGTCGAGCGTGCCCGCCAGACAATCGCGTTGGTGCCACCTGACAAGAGCGATGACCCGGCCGTTTCCCGCGTCCATGCGGCCTTGGATTTGGCTGATCGCGCTGCCAACCCGGTCGATACGTCGGCGCTCGAGGCACGTCTCGCCAGCAACCCGGCGGACCACGAGGCGCGCCTTGAACTCGCCGTCGCCAAGGCCGGTAACGGCGACAAGGAGGGTGCGGTCGACGAATTGATCGAGCTTTTCCGTCGCGATCGCAATTGGAACGATGAAGCGGCGCGCAAGCAGCTTGTGCAGTTCTTCGAGGCATGGGGACCGAAAGACCCGCAAACCCTTGATGGCCGCCGGAAATTGTCGTCATTGATGTTCGCATAGCGTATGGTAAACGCCGGCGTTGCCGCAGATAGGTGCGCCGCTGTCGAAATCAAACCCGACCAGGATCGCTCCATTGTTTCCCGCCCCCCGATACAACCACACCAGCGATCTTCCCGCATCGATCCCGGTGTTCCCGCTGACGGGCGCCATTTTGTTGCCGCGCGCAACGATGCCGCTCAACATTTTCGAGCCGCGCTATCTCGCGATGATTGACAACGCGATCGCCAGTTCGCGGATCATTGGGATCATCCAGCCGCTCAAGGCCGAGCCGGATGAGGAAAGCCCGCAGGCGCGGGCGACGCCCTTGAAGAGGGTCGGCTGCGCCGGCCGTATCACCGCCTTTCAAGAGCTCGATGACGGGCGCATCCTGATTTCCCTGACCGGGATCGCGCGCTTCAAGGTTGCCGCCGAGCAGGAAACCGCTGAGCCTTATCGGGTCTGCTCGATCGACTATGGCAACTATGAGAACGATCTGATCATTGGCTACGGGGAAGAAGACGTCGATCGAACCGCGCTGCTTGACGGCTTGCGCAGTTACATGGCGATCAACAATCTTGATGCCGACTGGGACGCGATTGGCAAGGCGCCGACGGAAATGCTGGTCAACTCCCTGTCGGTGATCAGTCCGTTCGGGTCTGAGGAAAAGCAGGCCCTGCTCGAGGCGTCCGATCTCAAGTCCCGCGCCGAAACGCTGTCGACGCTCGCCAAGATGGAGCTGGCGTCGACGGATCCGAGCGGTGGCGGACAGCTGCAGTAGAGCGGGCAAGAGCCTGATGGCGGAGCAAGACGAGCACGGGCCTGCGCAGGATGATGGTGCTTCGTCGCGGCTGTCGGCACGCCTCCTCGAGTTTCTCGTGTGTCCCGTGACCAAGACGACGCTCGAGATTTCGGCGGACAAGTCCGAGCTGATCAGTCGCGCCGCCCGCCTTGCCTACCCGATCCGCGACGGTATTCCGCTGTTGACGGCTGAAACCGCCCGCGACCTCACCGACGAGGAACTCAGGAAGTAGGTTCGGCGGACAAGGAACCGTCGTCCTCCGGCTCGACGTCGTGGCGCTCGGCACGGGCCAGAAGGTAGGCTTCGCTGCGCATTTCGATCAGCCGCGATATGGTACGCTCGAACAAGAACTGCCCATCGCCCTCTTTATATATGGAGTCGACCTCGGTTGCGGCCGAGACGGCCAGTCCGACCCTGGCGTCATATAATGTGTCGATCAGATTGATGAACCGCCGCGCCTCGTTGCGCCTGGCAGGCCCGAGTTTGGGAATATTTTCGATCAGCAACGTGTGATAGGTCCGGGCGATCGAAAGGTAGTCATTGGCGCCCAGTGCGGCCTCGCATAAATCCTTGAAATCAAATCGCGCGACCCCGCCTGCTGCCTCGGGTACGACGACGCGGCGGCCCTTGACGGTTAGTTCGGCTTCTTCTCCGCGCGCGACACCGGTCAGCGATTGCCAGATCTCGTCCATCTGCGCCCGTGCCGCGTCGTCCGCCGGCGAGAAGTAGAGCGGTCGGCCGGCAAGTTTCAGCAACCGGTAGTCCTCGGCCGCATCGAGATGCAGCACATCGAGATTGGCTTCGAGCATCCTGATGAACGGCACGAAAAGGTTGCGGTTGAGCCCGTTCTTATAGAGTTCGTGCGGTTGCGCGTTCGATGTCGCAACGAGGACGATGCCATCGGCAAACAGCGCCTCGAACAGCCGACCGAGAATCATGGCATCGGCGATATCCGTGACGTGGAACTCATCGAAGCACAACAACCGGCTCTGCGCGGCAATGGCGGCGGCCACGGTGGGAATGGGATCGCCTTTCGACATCTTGCGGGCGTCGGCGATGCGGTCATGGGTTTCCGCCATGAACTCGTGAAAATGCAGCCGGCGCTTCGACTTGAACAAGACATGGTCGAAAAACAAATCCATCAGCATGGTTTTACCGCGTCCGACGCCGCCATGAACATAGAGCCCCTTCGGTGCACCGCCGCCGTTGCCGCCAAAAATGCCGAATAATCCGCGTGATGCGGGCCGCCAGGCCTTTAATTCGGCGGCCAGCGCATCAAACCGCGCCGCGATCTCGACCTGGGCCGGGTCGCGCGTAAGCCCGCCGTTGTGAATGCGCTCGTCATAGAGGGCCAACATAGATTGCCGCATGTTTCGTCCATTCTCGCTTCCTGCGGCAGAACCCGTAGCACAAATAGCGCCGGAGGCAATGTGCCCGCACCGGGACATTATAATAATGAGTGCGAAAACGAATGAAATCCTGCAGAGCATTCATTGTTATATAGCTGAATGGATTCAGAAAGCCCTCGATATCCCGAAAGGTATCAACGATCTGCCAGGCCGAGGCGCCGAGACGTACGATTGGCAAGTGGATGATGCGTTATCGTGAGAATGCGTTCCGAAAATTTTTCGAATTGCGTGCGCGAAAAAAAGAAAAGAGAATGCTGTGCGATGGTTCGCAATCTCGATGTGTTTGCGATCAAAATTCATTATCGATGACATTCGCGATTCTGTTTTTCGTATCTTGAGTTTCGAATTTGAGCTCGACTTCAATAAACGCAAAACGTCAAAGCGAATTGTTTGCATTGATTTTTGAGTCCTTCGCGCAACACTTTTGGCGATTATCGAGTTTATTTCCCTGCGTACCCAAAAAACATGTCAACAAATGAATTAAATTTGCGCATGGTTTTTCTCGTTCGAATCACCGAACATCAATTGGCATTGAGAAAAGAGACAAACATGGCTAAAGCAGCAA
>JBPCVZ010000223.1:0-6167 GCA_051010015.1 Hyphomicrobiaceae bacterium
CGTTCGGTGAGGCCGAACATTTTCATGTGCTGCTTGGCAAAGCAGGCGTAGATGTCCATGAACGGACTGCGCTGGCGATTGGCGGCATCCTCGTCGACCGGCTCCTCGACGCCGTCGCCAAGTGCCAGCAGGCGCTCGAACGTCTCCTGCTGGCGGTGCACGTCGGTGGCGCCATCGAAGATCGCGAACGACTTGGCCTTGTCCTCGTCGTACATCTTGTCGACGCCGACGGCGAGGGCAACGTCGGCGACGCCGGCCCGGATCGCAGTGACCGCGCCGTTGAACGCCGTCGAGGCGCTGGCACAAGCGTTCTCGACGTTGGTCATGGGGATGCCTTGAAAGCCCATTTCGCGCAGCGCGATCTCGCCCGGTACACAGTACTGGCCTTCCATGACGCCCTGCGTCGTGTTGGAGAACCAGGCCGCGCCAATGTCACCGGTCGCAGCGCCCGCGTCGGCGAGTGCGTCGCCGACGGCTTCGCGCGTGAGATCCTTTACCGACTTGTCGAGGAACTTGCCGAACGGTGTCATCGAGGCACCGACCAGATAGACGTCTTCCATGGCAGTGGGCTCCTGTACCTAGTGGCCGTCGAGAATGGCGTCGGAGATCTTTTCCGCCGTCATGATCGTCGGGAAGTTGGTGTTGGCCGACGGCACGACCGGGAAGATCGAGGCATCGACGACGCGCAGGCCGGCAACGCCATGGACGCGGCCGGTATTATCGGTCACCGCCATCGGGTCGTCCTGGGCGCCCATCCGGCATGTACACGAGGCATGCCAGACGCCGACGGCGGCCTTGCGGATGAAGGCTTCGGCTTCCTCCTCGTCGTTGCACACACCCTCGAGCGTAAAACCTTCCATGATGAGGTTCTTGATCAGGAAGCGCCGGAAGAAGCCGGGGCCATCGAGCAGCTTGGCCATGATGCCGGTCAGGATCCTGTTCTTGGTGTTGATCGTGCCGACCTGGCGAACCTTGTCGGAGTAGCTTGCCGGGAACGGATCGGTTGTCACGCGCTGGAGTGCCGGGTCGTTGTAGAGGGGGGCGAGCCGGCGGATCCCATCCGCAATGCGTTCAAGGTCGCGGCGATCGGACAGAAGATTGAATTCGACCTCCGGTTCGTCGGCCCAATGCCGGGTTTGCAGGCGCACTTCGCCGGTTTCCGAGAACGTCTTGTTGACGAAGATCAGGAAGCTCGCGATCTGCTCGCCAACGGCATGCCAGGACGTTTTCGAGGTGCATACGACGAACATGTCACCGGGCGGCGCACCGCCGATGTTCGACGTGTAGCGCATGCTCAGGAACATGTGTCGGCGCGTGTCCTTGTTGGTGACCCGCGCATTGGGTTTGACGAAGGAGGCAAGTGCGACCGAGGGATGGTCCATGAGCCGCTGGCCGACGCCGAATGCCGCGTGGCGTACCGGAATGCCAAGGTCATGAAGGTGACCGGTCGGCCCGATGCCCGCGCGCATCAGATGTGCCGGTGAATGGATGGCACCTGAGGAAAGGATGATTTCGCGGGCGCGAAACTCCTGGCCTTTGCCATTGACCAGTGCCTTGACGCCGACGCAGCGCAGGTCCTCGAACAGCAATTCGGTGACCTGCGTCCGAGTTGAGATCGTGAGGTTCTCACGGGCGCGAACATCCGGCGTCAGATAACCAATTGAGGCGGACACGCGCTGTTCTTCCGCGTTGGAGATCGTGACTGGAAAATAGCCATCTTCGAAGAAGCCGTTCTGGTCCGCCAGGCGCTTGTAGTTGGCACGATCCAAAACCTCGATCAGCGCTTTCGAGTGTTTCGGCCAGTGCGCTTCTGGAACGCGACGAACCGAAATCGGGCCGTCCTGGCCGTGCCATTCGTCATCGAAGTCAAGGTCGGTCTCGAGCTTCTTGAAGTAGGGAAGGACTTTGTCCCAGTTCCAGCCCTTGGCGCCGCGCTCTTGCCATTCGTCATAGTCGGTCGGGGCGCCGCGATTGGCCATCTGGCCGTTGATCGAGGAACCGCCGCCGAGCACGCGGGCCTGCTCATACTTGCGCAGCTTGGGTTTGGGCTCGTCGGGATTATTGTGCGAGACAACCTCGGTGCGCACCTTGAGGTCGGACCAGATGAATCGGTCGTTGAGGTAGGCGGTGCCGGGATAGGAATCGAGGATTTCTTCAGGCACTTCGCCAGGGGGCGTGTCTTCGCCGGCCTCGCATACGAGGACTTTGTTGGTGCTGCGTGCAGACAGGCGGTTTGCGAGAACGGAACCGGCCGAGCCGCCACCGACAATGATGTAGTCGAATTCCATGGGACCTCCCAGGCATGCTTTTGGGTGAGCATGCCGCGAGATCGGAGGCGATGCAATCAAGCGACGGGTATTGCGTTCAGTTACGGTGCGTCCGTCTCAGGCGCGCCATAGCCACCGCCGCCGCCGGTGCGCACGACGAGCAGGTCACCGTTTTCGAGGATTACGCGGGTCTTTGAGCGCAACCGGATGGCTTCCGGGCCGCGCTCGACGATGTATTCGGCCGAGGCGCCGGGTTGGCCGCCGAACAGGCCTTCGGCCTGGGTTTTGAAACGGTCGGTGTAGGTCGCGAACTGCACGCCATCGTCGAGGATGCGGTAGCAGCGCTCAAGCCCGTCGCCGCCATGGTGGCGACCGGCGCCGCCGGAGCCCAGCCGCAGCCGATAGGCCTCGAGGCGTGCGAACGGGTAGTCCATTTCGAGCGCTTCGATCGGGATGTTGGCGCAGTTCGACAGCGGGCAATCAACCCCGTCGCAGCCGTCATTGCGGGCGCCGGCGCCGTAACCACCGCCGAGAATTTCAAGGTAGATGTTGTAGCCCGTTTCGCCGAGATGGCTTAGGCAGATCGACGTCGTCGTATCGAAGCCCTCGGCGATGACGTCATCGGGCGCCACCTGGGCGAGCGCTTTCATGACCGCATTGAAGACACGCAGCGAGGGCAGCAAGCGCGCGCGCACCGGCGCCGGCGGCTTGGGATTGAGGATCGATCCGTAGGGCGCGTCGACGGTGATGACGCGCTTGACACCGTCGTTGAACGGGATGTCAGGGTCGGTCAGCACGGACTTGACGCACGCGATCGCCGAGGCTGCCGTCGACGCGAACGGGTTGTTCATGAAGCTCGACACTTGCGCATCAGCGCCATCGAAGCGGATGTCGATGCGCGCGTCGCCAATCTCGATCTGGGTGCGAATGACGACCGGCGTGTCGCCGATGCCATCGTCGTCGATCACGGCTTCGGCACTGTAGGTGCCGTTCGGCAGATCGCCGAGCGCGGCGCGGAGGCGGCGTTCGGTGTAGTCGAGCATCTCGGCCATGGCGTCGTCGAGGCCGTCGGCGCCGTATCTTTGCGCGAGCGCGCGCATGCGCTTGGCGCCGATCGCGTTGGCGGCGAACTGCGCGTTGAGGTCGCCGATCGTCGATTCCGGCATGCGCACGTTGGCGCCGATGAACCGTTCGAGCGGGCCGCCGTTCCAGTCGTGGTCGACGTTGTAGCGCGTCGGCGGAAAGATCAGCCCTTCCTGGTGCACGTCGCCGGCATCGGGGTTCATGCCCGGCGCGCCGCCGCCAAGGTCGATGTGATGCACGACGGAGGCGCTGAACCCGATCAGGCCGCCTTCATAGAAGACCGGCGAGAACAGGAAGATGTCGGGAATGTGCTGACCGCCGTTGTAGGGGTCGTTGTTGATGAAAAAGTCGCCCTCTTTCAGAGTCTCGGGCGGGAACAGCTCGAGGCACGGCGCCAGCGTCTGGGCGATCGAGCCGAGCTGGATGGCAATGAGGTCCGACTGCGCGATCACTTCGCCATGCCTGTTGACGATCGCGGCGGAGCAGTCCTGCGCCTCGCGCACGATCGGCGAATGGGCCGAGCGGATCAGCTTGGTGCCCATTTCGTGCGTGGCGGCAATCAGCGCACGGTTGATGATCGCGTGGTCGACTTCGGAAAGGCGCTTGGCGGACTTCTGCATATGACTAGCCTTTCCGTTCGATCATGAGGTTGCCGGCATCGTCGGAGTGCACGTGCCAGCCGGCCGGAACATAGAGCGTCGAGGTGCCGTCCTCGACGAGCAGCGTGCCATTGATAGGACTGGCGCCGATCGCCGCGCGCGGCACCACCTCGCACGATATTCGCTTGCCGCCTTCGGTGACATCGATCGTGCGGCGCCCTGCGTCGGGCGCATCGGCGGTGTTGGTCGAGACGTGCGATTCAAACGGGAAGGCATCGAGCTTGGCATGCACGCCGACGCGGTAGGACACGATTTCCGCCGGCTTCTCGGGCGGCTTGGAAAACTCGAAAATGCGGTGGTGGACGGCGCGGAACGCTTCGAACAGCTGCGCGAACGTGAGTTGGTCGAGCGCGCCGTCGATCGGTACCGACAACTCGAATGCCTGGCCGACGTAGCGCATCTCGACGACGTACTCGAAGCGGCGCTCACCGGCGACGCCGACGTCATCGAGATAGGCCGCGGCTTCCTGTGCAAGTTCGGCAAGGACCTGCTTGACCGTCGCGACGGCGTTTTCGTCAAGACGCGTGCGATCCGTCCGCGCTCGGTAGTGCACATAGTCAGCCATCAGCAGGCCGGCCGCCGAGAGGACGCCGGCGTTGCGCGGCACCAGGATCGTCTCGATGTCGAGGTCTTCGGCAATGCGGGCGGCGTGCAGCGGGCCGGCGCCGCCGAACGGCACGAGCACGAAGTCGCGCGGGTCGAGGCCCTGCTCCGTCGAGACCTGCTGGATGGCGCGCACGATATTGCTCTCGGCAATGCGGATCGCGCTGTCGGCAACGGCGTCGATCGACATGCCGAAACTGTCGGCAAGGCCCTGGTAGGCGGCCACCGAGGCGGTGCGGTCGACCTCCATGGTGCCGCCCAGGAAGGAACGCGACTGCAGCGTGCCGCGGATGAGATGGGCGTCCGTCACGGTCGGTGCGGTGCCACCGCGGCCGTAGCAGGCCGGCCCCGGTGTGGCGCCGGCGGATTGCGGACCGACGCGCAGCAGGCCGCCGTCGTCGACCCAGGCGATCGAGCCGCCACCGGCGCCGACCGTTGCGATGTCGATAACCGGCGTGCGCACCGGCAGGCCGTCGATCAGCGTCTGGGGTGCGAGCTGCGGCTGGCCGTCGGCGATCAGCGAGACGTCGGTGCTGGTGCCGCCCATGTCGAGCGTGATGATATTTCGCACGCCCGATTGCGCCGCGGCGCCAACCGCCCCGACGACACCCGCCGCAGGCCCGGAAAACAGAGCTGCGATGGCATTGCGCGCCATGCCGCCCGCCGGCATGCGCCCGCCATTCGACTGCATGATGCTGAACCGGCCATCGAAGCCGCCGCCTTGCAGTTCGACGACGAGCCGGTCGAGATAGCTCGAGATCACCGGTTGCACGTAGGCCGACAGCGCGGTCGTCGAGGCGCGCTCGTATTCGCGGAACTCAGGCGAGACATCGCATGAGCAGGTGACCGGCAGATCGGGCGCGATGCGCCGGACGACATCGGCGATCGCGCGCTCGTGGCTGGCGTTGGCATAGCTGTGCAACAGGCAAACGGCGATCGCATCAAACGGGCCGCGCTCGAGAAACGAATTGACAGTCTGCTCCAAAGCGGTCGTGTCGAGCGCGATGACGACGGAACCATCAGGCGCCAGGCGCTCGTCGATCTCGCAGATATCGTCGCGCGGCACGACCGGCTGCGGCTTGCGATAGTTGAGGTCGTAGATCTCGGTGCGGTCCTGACGCTGCAGGCCGAATAGGTCGCGGGTGCCGTTGGTGACGAACATACCGACGCGACCGCCCTTGCGCTCGAGCACGGCATTGGTCGCGACGGTCGAGCCATGGACGAGATCGGATATGTCGCTGAGTTTGATGCGAGCAGCCGCGATGGCCTGCAGCGCGCCGACATCGGGCTGCTGCGGCGTGCTCGGCACCTTCGCGATGTCGATCATGCCGTCGCGTACCACGACAAGATCGGTAAAGGTTCCGCCGACTTCTACTCCGACCCGCATGCCTGCTCCATCTGTGCCTTGATTTGCCGCGCTCGCGCAGGCTAATTGCGCCCGGCCGATACGCCACCGTCAACCATGTAGACGCCGCCGGTGCAAAAGCTCGAATCGTCGGACGCGAGAAACAGCATGAGCTTGGCGACTTCTTCAGGCGTGCCGTAGCGCCTGAGC
>JBPCVZ010000224.1:0-2944 GCA_051010015.1 Hyphomicrobiaceae bacterium
TTCCGAAGAAGGCCGGCGATCGGATCAAGACCAATCGGCGCGACGCCGAAGGCTTGGCGCGGCTGCTCAGGGCCGGCGAGTTGACGGCGGTGTGGGTACCCGATACGCGCCATGAGGCGATGCGCGAACTTGCCCGCGCACGCGATGCAGCACGCCAGGACTTAACCCGCAAGCGTCAGCAGGTTTCCTCGATGCTGCTGCGGATGGGTCTGCACTATCCAGGCATCAGGACGTGGGGTGCCAGGCACCGCTCCTGGCTCGCCAACCTCAAGCTCGAGCATGCCGAACACCGCCGGTCTTACGCATGATCCACCTCCTGACACGGTGAATCACACTTCGACTGGTTTTGGGAATCCCAACAGATTCCACTTAAAGGCTCGGCGCTCTAGAGGACGGAAAAGAAGTCTGCGTGACCTGGAAAAATGGCCGACAGCGGACAAGAGCGTCGCTCATCTGGTTTTGTGAGCAGAAATAAGTTTCTCCGGAAAGGTGAACACATTTCTGGCGCCGGCAAGCTCTTGGGTAGTGCAAAATAGAAGTTTGGACTTACCCGGAAATGAGTCATGCCTGCATCATATTGGTGTACGCGGTCGCTGGTTCTTACGGCGCAATTTCAATTACTTGACTGTTCGGTAGGTAAGGCGGCGAGAAGCAGTTCGTATTTTACGTAAACGGCACTGAGATTGCGGTAAAACGCAATCAGATCCCGCCACGGCTGCGCTATGCGCATCATGGCAGACAATGCTGCAACGACAGTGCCAACGTCGCTACGCCCGTTCAAGACCAAAGCCGCCGCCTGAACCTTAAGGCCGTCACCAAGATTCGGTGATCGCCATATTATTGTCCTTAATTGGCATATCCCAGGGGTGTCTTGAGCCATTGGACGCCCTGACGGCCTAACTTGTAGCCGTACTGATAGAGCGCGTTCATATATTTTCGATCGAAGCGGCCTGGATAAGGCTCGGTGAAGTTGCCGCCGATGTAGGCCAATCGGAAAGCAATGCCATCACGCTTTGTCGTTGTGTACATCCGATATGTATCGTTCACGCCACTCGAAGCGATCATTGTAGAAATAGCTTGGGACGCGATGGCCAGTGTCTGGCGTCTGACTTGCTTTTCCGGGCGACGGGCGCGGCCATTACGAATGATGTAAGCTACGCGTTTGTTTGGTAGCTTGCTCCGCAGGCCCTTGTCGCGCAGGCGCCGCGGAGAATACGAAGGTGGATAGAGGAAAGCTTGAGCGACAGTTCCGCCATCGACATGCATTTCCTGATAGCGCTTTCCATCGACCATTACATCCAACATGACCGGTGGAAAAACACCGGGGACTGCCGCCGATGCGAGGAGGATGTCGACGATAAGCTTCCTTGCTCGCGAATGGCGGCTCTCCGCGATAGCGCCGATATTCCAAATCACGGCGCGGCCCTGATCAAGATTGGTCGTCAGCACGAAAAGCAATCTACCTTTGCCGTATTCCTCAGCGATACGGCGAACGACAGCGTTGCTCATATGGCGCGCGATCATAACGCGTAGAGGCGACGAATCCGTCAACGCGTCACTGGCAAACGATGCCAAGATCGGTCCGCGCTTCTTGAAAATATCCTCAGCACTAGTCTTCGTATAGATCTTAGTCAGGCGCGCATTGAATGCAGACCCAAGGTATGCAAAGGGTGCCGATAAAGCGCCAGTACTGATACCGGTTACAACATCGAACTTGGGACGCGTGCCGCGCTCTGTCCAACCAACAAGTAGACCAGCACCAAAGGCGCCATCATCGGCACCGCCCGATATCGCGAGCAAGCTAAGCTGTTTACTCTTGCCGCGTGATCGCAGCCGCCTTCTCAGAGCCTTCTTGGCAATAGAGGCAATGCGGGCGTTGTCGGCTTCCGCATAGAAGCGGGCGTCAGGAATATCGTAAGGTTGCACGGCCGGAGCGGCATTGATGGGCAAGGCAGGCAAGCGCGCTGGTGAGGCACAGCCCGTCAGCCCAACAATAATCAGACAGGCGAACGTTGTCAGGAAGGTAGTGTCGAGTTTGGAAACCACCATTCTCCCTCAGTTGGTGAACCTCAAATGCCGAGACTGTTCAATTTCCGGGTCCCGTCTTCTTTTTCGTTACTGCTTGACGCGTGCCGCAAATGCAGCGACCTCTGCCCGGCAGATAGAAGAAAGCTTTGGCTGGTTGTCAATGAGACACTGGGCGATGCGGCCTTCGCCAGGCTCTAGCTTCGAGCAAAATTTGTCCATGTCGCCCTCACAGAAATCCGCAGCGCGCCAAATGTTGCTAAGCGCGAGTTCGATGCGGTCCGCGACGTCAAGGAGAGCGATATAGCACTTGTCGCTAATCTGATTCTCGTGCGCCATAATGCAAAGAGCGAGTCGGCCTTCGCCTGGAACGACCTTTGGGCAGTAGCTTTCTACATCAGCACTGCACCTTCTCTTGATCTTCTTGACCGCGGCTTCTGCTTTGGTGGTCGCTAGTTTTTTCAGAATCGCTGATTGGGCGTTGGCGGAAACCAACTGTCCTGAAACTAAGGCTACAGTTGTAAGTATCGCTAACACTACGAGGAGCTGACGCATCATTGTTTCCTTTGCTTCAAGCTTAGAGGGGGCGAGCGATTGTCAACTCTAGCTGCTACCTCTTCTCCTTAGAATGCCAATTCGAGACAAAATACGCGGCATCAAGCAGAATTCCCAAGAATTCACGAAGCGCGCCAACTGAACCGCCTAGTTTTCAATAATAAGTTCGGCGTCTACGGCGTGCGCAAAGTCTGGCGACAACTGCTGCGTGAAAGCTTTGACGTCGCCTGCTGCACGGTCGAGCGTCACATGAAGAACATGGGCTAGAAAGGCGTGATCCAGGGTAAACGTGGGGGAACAAGGCTACCGGATAAATCGGCGCCGTGCCCACTCGATCATGTCAACCGGCCGTTCCGGGTCTCGC
>JBPCVZ010000225.1:0-4165 GCA_051010015.1 Hyphomicrobiaceae bacterium
ACAAACAGCGTACTGCTCGTGGAGGCCGGCGGCTGGGACCGCAGCTTCTGGATGAAGTTGCCAGTCGGTTACTTCAAGACGATGACCAATCCGCGGGTGTCGCATCGATTTGCAACGGAGCCCCATGCGGGCGTTGCCGGCCGATCCATCGAGTGGCCGCGCGGACGCGTCATCGGCGGGTCCAGCAGCATCAATGGATTGGTCTTCATTCGTGGTCAGCGCGAAAACTACGACCGATGGGCCGAGTTGGGCGCGACGGGTTGGGGCTACAATGACGTTTTGCCCTATTTCCGGCGATTGGAGTGCTTTTCAGGCCCACCCTCACAGCACCATGGCGATCACGGCGAGTTGCAGGTGAGCGCGTTGCGCAATGATCATCCCTATTGCGCAGCCTGGACGGAGGCCGGCGTGCAGTATGGCCTGCCGCGCAACGATGATTTCAACGGCGAAACGACCTATGGCGTCGGTCGCTACAGCGTAACACTTGGCAGGCGCTTTCGATCAAGCTCGGCCCGCGCGTTTCTCTATCCAGCGCTCAAGCGCAGGAACCTGACCGTTGTCACCAAGGCGCGCGTGCAGCGGATACGCATCGAAAACGGTCGCGCGGTCGGCATCGACTACGTGCGGAAGCGGGGCGCGAGGCGGCCGACGCAAGCCATGAAGTGATCTTAAGTGCAGGCGCCATCCAGTCACCCCAGCTGTTGCAGCTGTCGGGCATCGGACCCGCCGACGTTCTCCGCGAATGCGGCATCCCAGTCGTCATCGATCGCCCTGCGGTCGGCGGCAACCTGCAGGACCATTACCAGATGCGCACCATCGTGAAGCTGCACGAGAACAAGTCCCTCAACAACGACGTGCGCAATCCGGTCAAACTGGTCCAGATGGGGCTCGACTGGCTGTTGCGTGGACGCGGACCGCTGACGTCCGGCGCCGGACAGGTGGGAGGCGCGGCGCGCACGAAGCATGCTCCCAACGCCCAGCCCGACGTCCAGCTCAATATCATGCCCCTGTCCGTCGACAAGCCGGGCGAGCCACTGCACCGCTATGCCGGATTCACGGCGGCCGTGTGGCAATGCCATCCGCAATCTCGCGGGCGCATCGACATAACGTCGCCGGACCCGGGCGCGGACCCGCGGATCCTGCCGAACTACCTTTCAACTGAGCTCGATCAGAATACGCTTGTCGAAGGCATCAAGATGCTGCGCGACATTTATCGGCAACCAGCTTTCGCCAATCTGTGGGCGACCGAGATGGTGCCGGGTGCCCATGTCAGCAGTGATCGGGAGATCCTTGATTGTGCCCGCCAGATGGGCGGCACGGTATTCCATTGCGTCGGCACGTGCCGGATGGGAGGTGACGCCGATGCGGTTGTCGCACCCAACCTCAAGGTGCGCGGCATCGAAGGGTTGCGCGTCGTTGATGCATCGGTCATGCCGGAAGTGACATCTGCGAACACCAACGCACCAACATTGATGATCGCGGAGAAAGCCGCCGACATGATCATGAATGAACCTGCCCGTCAAACGTAGCAGCCCCCGAACGGATTGTAGTGCCGATGAAGATCGTTTTTGTCCTACTCGATTCACTCAACCGCAATGCCATGGAGCCGTATGGAGAGACCAGCGTCCACACGCCCAACTTTCAACGCTTTGCCGACCGCGCGGTGACTTTCGACAATCATTACGTGGGCAGCCTGCCCTGTATGCCGGCACGCCGCGATCTGCACACCGGCAGGACTCATTTCCTGCATCGCAGTTGGGGGCCGCTCGAGCCGTTCGACGACTCTTTTCCCGAGCTTTTGAAGCAGAATGGGACCTACGCGCACATCGCCACCGACCATCACCACTATTTTGCCGACGGCGGCGCGACCTACCATCAACGCTACTCGTCGTGGGAGCTCGTGCGCGGCCAGGCCATCGATAAATGGAAGCCGGAGGTCGAGCCGGATATGGAGCGCCTGCGCCGCGATTTCCATCCGGTTCAGCATCACCGCATGAACTACATGATCAATCGCCAGTTCATGCCGAACGAGGAGGACTATTGCGGGCCGCAGGTGTTCCAGCTGGCGCATGAGTTTCTCGCGCGCAATCACACAGCCAGCAACTGGCTGCTACAGATCGAATGTTTTGACCCGCACGAACCATTCCATGCGCCGGAGCGATTCCGATCCAGATACAAAGCCAACTATGAGGGCCCCATCCTCGACTGGCCGATCTACGACCGCTTGAAGGAAACGCCCGAGGAGATCGCCGAGTTGCGCGCCAACTACGCCGCGCTCGTGACGATGACGGACGAGTACTTCGGCAAGTTGCTCGACTTCTTTGATGCCAACGACATGTGGTCAGACACATGCCTTATCCTGACGACCGATCACGGTTTCCTGCTCGGCGAACATGACTGGTGGGCGAAGAACCGCATGCCTGTCTACGACGAGATCGCGCGCATTCCCCTGATCATCCACCATCCGGACTTTGCCGGCGAAGCGGGCACGCGCCGGTCGGCCTTGACTCAGGCAACCGACATCATGCCGACGATCCTGCAAGTGTCAGGCGCCGAGGTGCCCGATGATGTCACCGGACATTCGCTGTTGCCGGTGCTCGCGAACGACAGTCCGGTCCGATCCGCGGCCATCTATGGATACTTTGGCGCCGCCATCAACGTGACCGACGGGCGCTACACCTACTTCCATTATCCAAAGGAGATGTCGGCGAAGGGTCTCTATGAATACACACTGATGCCGACCCGGATGACAACGCGCTTTTCAATCCGCGAGCTTGTCGATGCGACCCTGCACCCGCCGTTTGAGTTCACGAAGGGGGTCCCGGTCCTGAAACTGCAGCCGCGCGCATCGGAAACCGGCGAGACCGTCGAGCCGCAAGGCATGAGTTTCGAGGACACGATTTCAGCGCTCTACGATCTTGACGCCGACCCCAAGCAGCAAACGGCCATCGACAACCCCGATGTCGAAGCACGCCTCAAGGCAGAATTGGTCGCATTGATGCGCGCGTCCGACGCGCCGCCCGAAGCCTTTGAGCGGTTTGATCTCAGCGACACGTCCGCCTGATACCGGCAGTGCGAGACCTCCTCGCCGCTACCGCAGACGGACCGACCGAACGGTTGTCGGGAAAGAGCGACCCGCTTTACTCATGCTCGGACGTTTGCGGCCCGATCGTGCTCAGACCTGCGCGCATCGCCTCCGTCTCCCAAATATCTTGAGGCATGACATTGGCGAGGCTGACGTTGGGTCCGAACTCGGAGATCAGGAACTTCTTGAGCTGATAGATCTCAGTGTTCGTTGTGTTCTCGATCCAGGTTCCCGACAACTCGAATATGATCTTTGCGGTGTCCAGCCCGGCGCGCAGTTCAGCGAGCAATGTCCGGTTCGGCTCACCGTCAACGAGAAGTTCCGCCCCTTCGACCAGCACGACATTGGCCCCCGCTTCGAAACACTCGTTGGCCTGGGCAATCAGCAAGGCACCGTCGGATTCGACGGTTTTGGAGCCAACCTCGCCATGCACTTCGAGGCCTTGGCTGATGGCACCTTGCACGAGCGCACGACGGGTATCGGACTGCAGCGTGACGTAGTTGTCGGAGACTTCGATGGCATCGAATCCGAGACGGGCTGCCTCAACGAAGAACTTTTCGGCGCCAGACATGCCTTGGTAGGCGTAAATGTACTCGAGAAACTGGCCGCCGATAAACGGATGGACCTCGTGCGCCTTGTAGAGCTCAATCTTGCGCCTGAGATAGTCGGCATCATAAAGCCGGGATGTGCCGACGACGAACTTGGCGAGATCGACGTACTTTGCCTGCAATTCGAGCCAATCGCGCTGCTGTGCGAGCGGCAGGCCCCAGTCCATCATCATCGTCAAGCCGCTGGTGCGCGGCTTGGTCAGGCTGCGCTCTGCCGGCAAAGGTACGAATGCAAACGGCGCAACCGTGTCACTTGCGCTTGTCATTGATATCTCCTTGATAGACCCTACAAATGGAAAACAGGATGCCACGTCCGAACGTCGGGAGAACTTGTGATGAAGATCAACGGCAGCTGCCATTGCGGGCACGTGACCTACAAGGCAACGATCAATCCGGACATCATTAGGGTCTGCCACTGCACCGACTGTCAATCGTCGTCCGGATCAGCGTTTCGCGTTCTGGTGTCGGTACC
>JBPCVZ010000226.1:0-9988 GCA_051010015.1 Hyphomicrobiaceae bacterium
GGGCTGACGGCAGGGATCATCGCCATGATCGAGCTGTCCGGTGGCATTGGGGGTCGAGAGCAGGGAATGCGTTCATGGTGCAATTCTGTCCAGCGCCATGCGGGTCCAAGGCACGCTTTGAAGAACGGTATCGATCCAACACTCCGAGCTGTCGCAGGGCGGCGCGCCGTCGCGTGGTCAATGCTTTGCACAACCTCTGCAGACGAGCTCGATGACGCGAATTGGACTTCAAAAGCCGGAACAACTACGATTTTCGGTGAACAGGAAGCCTGCCTGAGGGATGCCGGAATAAATGACTCTTGAGACCAGACTGGCCATCGACATCGGTGGAACCTTCACTGACGTGGTTTTGGAAACGCCGGCCAGACGCTTTACAACCAAGGTCCTGACAACACCCGAAGCACCGGAAAACGGCGTCCTCGATGGCATTGCGGTTGTGCTGGCTGAAAGCGCTGTTCGTGGCGATGCGATCGAGCTGATCATCCATGGCACCACGCTCGCGACAAATGCCCTGATCGAGCGCAAGGGTGCCAGGACGGCTCTCCTTGTCACTGAAGGATTCCGCGATTCAATCGAAATCGCCTATGAGCACCGCTTCGAACAATCCGACGTCTTCATGCAGCGCCCGCCGCCCTTGGTGCCACGAGAGCTGCGCTTCGATGTGCCCGAAAGATTGGCGGCAGACGGGTCGGTCCTCTTGCCCCTCGACGAGCCGGCGCTGCGCCAGCTCATTCCGCAATTGCAGGAGGCGGAGATTGAGGCGATCGCAATTGGGTTTCTCCATAGCTATGCCAATCCCGACCACGAGATCAGGGCGGGCAGGATCATCCAGGAAGCGATGCCGAACGCGACCGTAACGCTCTCTTCCGACGTGTGCCCTGAAATCCGCGAGTACGATCGCCTTTCTACGGCCTGCGCGAATGCTTACGTGCAACCATTGATGGCCGGCTATCTCCAGCGGCTTAAAGACGGTCTCGTAAAGCAAGGGATGGCATGTCCGCTGTTGCTGATGATGTCGAGCGGTGGCGTGACGGCATTGGAAACTGCTATCACCTATCCGATCCGCTTGGTCGAGTCCGGCCCCGCGGGCGGTGCCATTCTCTCCCGCAACGTCGCTGCCGAGTGCGGTCTTTCGGATGTCCTATCTTTCGACATGGGGGGCACGACGGCAAAAATCTGTCTTATCGATAATTTCCAGCCGCAACTCTCGCGCAGCTTCGAAGTGGCGCGCATGTATCGGTTTTTGAAAGGTAGCGGCCTCCCGATCCGCGTACCGGTCATCGATATGGTCGAAATCGGCGCCGGTGGCGGATCGATCGCGCGCATCGACGCGTTGCGCCAGATCAGTGTCGGCCCCGACAGCGCCGGCGCAGAGCCCGGTCCCGCTTGCTATGATCAAGGCGGCACCGAGCCAACCGTGACCGATGCCGACTTGGCGCTTGGCCGAATCGATGTGGACCTGTTCGCCGGCGGCAAGTTCCACCTCAATCAGACAAACGCCATGCAAGCGCTGGATCGCGTGATCGGCGGCCCGCTCGGTCTGACCGCTGTCGGCGCGGCTGCGGGTATCAGCGAAATCGTTGATGAGAACATGGCTAATGCGGCCCGCGTGCATGCGATTGAATGCGGCAAGGATGTCAGCACGCGTACATTGATTGCCTTCGGTGGGGCAGCACCGCTTCACGCATCGAGACTTGCGGAAAAGCTCGGTGTCGACCGGATCGTGATTCCAACAGGTGCCGGTGTTGGCTCGGCGATCGGCTTTCTGCGTGCGCCAATCGCCTATGAAGTCGTACGCACGCGCTTCATGCCCCTCAGCCAATTCGACAGCGATGCGGTCAATGCCCTGTTTCGCGATATGCGGGCGGAAGCAATCGAGGTCGTGCGACTTGGCGCGCCGGCAGGCGAATTGCGCGAAGTGCGAACGGCCTACATGCGATACCGCGGACAAGGTCATGAAATCGCCGTCGAGCTGCCGCTCCGCGACATGGCGAAATCAGATTTCGCGACGTTGGAAAAGCAGTTCGCAGATGCCTACAGCGAACATTACGGACGCACTATTCCCAACCTCGATGTCGAGGTCATGAGCTGGAGCCTGGCCCTTTCGACTATCGAGGCATTACCAAAGCCACCTCTTGAGGAGAAGCAGGGATCGCTGCACGCCAGACCTGTTGCCGACCGATTGGTCTTTGATTCTGAGACCGGCGAGGAGCGGCGCGTTTGCGTTTATCTGAGGTCGGATCTCGAACCGGGCAGTGCGGTGCCAGGCCCGGCGATCATTGCGGAAGACCAGACATCGACGCTTGTTGGCAAGCGCTTCGACGCGCATGTCGACGGTCACGGCTATATTGTACTCACGAGGAAGCAGTCGGCATGAATGACACGGACAAGCAGCAGGATATGTCGACGCGCATCGCCTACCAGGTGATGTGGAACCGCCTGCTCTCGGTTGTCGAGGAACAGGCACAGACGCTTGTGCGCACCGCATTCAGCACCTCCGCACGAGAAGCAGGCGACATCTCCGCCGGCGTATTCGACCTTGACGGGCGCATGCTGGCGCAGGCGGTGACAGGTACTCCCGGGCATATCAATTCGATGGCGCTGTCGGTCGTCCATTTCATCGAGCGCTTTCCCATCGACGTCATGCGCCAAGGCGACGTTTACATCACCAACGACCCCTGGAAAGGCACCGGCCATCTGCACGACTTCACCGTCGTTTCGCCGACCTTCAAGGACGGCAGGATCGTCGCGCTGTTTGCCTGCACATCACATGTCGTTGATATCGGCGGTGTCGGGCAGTCGCCGGACGGCCGGCAGGTCTATCACGAAGGGCTTCAGGTGCCGCTCATGCCGCTTGCTCAAGAAGGCAAGATGAACGAGTGGCTGCTCGAAATCGTACGCACGAACGTCCGCGAACCCGTGCAGGTCGAGGGAGACATTTATGCCCTCGCGGCCTGTAACGAAACCGGCAGTGCGCGCCTCGTTGAAATGATGACGGAGTATGATCTCGGCTCGCTCGACGGTCTCGCTGACTACATTTGCGACACCAGCCGCGAAGCGATGGCGCGGGCGATCAACGGGCTACCCAAGGGGACCTATCATTACAGCATGCGGATTGACGGCTATGATGAGCCGATCGATCTGGTCACGGCGCTGACCATTGGCGACGGCGAAATCCTGGTGGACTACGAGGGTACGTCATCGATCTCCGAGTACGGGATCAATTGCCCGATGTGCTACAACGAGGCCTATACGAGCTTCGGCGTCAAATGCATCGTTGCACCGTCCCTTCCGAACAACGCCGGCACGATGGATGCGATCCGCGTCACCGCGCCGGAAAACTCGATCGTCAATGCGCCTCATCCCTGCGCCGTGGTGGCACGATCAAATGTCGGGCACATGTTGCCCGATGCGGTGTTCGGCTGCCTGCATCAGGCGATCCCGGGCCGGGTGCCGGCCGAAGGAACTTCAGCGCTTTGGAATATCAAGCTCGGCGCCGGACACGGCATTACCGGCAAAGTCGGCAATCAAGCGACACCCTTCATGGTCATGAGCTTTCACAGTGGCGGCGCGGGTGCCCGCCCGACGATCGATGGCCTGTCGGCAACACCGTTCCCGAGCGGCGTTCGCAACGTACCGATCGAGATCACGGAAGCGATTACGCCGCTGGTGATCTGGCGCAAGGAATACCGCCAGGACTCCGGCGGCGCCGGCACCTATCGTGGCGGCCTCGGCCAGACAATGGAACTGACCAATCGCGAAGGCGCGCCGTTCGGCATCTTCGCCACATTCGAGCGCACCAAATTCGCGGCCCGCGGCCGAGAAGGCGCCGAGCCCGGTGCCTTGGGGCGGTTGACGCTGGCATCGGGCCCGACACTGCGCAACAAGGGATTTCAGGTCATTCCGGATCAGGACCGACTGATCGTCGAAATGCCGGGTGGCGGCGGCTACGGTAATCCACTGGAGCGCGATGCCGAGGCGGTACGCGACGATGTCCGCAAAGGCCTCGTCAGCCGACAGGCTGCCGAGCGGGACTATGGCGTTCGTCTTCGCGACGATCTTACGCTGGACCCGGAGGCGACTGCCAAACGCCGCGCGGGCGGCGACTGAGCAACGTGCAAGGCCAAACGGTTGCCACAGCGGTCGTGGGATCGACGGGCCAACCCGGAAATCCGAGGGCGGGCCAAGTCGCCCTGCAACGCACCGCTCATCCGCCCGTCTTGGCCACCCATTTTTTGACGTCGTCCAGGACGGCGCCACCAACGGGTGGGTCTTCCTCGACGCCGAGCGTTTCAGTGACGCGTGCGAGCATGATGTAATAGCCAGCCATCAAGATCAGCTCGACGATCTCACGCTCGGAAAGATGCGCGCGCGCCGCCTCAAGTGTGGCTTGCGAGGCGCGCACGTTGACGACGACCTCGCGGGTGAGTTTGAGGGCCGCCCGCTCAAGCTCGCTGAAGCATGCAGCGCTATCATCGCCGGCTTCGATGGCATCGATCTGCGCTTGTGTCCCACCCAATTCCAAGGTAACGGGCAGGTGCTGTACGTACTCGTACATGCCGCCTTCAAGCTTCACCGCATGGAGCAGGCACAACTCGCGCAACAGCGGGTCGAGCGTGGTTTTTCCCAAGATGGCACCACCGAGTTTCATGACCGGTTTGAGGCAGCTATCGGCATGCGCGATCATATCGAAAATGCGGATTTTGGCAGGCAGGCGCGCGAGCATGCGACGCGCTTCATCGGATAGTGTTTCAGGTTCTGGATAGGGTATGCGTGCCATGTTTGGCTCCTCTTTGGCTTGGCATGCGCGCTGCATCTCAATTGTCGGAACCGGCCAGTTGGCGCTCCAGCCGACTGACAATGCCCATTGTTGGTGAACCGTTATCCGGCAAGAAGATTCATGCCTTCTTGGCCTGCCCAATTGGGATGTCAATTCACGTATGGTGTTCGGACAGCCCGATGACGCACGGCCATATTCTGCAGCAGGTCTCTAGCGCGGATCGATACATCTTCTCATTTGCCGTGCAATCAGGCTCCAGTCGATACGACCACGAGTGAAATCTGCCCCGATATCTCAACTTTGATTGCCTCTCGGGACCGCCACTCGGCTACATCAACAAGACGACCGGCGACAGGCTCATTCTTTGCGAGGTTTCGATGAACACGAAGGCGGCTGCCTTGAGCGGCGTGCGAGTCCTCGATCTGACACAGTTCGAGGCGGGACCGGCATGCACTGAAGTCCTCGCCTGGATGGGGGCGGAAGTCGTGAAGATTGAGAACCCCGCAGGGGGTGACCAACTGCGCCGACTGGGCTCCGTTGATGGCAAGACGGACTCGCACTTCTTCGTGCTCTTCAATGCCAACAAGAAAAGCATGACCTGCAATCTCAAGTCCGAGCGCGGGCTTGATCTCGTCAAGGACATGGCACGCACCGCCGACGTGGTCATAGAAAACTTCGGACCAGGTGTGATCGAAGGCCTCGGCCTCGGCTACGAGGCACTACGCGCCGTCAATCCAGCGATCATCTACGCCCAGCTCAAGGGTTTTGCGGAAGGAAGTCCGTTCGAGAATTTCCTGGCATTCGATATGATCGGCCAGGCAACCGGCGGGGTCATGTCGGTCACCGGCGAGGTCGACGGCGAGCCAATCAAACCGGGGCCCAACTTTGCCGACACGGGTACCGGCATGCTCATGGCGATCTCCATCCTCGGCGCGCTCTATCACAAGCAGGCGACCGGTGAAGGCCAGCATCTCACCGTTGCGATGCAGGATGCCATGTTGCAGTACGCGCGGTTTCCCTTGTCTGATTTTATGGCCACCGGTGAGGCGCCGACGCGATCAGCAGAGGGGATCATCACCGGCGGCAATGCACCTATGGGCCTCTTTCCCTGTCACCCTGGCGGTGCCAACGATTTCGTCTACATCTACGTCAACCGCGCCAACAATCGACAATGGCATCGTCTTTTGGAGATTATCGGCCATGCCGATCTGATCGGCGACAAGCGCTTCGAAACCGCCGCAAACCGTTTCCGCAACAAGGCCGAGATCGACGACATCATCGTCCCTTGGACCCGTCGGCGTTCCAAATCCGACGCGATGGAACTTCTCGGCACAGCCGGCGTTCCGGCGGGAGCCGTGTTCGACTACAAGGAGCTCTCCGAAAACCTCGACTTCGAGAAGCGCGGTATTTTCAAGTGGATAGATCATCCGACTCTCGGCCGTATCCGGATGCTCGCGTGGCCGGTTCAGATGTCGGGCAACCATGTGGAGCTCGCAGCGGCACCATTGCTTGGTGAGCATACGGAGGCGGTCCTCGAAGATTGGCTTGGGCTGTCGGCGCGTGAGGTCGCGCAGTTGAGGAGCAATGGTGTGGTTTAGCGGTCTCAAGTCGTTGCGCGCCGCTTTCTCAAAGACCAAGCACCTGCCGCACCTTATCCTGGGTCAGCGTGTCGCCGGCGTAGAATTGGCCATCGACTTCGAGGGCCGGGGTCGAGCGAATGCGGGCTTCATCGAGCCGGTCCTGGGCGTCCTCGTCCATCATCAAGTCACGGACGCGGAAGGCGACGCCGTGAGACGTCAAAAAGCGCTTCAGTTGCTCACACGGCGCACAGAACGGTGCGGTGTAGACCACGATGTCACGTTCGTCCGTTGCCATGCAATGGTCTCCTCCGCTGGTCCGCGCCCGCCGCCTGCCGATGTAGGCATCCGGGCGGGCGACGTCCCCTGCCCTGCCGGCCGCAGCGTCAAATCTTACCTTCCGCCTTGAGCTCGCGGTAGGCTTCCTTGCGTGCCATCCACTCGGCCTTGGTCTTCTCGTCCTGCCAGGGCTGCTCTTCGGTGAACACCAGGCGCTTCCACTCGTCGCCCTTGCTCCACTGGTAGTCGGGCTGGATGGTTGTGCGCGGGCCCTCGGCAGTTTCGAGAAGGTCGAGGGCGACCTGGAAGAGGTCGCGCTGCTGCTGGGTTTGCCAAGGCTCACCGCACGGGCTGCCGAGCGGGAAGTCAACGAACACGAAGCGGGCAACGCCGCAGTGCTCGACAATGTCCCGGGCGGCGCCGATCACGACTGTCGGAATTCCGTTTGCTTCAAGATGTCGGCTGATCAGACTCACGGTCTGATGGCATACCGGTCAGACAGGCACCATGATCATGGCGTCAACTTCATCACGCCGCGCAAAGTTGAGCGCCTTGGGGGCTTCCTGCTCCATCACCTTGCGCTGGCTGTAGTTGTTGTAGGCGCCGTAGAACCAGTCCGGCATCGAGCCGATCCTGCCGTCGCCGACGGCTTCGCGCAGTCGGTCGACCGGGTAATAGGCGTTGACATCGTCGAGATGCGTTGCGTTGCGGTCGAACGACTTCGTGCGGCTGTAGAACTTCTCCGTCGCAACGTTTGCCGGAATGGCATAGACACCGCGAAAATCCTCTTCGCTGATCGGATCTTCCTCAGTTTCCGGATCGAACTTCACGGCCACTTCGCTGGTGCCGATCAGGCCAATGCGGCATTCCGACAACGGCTTCTTGAGGGGCGTAAAGGGGACTTCGTCGAAGTTTGCCCACTGGTAGGGTTTGTCGTAGCCCTGGCGAATGTAGTCTTCGCGTGTCCTGTCGATGTAGCGTACGTGTTCCATCGGGTGCTCTCACTGCTAGATATTCTGCCGCGCACCTTACCGTTTTGACCGGTACCTGGCTTGCCAAATCACAGCGGCATGCAAATCACGAGCATGGTTGAAACCATCAGATTGTCAATCGCACCGCGGACTACCCACCTGATCAATGGTCATGCTCGACGACGTCGGCAAATGCCTTGCTGGAAACGTGCACGCCGCTGTAGATGCGATAGCCGGCCGCTTCCCAGGCTGCGATCCCGCCATCAAGGACTTGAACGTCCTGATAGCCGAACTCGACCATGCGGCTGGCAGCCCGCTCGGCGAGCCCTTCGCCATCATCACACCACACCACGCGTGCCTGGAGACTCGGCACCATGTCATCGGCCAGAACTTCGATCCGACCCAACGGCATGCAGGATGCCATCAGAATGTGACGCCGTCCGAATGTCAGCTCCTCGCGGGCATCGAGCAATGCAATCTCGCCGCCGTCCTGCAGCGCGCGCTTGAGACCGCGCGCATCTATTCGCTGCACCGAAGTTGGCATGCCATTTCTCGATGTCGCGCACGCGCGCAGTCTTTCAAGTGAATAGTTCCAAGCAATGAATACGATGCAGCGATAAATGCGTCGAGGAAAGAGAGCGTTGAAGCTTACCTAGTCAGTCAAGCCTGGCAGCTTCGCCCCGGCAGTGCGGACATTGTTACATTGAGGTCAGATTACCGTTCCAGGTCCGGACTGAGCATCGCGACAACAAACGATCAACAGCGGATGAAACCGTCAACGGGCGGGCAATGGTGCTCCGCGCAAAATGGCCGAAGTTTGAGCCAGAGATTGGACTCATTGGTTTATTCGGTTTTTTCTCCCGCCAATTGCCCATGAGCTCTATGATTTCGGACGTTGACCGTGTGTCTTGGAACGTAGGGAGAGATAACATGTGCGCCGTTTCAGTATTCGACTGGCAAATCTACCGCCATCTTTTCAGTACGCCGCGCATGGAGGAAATCTTCGGAGAGCGCAATACCCTTTGTCAGATGATCGAGGCTGAAAAGGCGGCTGCACGAGCGCAGGGCAAGCTCGGAATTGTGCCGTCTGCAGCGGCGGCAGAGATCGACAATTGTTTGAGTTTCAGCAAACTCAATCTGGATCAGCTGCGTGGGGACACGCTCGATGTGGGGCGACCCATTGCCGGATTGGTCGCGCAGTTGGCCGCGCAAGTACCAGACCCGCACAAGGCATGGGTCCACTATGGCGTCACGACCTATGACATAATGGATACCGGAAAGGTTCTGCAAGTACGCGATGGGCTGGACGAAATACTGGCAGCGATGGCGCGTTACAGTACGCTCTTGCAAGGCTTGTCGAAAGAGCATCGTGACACCGTAATGATCGGGCGCACAAACAATCACCACGCGTTACCCACAACGTTTGGTGCTCGCCTTGCGGTTTGGATAGAGGAGTTGATGCGCCATCGCGATCGGCTGGAGGCGGCCAAAGAACGGGCAATGGTCGTTGGCTTCGCTGGGGCAGTCGGGACGCTGGCATCGATGGGGGACGACGGACTTCGGTTTCGTCAGGCAGTCGCAGCGGAACTGGGGCTAGGGCATACGTTGGCAAGTTGGCACAATGCCCGCGATACGGTCACCGAAATCTCCCTATGCCTTGGCAATCTGTGCGGTTCGCTTGCGCGGAATGCCCAGAACATCAATGCGATGGGCGCAAGCGAGGTGCGTGAGATTTCGGAACGCGGAGATCCTGGCCGCGGCCGGTCGACGTCGTTACCCCAGAAGCGCAACCCTAGGGCTGCTGAATTTGCGGAAACGGTTGCACGGCTCGGGCGTCAGCGTGCCATGGGCATGGTCGAGTTTATGGGGCAAGAAGGCGACAGATGTGGCGGCACCTGGATTGGCGAATGGCTTCTTGTGCCGGAAACCTTCTTGCTCACTTCAGGTGCGCTACATTGGGCCTGTGACTTGATGGAGCGACTTGACATTCATCCTGAGAATATGCGGGCAAACGTCGACGTCACCATGGGGATGGCGGTCGGTGAACGGTTCACGCTGGCGCTGGCCCAACGGATGAGTAAGTTTGATGCGCGCAGACTGCTCGATGCTGCGTGCACGCGTGTCTACGAAGAGGGCATCACGCTCGCCGATGCTCTTGCGGCGGACCCCGAGGTTCGCAAGGTATTGAGTCGCGCGGACATCGACAGGCTCTCTGATCCCGCCGGTTATGTAGGCTCGGCTCCGCAGATCGTCGATGATGTGCTCGCGATGGCAGCCGAGAGAGATACAGGCTTACACAGGTGATCATGTCTGCAAGTTCTGTCTGTCGACCGTGAAGGCTTCCGACAGTTGGAATTTTCCAGGCCGCAGCAACCCTTGAA
>JBPCVZ010000227.1:0-11492 GCA_051010015.1 Hyphomicrobiaceae bacterium
AACTCGACGGGCTCTACGAGTGCATCCTGTGCGCGTGCTGCTCGACGTCGTGCCCGAGCTACTGGTGGAACCAGGACCGCTACCTCGGCCCGGCGATCCTGCTGCAGGCCTATCGCTGGATCAACGAGTCACGCGACGAGGCGACCGGCGAGCGTCTCGACAACCTCGAGGACCCGTTCCGGCTCTACCGCTGCCACACGATCATGAACTGCACCAAGGCCTGCCCGAAAGGCCTCAACCCGGCCAAGGCGATCGCCGAGCTCAAGAAGCTTATGGTCGAGCGGCGGGTTTAGGTGGTTCTTGAGGTTTCAACTCAAGGCTTCTTGAACTCGATCTTGACCTTCAAGTCGTTCATGTGCCGAAACTCGATGACTTCGTGATGCTGTAGCATGCCAACCAGGATACCGGGGTGGATACCTAGCTCCTCGGCCAGCAATCTGACCTTGCTTTTCGATTTAGGTGCGATCGATACAATCTGCTCCAGTCGCTTCCTACCGACAAGTATTTCTGTCGCGAAAGCGTTTGCCTCTGCCTCGACTGCATCGGGTTCTCCAGGCTTGTCATCAGCGAAATCGCGGCCTTCATGTAGAAGAATGTGGCCACATTCGTGAAAGAACGTCCACCAGAAGTGATCGTTCGCTTTCATCCTCAAAGACATTTGAATGACAGGACGTCGTCCGTCGATCCAGCGCGCCGAGCCAAACAGCTTGGTTTTGGGAAAGGCCGGCTCAAAAATCAAGGCAACGCCAGCATTGCCGCATAGCCGCTTCATTTCTGGCACGAACACCGACGGCCGTTCAGATGTCAGCGCTCGAATTTCATCGACCGCCTTTCGGAATATTTTTCGGTCGTACTCGGGCAAGTTCATGGTTCGTGCTTGCCATTCACCCATCATCAGCCAGGCGAAGACGTACTCGGGCAGGACTTCGCCACGACCACCTGCCTGGCGATGATGTACGCAGCAACGCTTAACGCGTGCGTCGTACGCTGTGAATGTTCCGATGCGGTAGAACGTCAAAAGGTCGTTGTATACATCGAAATCATCGGCCAACCGTTGAATGATTCTACACTTCTTCAGCTCGCGGACAGGCTGTCGCGCTACCCAGGCGCGCGCTTGATCGTCGAGGTCCTGCGCCGCTACTCGAGCTTCATGAAAGTCCCAGTCAGCCTGCATTCCGATCCAGATCTGCGCATTGACACCAAGTACGCGCTGAAGTTTCAGAGCCGTTTCCGGCGTCACAGGGTTTTTGCCATTGATCATGTCGCTGACATGTTTCTTCGTCAGGCCCGATAGGCGCGCGAACTCGGCCTGTGACCAGCCTCGTACATCGAGGTTCTCCTCCAGGTATTCTCCCGGATGGACCGCCCAATTCGGGCTCCATCCTCTCTCCAGTTCCATGGTCATGTTTTTGCCCCCGGCCAAACTCCGTACTCAGTGATAGTCGACCACGCCCAGTAACTTGATCCCAGTCACTCTATCGAGGTCGATGCCGCCATCGTCGTGCCGCGGGATCGAGTCGTGATGCGGCTTAAATTCCAAACGCCTGTTGCTGCTGACATCTACTGCGAAGTGCTCATTTCGATCTCCAGACAATTGGTGGCATCGATCAGGTGGTACCCGGGGTACGTCCGCTAAGCATCGGGCATTTGAGAGCACGGCCAACCGAGATTTCAGCCTTCTCGTGACTTGGGCGCCGAACGCTTTAGTCATGGCCTTATGGTCTGAAAGCTGCTTTTTGAGTTTTGCAGACGCAAACCAAAATTCCATTGCAACGCCCCGCGTCCCTCCCGGCAACACGGATTGCGTTACCTGTTATGTAACGGAAATATGTTACCTATGAGGTAACGTCAAGATGTCAGAAAGATGATTGGGCAGAAAAACTACAAAAACGAATAGGGATCGACATCCAGCACCAGCCGCAGATCGCCCTTCATTTGCGGCAGCTCATCCATCCAGGCGCGCAGATACCCCTGCAGGTCGATGTCGCGGGGGGCCTTGACCAGCAGGCGCCAGCGGAACTGGCCGCGGATCACCGCGAGCGGCGCTTCGGCGGGCCCGAGCACCGAGATGCGCTCGGCGCGCGGTGCACGGCGCGCGACCTCCTTGGCGAACGCTTCCGACAGGTCCTTGTTCTTCGATGACACGATCAGCGCGGCGAGGCGCCCGTAGGGTGGCAGCATGGCGGCCTGGCGCATGCCGATCTCGCGCTCGAGGAACGCTTCGCGGTCGCCGGTGATTATCGCGTTCATCACCGGATGATCGGGCAGGTGCGTCTGGATGAGGCCGCGGCCGCGGACCTGTTCGCGCCCGGCGCGGCCGGTGACCTGGTGCAGCAGTTGGAAGGTGCGCTCGCCGGCGCGTGGGTCGGCCTGGCCGAGCCCGAGGTCGCCGTCGACGATGCCGACGGTGGCAAGGTCGGGGAAGTGGTGGCCCTTGGCGACCAGCTGCGTGCCGATGATGATGTCGGCCTCGCCGTTCTCGATTCCCTTGATGACCTGGCGCATCTCGACGAGGCCGGGGATCAGATCACTCGACAGGATCGCGACGCGGGCATCCGGCCAGCGCTCGGCGACCTCTTCGGAGACGCGCTCGACGCCCGGGCCGCAGGCGACCATCGCGCCGGGCGCCTCGCATTTCGGGCAGGCCTCGGGGATCGGCAGGGCGAAGCCGCAGTGATGGCAGTTGAGCTGTTTGCGAAAGCGGTGCTCGACCAGCCAGGCGGAACACTGCGGGCACTCGACGCGGTGGCCGCAGGTCCGGCACAGCGTCAGCGGGGCGTAGCCGCGGCGGTTGAGGAAGAGCAGCGTCTGCTGGTCATTGGCCAGTGTTTCGTTGACCGCGTCGACGAGTTTGGGGCTCAGCCACGTGCCTTTGTCGGGCGGGAAGCTGCGCATGTCGATCGCCTCGATGTCGGGCATCTCGACGCCGGAAAAGCGCCCCGGCAGGACGGCGTGGGCATAGCGCCCGGTGCGCGCGTTGACGTGGCTTTCGATCGACGGCGTCGCAGAAGCGAGCACGACCGCATGCTGGCCGAGGTTGGCGCGCACGATCGCCATGTCGCGGGCCTGGTAGTGGACGCGGTCCTCCTGCTTGAAGCCGCCGTCGTGCTCTTCGTCGACGACGATCAGGCCGAGGTCGGCGTAGGGCAGGAACAGCGCCGAGCGCGCGCCGACGACGCAGCGCGCCTCACCGCTTGCCGCCGCCTTCCAGACGCGGCCGCGTTCGGGGGCGCCGAGTGCCGAATGCCATTCCACCGGCGGGCACCCGAAGCGCGCCTCGAAACGGCGCATGAACTGGCTGGTGAGCGCGATTTCCGGCAGCATGATCACGACCTGGCGGCCCGCTTCGAGGGCGGCGGCGACGGCTTCGTAGTAGACCTCCGTCTTGCCTGAGCCTGTCACGCCATCGAGCAGCGTCACCGCAAAGTTGCGGCTTGATGCCTGCGCGCGAAGGGAATGCACGGCGACCTGCTGGGCGTCTGAGAATTCGACCGTGACGTGCGCCGGATTCGGCCTTGGAAAGCGCTTTTCCGGGATCGCGCACTCGACCAGGTTGCCGCTTTGGACCAGGCCGTCGACGACGCCGCTGGAACAGCCGGCGGCCTGCGCCAGCGCGGCCTTGGTGCGCACGTTGCCGTCGCGGGCAACATCGAGGACTTTTTCGCGCGCCGGTGTCATGCGCGGCGGCTCCGACGCCTCGGGGACGATCACGACGCCAAAGCGCGGCTTTTCCGGCTCGAACGCGGTCTTTGCGCTCATCATCATGCGCGCCACCATGCCGATCGGCGCCAATGTGTAGCGCGCGATCCACTCGGCGAAGCGCAGCGTCAACTCGGGCAGGCGGGGTACATCGAGGGGTTGAATGACCGCCTTGAGCTTGGCCTCCTCGATCGGCTTTTCCGGGCCGACCGGCTTGTCCCAGACGATGCCGAGGCGGTGCTGTGGGCCGAACGGGACGTGCACGAATTCACCCGGCGCCAGGTCCATGCCGGGCGGCACGATATAGTCGTAGGTCTGGTCGAGCGCGACCGGCAGCAGGATCGGTACGCGCCGCAGCCGCGCATGCGGATCATCGGCCAGCTCTAGAAGTCCGGTCATTCGCTATCCATGCCACCATCGCGAAAAACGCACGAATCACTGCTTGATAGCAGAGAATAAGGCGCAACCCGGGTTTGACGGGCCGTGCGGTGGATAGTTTTAACACACTGTTAACCAAAGCACCGCCTAGTCGAAGGCGCATCGTGCGCGCGAATCGAGAGGCCGAGCCATGCAACTGACCGGAACGCCGCTGCCGCTTGGCGCCGACCTCGATCGGGCGATCGCCGATTGGCTCGATCACCTGTCCCAGGACCGCGACTACACCGAAAAAACCTGTGAGGCGTATGGCCGTGACCTCGCCCAGTTCACGGCGTTCCTGCGCAGCCGCCTTGGCCACCCGCCCTGTCTTGGTGACATGACGGCGCTGACGGTCAAGGATTTCCGGGCGTTCTTGAGTGCGCGGCGCAAAGCCGGCATCGCCGGCCGCTCCCTGGCGCGGTCGTTATCGGCGCTGCGCGCGTTTTTTCGCTGGCTGGAGCACAACGATATCGCCAAGAATCGTGCGGTTCTGCAGGTCGCGCGCCCGAAAGTGCCGCATGCGCTGCCAAAGCCGCTGACCGTCGACAAGGCCGGCGATGTCGTCGCGCCGGCCAGTCACGCCGAGAAAGAGCCATGGATCGCGGCGCGCGATACCGCCGTATTGCTGCTTCTCTATGGCGCCGGACTGCGCATTTCCGAGGCCCTATCGCTGACCGTCGGTGATGCGCCCTCGCGCGAGCGTGATGTGGCGCGGATTGTCGGCAAAGGCGGCAAGGAACGGCTCGCTCCCATATTGCCGGTGGCGATTGAGGCGATTGCCGAATACCGGGCGCTGTGCCCCTATCCGTCGACGCCGGAATCGCCGTTGTTCCTGGGCGCGCGCGGCGGCCCGCTGTCACCGCGGATTATTCAGCTGGTGGTCGAGCGGCTGCGCGATGCGCTCGGCCTGCCGCACAATGCGACGCCGCATGCGCTGCGCCATTCGTTCGCGACGCATCTGCTGTCGGCCGGCGCCGACCTGCGCCAAATCCAGGAATTGCTCGGCCATGCCTCGTTGTCGACAACGCAGATCTATACGGAAGTCGAGCGTGACCGGCTCTTGGCCGTCTATGATGCGGCGCATCCGCGGGCCTGAGCGAAGGTTTTTGCTAGGTATGTATTCTAGCTGTGCAGCAATGATGAGCCTTGGTGAGCCTGGGGGCTCTCGATTGCCATCCTCGGGTTTGTCCCGACGATATGTGCTGCAACGGGCGCGGCCACTTTGAGGTGCTGCGCGGAATGTTTTCTTGGGGGATTTGACGTGTCTCAACGCTGCAATTCGGTCCTGGTGGCCGGCTGTCGTGCGATCCAAGCACTGACACTTTCAGTCATCGCTGCATTCTGCCTGACGGGGGCTGCGCAGGCCCGGTGCAGCGGCGCGAACATGCTGCCCAAGCTCACGGCCTCGCACCCACAGGTCATGCAGCAGGTGCGCGTGGCAGCGGACAAGATCATCAATGCGCGCGCGATCCTGTGGCGCGTTGAAAAGCCCGGCAAGGCGCCATCCCACCTGTTCGGCACCATGCACGTGTCGGACCCGCGGATCACGGCGATGCCGGCGGCTGCCCGCACGGCCATCGAACAGTCACGCACCGTCGCCCTGGAGATCGCCGATGTGTCACCCGGCGCGATGCTCAAGGCGGTCGGCAAGGTGCCGCAGCTCATGATCTACATGGATGGCAGCCGCCTCGAGCAGAAGTTGACGCAAGCGGAGTACAAGCAGGTCAGTGGATTGCTGACCAAGGCTGGCATGCCGGCCGAGATGGCAGCGGTCGTGCGGCCGTGGATGATCAGCATGGTGCTGGCGATTCCGTTATGCGAGCAGCAGCGCGTCGCAAGCGGCGAAGTGGCGCTTGATGCGGCGATCGGTGCGCTGGCCAGGAAGAGCGGTGTCCCGGTCGTCGGTCTCGAAACCGTTGAAAGCCAATTGACGTCGCTGTCGGGGGTGCCCGAGGCCGATCAACTGGCGATGCTGCGCGTGTCGCTCGCCTTCCTGGCGCAGCGCGAGGATATGTTCGAGACATTGATCCAATCCTATGTGAAGCGCGACCTTGGTGTCGTGCTGGCGCTTTCGAAAGGGTTGGCAAAAATCGCCGGGCTCAAGGCGTCCGGCTTTGCCAGCTTCAGTCGCGAATTGATCGCCAAGCGCAATCAATCGATGTTCGCTAGCAGCCGACCGCTCGTCGACAAGGGCAATGCGTTCATCGCGGTTGGTGCCGCCCATCTGATTGGTGCCACCGGGCTGGTTGCATTGTACCGGAAAGCGGGTTTCACTGTGACAGCTCTCGAGTAATGTTCAGCTTCACGAGGTTCCCGATATGTCCGGAAATGCTTTGATCGTTGGCGCCGGCAGTGGCATCAGCGCGTCGTTCGCGCGGGTTCTGCACAGCGAAGGCTACAAGGTCGCGCTGGCGGCCCGCACACCTGGCAACGTGCAGGCGTTCGCCGCTGAAATCGGGGCAAGCACGCATGCCTGCGATGCGACCCAGCCCGACCAGGTCGCCAGCCTGTTCGCCGATCTCGACAAGGCCGGCGGTGATCTCGATGTCGTCCTTTACAACGCCAGCGCCCGCGCGCACGGCCCGATAACGGAGCTGGACCCGGCCGAGGTCGCGAAGTCACTCAATATCTCGGCCTACGGTGGCTTCCTTGTCGCGCAGCAGGCGGCCAAGCGCATGGTGCCTCGCGGGGCCGGCACGATCCTGTTCACCGGCGCCTCGGCGAGCGTCAAAGGCTATCCGCATTCGTCGATCTTCGGCATGGGCAAGCACGGCTTGCGCGGCCTGGCGAGTGCGCTTGGCCGTGAACTGGCACCGCAAGGCGTGCACGTCTGCCACTTTGTCATCGATGGCGGCGTGCGCAACGCGGCCAAGGGACGTACCGAGGGGGCGAACGATCCGGCGGACAAGTACCTCGACCCGGATGCGATCGCTGCGACCTACATGCACGCGGTCAAACAGGACCGGTCGGCATGGACCTGGGAAATCGAACTCAGGCCGTACGGCGAAAAGTACTGAAGCGCTCTCGGCATCGAACCTACAGTTCGGTGCCTTTCAGCTTCTTCTTGAGGGCCGGTATGAAGGCCCGCTCGCCGAGGAAGGGGTGCAGCTTCAGGGCGCGCTCGAACGAGGCGATTGCCGATTTCCAGTTCTTGGCGCGCATATGGATCAAGCCAAGGCCGGAGAGTGCCCCGAAATGGCGCGGCTCAATGCGCAGCACCTGCTGGATATCGCGGATGGACTCGTCGTCACGGCCCAGCATGAACAGGACGGTGGCGCGCTGGTTCCAGCCTTCGACGTAGTCCGGTGCCAGCTGGATGATCTTGTCGAGTTCGCTGACGGCTTCCTTGAGCAGCCGGGCGCGGCGCGCGGCCTGTGCCCTGTGCATCAGGTGCTGCACGGCACCGTTCGGGTGAAAGAACCAGTGCTGCCAGATTTTACCGGCGATCTGCCCGGCTTCTTTTTCGCTCTTGGCTTTCTTGAGCGAGGCAAACAGCTTGTCGAGTGCAGTGGTTTCGGCAATCGGCGTCACTGCGGCTTCACGGGCGTGGACTGTATAAGGGCTGCTTGACAGGGCGACAAGACAGCAGGCCGCGAAAATCCACAATGAACGCATAGACATTCCTCCCAACGACAGTGGCACGAGCTTATCGGCTGGCCGTCGTTTTGGCCAATGGCAAGTCCGTTATCCAAGCCGGGCACGGCGCGCGACGGAGCCCTCGCGCCAGGCGATGACGATACCGCTGAGCACGATGATGATGATGCCGAGCCAGGTGATCGCGGCAGGCAGGTCGCCGAACAGCAGGTAGCCGACGATCGTTGCCGAGACCATTTCGACGTAGCCGAACGGCGCGAGTTGCGGCGCGCTGGCCCACTCGTGCGCGACGATGATCATGTAGTGTCCCGCTGCCGCAAGTATGCCGAGCGATACCATCATCATGAGGTCCGGCATGGTCGGCGTGATCCACACGAACGGCAGGAGCAGCGTCATCACGACGGTGCCGACGACGCCGGTCATCAGCAATGTCTTGAGCGGCGGGTCTGAGCCGGCCATCTTGCGCGTGACGAGCACATAGACGGCATAGATGCTACCGGCGGCGAGCGCCATCAGCATCGCCGGTGACAGCACCTGAAAGCCGGGACGAATGACGATGAGGGCGCCGATGAAGCCGACCGCGACGGCGCCCCACCGCCACACGCCAACGCGTTCGCCGAGGAACCAGGGCGCCAGAGCCGTGACAATGAACGGATAGACGAACACGATGGCGAGCGTGTCGGCGAGCGGAATCGTGGCGATGGCGCCGAAGAAGCAGGCGGTCGACACCATCAGCAGGCTGCCGCGAAACAGCTGCAATCCGGGTCGCTGCAACTTGAAGGCGCCGGCACCGTAGCGGTGCAGGACAAGCGGCAGCAGCAAAACGAAATGAAAGAAGTAACGCGCCCAGACGATTTCGAAGGTCGGGTAGCGCGCGGAGAGCAGTTTGGCGATGCCATCCATCACCGGGATCAGCGTCATCGCCAGCACCATCAACGCCATGCCGGCTGCGGGCGAGCCATGTCGAGCCGGCGTCATCGGGTTGGCGGTCATGGACTACGCAAACTCTGCAATTGGAAAACGCGTGCAGCGGTCACCTTGCAAGGTCGACCGCTGTCTCTGACTACATGTGCACGGCGCGCCCGGCAACGGCCATCGCGGCTTCCTTGACGGCCTCGGTCAATGTCGGGTGGGCGTGGCAGGTCCGCGCGAGGTCTTCCGCCGAGCCGCCGAATTCCATGATCACGGCAGCTTCCGCGACCAACTCGCCGACGTGTGGGCCGATCATGTGCACGCCGAGGATGCGGTCGGTCGTCTTATCGGCGAGCACCTTGACGAAGCCGTCCGCGGTCTTGTTGACCTTGGCGCGGCCGTTGGCCATGAACGGGAACTTGCCGACGGTGTAGGCGATGCCGGCTTCCTTCAGTTCCTCTTCCGTCTTGCCGACGCTCGCGACTTCCGGCGCCGTATAGATGACGCCCGGAATCACATCGTAGTTCACGTGGCCGGCCTGACCGGCGATGATCTCGGCAACGGCAATGCCTTCATCCTCGGCCTTGTGCGCGAGCATCGGGCCGCGGATGACGTCGCCAATGGCATAGATGCCGGGCACGTTGGTCTGGAAGTGGCTGTCGACCTTGACCATGCCGCGGCCTTCCATTTCGATGCCGGTCGCCTCGAGGCCGAGCCCGTCGGTATAGGGCACGCGACCGATGCACACGAGCACGACATCGGCATCGACGGTCTGCGCGTCGCCGCCGGCGGCGGGTTCGACGGTGACGGTGTGACCGCCCGCCGGGTTGGGTGCAACGCCGGTGACCTTGGTGCCGAGCTGGAACGTCATCCCCTGCTTCCTCAGGATGCGCTGGAATTGCTTGGCGATCTCGTCATCCATGCCGGGCAGAATGCGGTCGAGGAATTCGACGACGTGGACCTCGCTGCCGAGGCGGCGCCACACGGAACCGAGCTCCAATCCGATCACGCCGGCGCCGATCACCAGCATCTTGCCGGGCACGGTTTCGAGGTCGAGTGCGCCGGTCGAGGACACGACGGTCTTTTCATCGATCTCGATGCCCGGCAGTTGCGCCACGTCGGAGCCGGTCGCGATAACGATGCTCTTGGTCGCCAGCGCCGTCGTCTCGCCGCCGTCGGCAATGACGCTGACGAGGCCCGGGCCGTCAATGCGGCCGATGCCGTGGAACGAATCGATCTTGTTCTTCTTCAGGAGAAACGCGATGCCGTCGACGTTGCCCTTGATGCCTTCCGACTTGAACGCGTGCATCTGGCCGAGATTGAGCGACGGTGACACGTCGATGCCCATGCCGGCGAACTTGTGACCGGCCTCCTCATAGAGTTCTGAGGCATGCAGCAGCGCCTTGGAGGGGATGCAGCCGACGTTGAGACAGGTGCCGCCGTGCTGCGCGCGCTTCTCGATGACCGCGACCCGGAGGCCCAACTGCGCCGCACGGATCGCACCGACATAGCCGCCCGGCCCGGTGCCGATCACGATCAGATCATATTGTTCAGACATGTACCGTCCCTAATTCCCGCCAAATCGGCCTGCTGGTGTCGCGCGCCGCTAAAGTTCCAGGATGAAGCGCTGCGGATCCTCGAGGCATTCCTTGACGCGCACCAGGAAGGTCACGGCCTCTTTGCCGTCGACGACACGGTGGTCGTAGCTGAGCGCCAGGTACATCATCGGCCGCGCGGCAATCGAGCCATCCTTGAGGACGACCGGACGCTGCTCGATACGATGCATGCCAAGGATGCCGGACTGCGGCGCGTTGAGGATCGGCGTCGACAGCATCGAGCCGTAGACGCCGCCGTTCGAGATCGTGAACGTGCCGCCCTGCATTTCCTCGATGCCGAGCTTGCCATCGCGCGCACGCCGACCGGCGTCCGCGATGGCGGCCTCGATTTCAGCGAGGCTCATGCGGTCGGTATCGCGAATGACCGGCACGACCAAGCCCTTCTCGGTGCCGACGGCGACGCCCATGTGATAGTAGTTCTTGTAGACTAGGTCCTGCCCGTCGATCTCGGCATTGACCGCCGGCACGTCGCGCAGCGCCTGGATACAGGCTTTGACGAAGAAGCTCATGAAGCCGAGCTTGACGCCGTGGCGGCGTTCGAACAGCTCCTTGTAGTCATTGCGCATGTCCATCACGGCACTCATGTCGACATCGTTGAATGTCGTGAGCATCGCTGCCGTGTTCTGGGCATCCTTGAGGCGGCGCGAAATGGTCTGGCGCAAACGCGTCATGCGCACGCGTTCTTCGCGTGACTCGTCATCGGCGACGACCGGTGCGCGCATCTGCTGCGTCGGGATCGGTTGCGGGGCTGGAGCGGCTGCAATCGCGACTTGTGAACCGGCGGCGCCTGGCGAAGCGGCCATCGCGTCTTCCTTGAGGACCTGGCCGCGCTTGCCGCTGCCGGCAACGGCGTCGGCATCGACACCTTTCTCGTCGAGTATTTTGCGCGCCGCCGGAGATGGCGGCATGCCGCCATTTCCAGCCGCAGCCGGAGCCGGCGTTGCTGCGGCTGTGGCGGCAGGTGCAGCGGCTGCTGTGCCCTCGCCTTCCGCAAGCGAGGCCAGCACTGCGCCAACCTCGACCGTATCACCTTCGTTGACCGCGATGCTTGCCAGCACGCCGGCTGCCGGCGCCGGCACTTCGACCGTCACCTTGTCGGTTTCGAGTTCGCACAACGGCTCATCAATGGCGACCGTGTCGCCGGCCTGTTTGAACCATTGCCCGACGGTTGCCTCGGTGACACTTTCCCCCAAGGTCGGCACGTGGATGTCAATCGCCATGTGTTGTGTCCTGCATTGGCGGGGTGCCTGCGGC
>JBPCVZ010000228.1:0-5102 GCA_051010015.1 Hyphomicrobiaceae bacterium
GATTGGCCCTGATTAGGCTTTTGCCTGCTGCTATCAAGTCCGCTAGCATTGCGGTGTTCCTTTGGGGTGGTCCGCTCCGCGCCGTATCTATTTGGACGCTTTGAGCAGGTGGTGTTGATGGCAACAGCTCGCGTCAGACGCAGACTGGCTGCAGTACTAGCGCTGGACGTTGTCGGCTACAGCCGAATGATGGGCGAGGATGAGGTCGGAACCCTCACCGCGCTGGTCGACTGCCGCCAGAAAATCGTTGAACCCCTCGTGTCCAGTCACAACGGTCGGATTGTCAAACTGATGGGCGACGGCGCGCTTATCGAGTTTGCCAGTGTTGTGGATGCCGTGGATTGCGGGATTGCAGTCCAAGATGCATTTGCAGAGCGCAATTCGACACCCCCAAAAACGAAGACGATTAATCTGCGCATTGGAATCAATGTAGGTGACATCATTATTGAGAGCGGAGACATCTATGGTGATGGCGTGAACGTCGCGGCCCGCCTAGAAGCCATCGCCGAACCGGGCACGATTTGCATTTCGGGCACCGTCTTCGACCAGGTCAAGGACAAGATTGAAATTGGTTTTGAAGATCTCGGCCTACAAGAAGTAAAGAACATTTCTCATCCGGTGCGGGTCTATCGTTTGAGTTCGGACGTTGCAAATCGACCACCGGTCTCACCCCCGCCCGCGCCTGACAAGCCCTCATTGGCGGTACTGCCCCTTGATGACCTATCGGCTAGCAAGGAGCAGCAGTACTTCGGCGATGCAGTTTCAGAAGACCTGACTACTGCCTTGTCACGCTTCGACTGGCTGTTCGTCGCCTCCAGGAATGCGGCTTTTGCTTACCGCGGCCAAACAGTCGACGTGAAGCTGGTCGGGAGTGAGCTTGGTGTGCGCTATGTCATCGAGGGCAGCGTCAGGCAGATCGGAAACAAAGTCCGAGTGAACGTTCAGATCATCGATGCCGAGAGCCTAGGACATGTGTGGGCTGACCGGATGGACTATGAGATGGACGACATTTTCGAACTGCAAGACGATGTCGTGGCGCGAATCGCTTCGACGGCGGCGCCGGAGATAATACAGGCGGAGATTGCACGATCCGGGCGGAAGTTACCGGACACGTTCGGACCTTGGGATCACTACCTCCAGGCGATCAATCACTACTACGCGATGACTGCCGGCGATATTGAAAAAGCGATCGGTCACTTAGAGGAGGCAGTAAAAGTCGATCCGCAGTTTGCAGCGGCCCACGGCTTACGGAGCCTTTGCGAGACACATGCAGCGGCGCGCGGATGGCATCGTCCAGTCAAGGCAGCATACCAGATCGCGGAGCGCTTTGCCGAACTGGCCGTACGTCTGTCGCCGACGAGCCCTGAGACGAATGAAGCGCATTCCTTCATGCTTCTTTGTACCGGTAGGCCGCGGGAAGCTGCCATTGTGGCACAGCGAACTGTGGAGCTGAACCCATATTTCGCCCGAGCATATGCTGTTTTGGGACATGCGCTCGTGCACTCTGGTGACCCAGAAGGGGCGCTCATCGCCTGTGAGAAAGGTCTACGAAGCACGTCGCGCGATCAGCGCGGAAGTTGGCTGTTCGATGCGCTCGGTCACGTCTACTTTTTCCTGTGCCGATACGAGGAGGCAATTGACGTATCCCATCGCGCACTTCAACACGACCCATCACTATTCGGCGCGATGGTTACGCTGGCTTGCGCCAATGCGCAGCTCGGTCGGAAGGCGGAGGCGCAGCAGGCGGTGGATAGGTTGGTCGCCTACATACCCGGTTACTCGTTGCGAGCAGTGCGCAAGAACCCGATGTTCTCAGATCGCGAGTTTGTCGAAAAGCTTGTCGATAGCATGAAGACGGCTGGACTGCCCGAATAAGGTGACTTCATTTTGTCGGAAAAATCTATGCGTCCAGATACACCGCGAGATGCGCGGATAGCTCAAGGGCGTCGTCGGCTGCACCGTCAATGAGCGAGGATTTGCGTCTTCGCAGGAACTGCAAGCCCATCAGATAAAGACCAGCCTTGTCAACGATCCCCCCGTCGTGCCGGATGCGGCCCTTACTGTCGAAAACGTCGACTTCCAACCACGAATAGTCCGGTCGATAGCCGGTTGCCCAGACAATCGACTGGATACCCTCGGCGGCGAGGTCTATTGATAACGGCGCCTTGTCCGGTACTTGGGTTGGAGGAAAGCGGTGTGCTGCCGGCACCTGTGCGTCGAGCCCGGCGTTAATCGCCCATTCGTCAATCGTGTTCAGGAGACGGTTCATTTTCAAATCTGACAACGCACACTGATTGCGGAGCGATCCGGAAAATAGAGCAGTGTTCGCGCGAATAGCCGCAAGCCGGCCGACAAATCTCACACCTTCGGAGGCGAGAGAGTTCAGATCGAGTGTCTCTCGCATATCCGAGCCAGTGAGTTGTAAGGATGGCAACTCCCGGCCTCGCACTATATCATTGATCTCGTCATGACGTTCGTCCTGAAGGCCGCAGGCATCCATCCACCAAAGTATGTCTTTGTCGCGATAGACTCTCGGCATGCGTATGTGCTCGCCAACAGAAAGAGTTACTGGTCTTCCGGAACGGTGGATTTCCTGGGCCAACTGTATACCAGTTGCTGATGACCCAACCACTAGGGCCGGACCGTCGGGGAGTTGCGCCGGCCGCCGGTAGTCCATGGCATGAACAGCAGCAATATTGGTCGGGATGTCAGTTGCCAGCTTTGGTAGCCTCGGGATGTTGCAGGCACCGGTTGCGATCACCACAGAGGTGCAGCGCCAGGTGTCACGATTGGTCACGATCCGGTAGCCGTCATCATCGGCTCGGACCGAGATGACCGTCGTCCCAGTCTCGACTGGCGCTGTGAATTGACTCGCATATGCGTCGATGAAGGCAACTATCTCGCCCATGTTCATGAACCCGTCAGGGTCCTTACCAGAATAGGCGAAGTCGGGCAGGCGGCTGCACCAGTTGGGCGTCAATAGCCGGAGAGAGTCCCATCTCTCGGTCCGCCAGGAATTGGCAACCTTACCTCGCTCCAACACCACATGATCTATTCCGCGCCGGTCGAGGCACCGACTCATGGCTAGCCCTGCGTGCCCTGCGCCAATGACGATTACGGCTGTCCTGCGCTGAGCCACCGGCTTTCCTTGCGTCTGGCCGTCTATTTCACCGTGACTGCGACGTCGGTCGGATTGGTGATGATATCGTACACCGCCGAGCGCTTCTGTGATTGGGCGACCAGCGCCTCGATGTCGTCGCGGCTGGCATCGGCGTCAATCTCGTAGGTTACGTTGATGCCGTCGAAACCGTTTCGAACATCGGAGTCGATGCCAAGGATACCCTGGAGGTCCATATCGCCTTCTAGCGTGGCCTTCACCGAATTCAACTGAATTCCACGGTTCTGGGCTACGGCCGCTACACCGGCCGTCAGACAGCTAGCAAGGCCGACTAACACGTACTCAACCGGCGTCGCGCCGTTGTCTTCGGCGGCGAAAAGCTCTGGATGGTCTGCGTCAAACGAGAAAACCTTGCGATGCTTCTGTTCTTCTCCCAGGCCGTAGAAGCCTTCGACGGATGACTGACTGTGGGTGCCGTTCTTCCATTCGCAATCCGCTCGCCACTTAAATTTCGCACCTTCAGGCGCAGCGGTCAGCGCTTCGCGCGCTTCAAGCAATGCCTCGACGTTGACGCCATTCTCTGCAGTTTTCTCAGAGGCTACCATGCTTTCCTCCTCTTCGACCGTGAACATATGAATGCATTATCAAGCTGTGGCAGGTTCTGTTGACCAATCAATTTTGCCGCCACAAGAGCACAGGTTACTGACAACTCCGCCAATAGCCAAGTTTCAGGCGGGGCCTCATCGGTTGTCGGAAACGGATTGTGGTCCGTCAGCTCCCGGGAACAAGCAGGATTCAACATCGTGCAATCGGCAACATGGGTACTGAGGTCAAACAAGAGACACTAGCCTCAGTTCCCATCAACGTTTCTCTAGGCACAGGTTTGTGGGGTGGTGTGCGACTCTAACTGTGGTTCTCGATAGATTTCCGCCCGCATCAGGCCCTCGCCATGCACGCACCCGCGCCAGAAACGATATTAGGTAACCGGTAATTTGCCGGCCCAGACTGAGGGGTTGGACACGCATATGAGTGTTCTTCCGGCGCAGCAGTCTCTCTTCGCCCGGTGTGACGCGGTGTTCAACACTGCGCACTCGACGCATTGCGTCATCGCCTAAACGGACACCGGCACGATCCCAGCCTCGACAAGTATCTCTCCGCCCACCATGAATATCGCAAAGTTGCGCTCCGCCCGCTCTACCGTCGGCAGATTGGTCTTCGAGCCCAACTGTTGCTGGCTTTCGCATTTATCGCCATCATCGCCGATCGAATAATTGCGGCAAGCGCAAAACGTCTCCGCGAGCGATACAGGACGGCATGATTGGAGATTTATGATGTTTGGACTTGGCAAATCGCATTCTGCGGACAGCCCCGCTATGCGAGTGAGCAACCTACCGATCTGGTCGGGTCCTGTGTCACCAATGCCCGTTGATGGGGGTATTACGAACGTCAACATGGTCGTGTCGGACAATGGCAGAAAATATCTTGTGCGGATCGGCGATGACATCCCGGTCCATCAGGTCATGCGGCTCAATGAACTGGCTGCAAGTAAGGCGGCGCACGCTGCCGGTCTGTCCCCGGCCGTCGTGCACCAAGAGCCCGGTATTCTTGTTCTCGATTTTATAGAGAGCAAAACGTTCAACGAAGAAGATGTGCGAGATCAGTCGAACCTCGATCGTATCGTCCCGCTGCTGAAATCGTGCCACCAGGACATCCCGACGCAACTGCGGGGGCCGGCGCTTATGTTCTGGGTGTTTCATGTTATACGAGATTATGCTTGGACGTTGCGCGACGATGGTAGTTCGTACGTCGGTCAATTGGACACGCTGCTGGCGAACGCTGCAACACTGGAGCAGGCCACGGGTCCGATTACTGTCGTCTTCGGGCATAACGATCTGTTACCCGGAAATATTCTGGACGATGGTAAGCGGCTCTGGCTGATCGACTGGGACTATGCGGGGTTCAATTCTCCGCTGTTTGATTTGGG
>JBPCVZ010000229.1:0-14094 GCA_051010015.1 Hyphomicrobiaceae bacterium
TCGTCGGTGCAGAACACATGGGCATCATCCTGTGTGAAGCCACGCACGCGCATCAGGCCGTGCAGCGCACCGGACGGCTCATAGCGGTGGACGCAGCCGAACTCGGATACGCGATAAGGAAGTTCACGATAGGACCTCAGGCCGTGCTTGAAGATCTGCACGTGGCCGGGGCAGTTCATCGGCTTCAGCGCGAACTGGCGATCATCCTCGGTCATCGTCGTGAACATGTTCTCCTGGTACCATTCCCAGTGGCCGGAAGTTTCCCACAACGCTTTGTCGAGCACCTGCGGCGCGTTGACCTCGCGATAACCGGCCGCGTTCTGGCGTCGTCGCATATAGTTGGTCAGCACCTGGAACAGGTCCCAGCCTTTCGGGTGCCAGAACACCACGCCCGGTCCCTCCTCCTGGAAATGGAACAGGTCCATCTCGCGGCCGAGCTTACGGTGGTCGCGCTTTTCCGCTTCCTCGATCTGGTGGAGGTGCGCCTTGAGGTCCTTGTCGCTGGCCCACGCAGTGCCGTAGATGCGCTGCAGCATGGCGTTGTTGCTGTCGCCTCGCCAATAGGCACCGGCCAGTTTCATGAGCTTGAAGCCGGTGCCGATCTGCCCGGTCGCGGTCATGTGCGGCCCACGGCACAGGTCCATCCATTCGCCCTGGCGGTACATCTTGAGGTCCTCGCCGGACGGGATCGCATCGATCAGCTCGACCTTGTAGTGCTCGCCGGCCGCCTTGTAATGCGCAATCGCCTTCTCGCGATTCCAGACCTCTTTGGAAAACGGCTTGTTGCGTTTGACGATCTCGTGCATCCGCGCCTCGATCTTCTCGAGGTCATCGAGATGAAACGGTTCGTCGCGGGCGAAGTCATAATAGAAGCCGTCCTCGATCACCGGGCCGATCGTGACCTGGGTGCCGGGAAACAGCTCCTGCACCGCTTCGGCGAGGACATGGGCGCAATCGTGGCGGATCAGTTCGAGTGCCTCGGTGTCCGATCGCGTCAGGATTTTGACCGAAGCGTCCTCTTCGATCGGATCGGCGAGGTCCGCCAGTTCACCGTCGAGTTCCAAGGCGACGGCCTTCTTGGCGAGGGACTTTGAAATACTCTCGGCGAGTTCGACACCGGTGATGCCGGCCGGATAAGGGCGCGCGGAGCCGTCTGGAAATGTCAGGGAGATGTCAGCCATGTTGTCTTGCCTCTCAGTCACTGCCAACGATGCAGGTAAGATGAGGCGGCGTCTTAGACGGAATCCCAGGCGTTTGGCAAGCACAGACGGCAATCAGTCCGGGTTATGCGACGTATTTGGCATATGGCCCTTCCCCCAGCGACCGTGCCGCCACGGCAGCAGCGGGTGGCGTTCGTGGCGGGTGTCGGGCACCGGGTCGAAGCCCGCCGTGCCGCCGGGACGGCAGCGTGACAGGCGCGAAATGGTCAACCACAAGCCGCGCCACGGACCGTTTTTGTCGATCGCCTCTAGGGCATAATCTGAACAGGTCGGTAGATGCCGGCAGGGCCACCCGAGCCACGGCCTCAGCGTCCAGCGGTAGGCATGGATCGGGGCTTTGAGCAACCAAGCGCCGAGCGCGGTGAGATAGGGTCGTTGCTGGGGCACCGGTGGCATTTAGGTACAGGTGGCAGCTGCCTGCTCACCGACCGTCTCGCGAGCCATGGCCACCGCCTTGTCGATCGCCTCGAAGATCAGAAGCGTCGACGCGTGCCGGGATTTGTACGGGCGCACCGGCTCGAGCAGCGCGAGATCGGACCAGCGCCCGGTGGGCGGCGGGCCGTCTTCTTTCAGCATCGCACGCATGATGACACCAACCCGGGCGATTTCATCCGTTGTGGCACCGATAATTTCCCGCCCGACGATAGAAGCCGACGCCTGGCCCAGCAGGCAGGCTTTCACGGTCTGACCGAAGCCGGTGATCCTGTCACCATCGAGTTGCAGATCCACCGTCACTGTCGATCCGCACAGCTTCGAGTGGGCCGTGGCGGTGGCATCCGGTGCGGGGAGGCGATGGGCATGCGGAATCTCGGCGGCCAGGTCCAGCAGCTGCGTGCTGTAAATATCGTTCAGTTCCGTCATGCAACGCTCGCCCTGGCTGGGTCCTGTGCCGGACCGCAGGATTGGTACTAATGGCTAATGCATATAGTGCGTTCTGGTCCGCGAAGGAATAGATCAGCGATTTTCTTCGCGCACAGAGGTGAATTTGCGCGGCATCACCCCCAAATAGTTGCCAACTCCCACGAACCTTGCGCACTATGCTGATTGCGTACAGGTGAGAAACGACCATGGCCCCGATCACAAAACTCGACAATACATCCGGCGCACCACCGCTCGGCAGTGGTGGCCTGAACGACACGCCCGCGTCGCGCTCACCAAAAGTCAGCCAGCAGCAGGTCGAGGAGGCAGTCCGCACTCTGATCTCCTGGGCGGGCGACGACCCGGACCGCGAAGGCCTGTTGGGCACGCCGATGCGTGTCGCTGAAGCCTTCTCCGAATATTTTCGTGGCTATCGGGAGGATGCACTTGCCTGGCTGAGCGATGCCGACGTCGACATGGCCCGCGGCTATGACGACATCGTGATGTTGCGCGGCGTGCAGCTGCAGAGTTTTTGCGAGCACCACATGACGCCGTTCGAAGGCAAGGTGCATCTTGCCTATCTGCCCGATCAGAAAGTGGTTGGCTTGTCGCGACTGGCGCGTGTTGTCGACACACTCGCCAAACGCCTGCAGACACAGGAAGCCCTGACCGAGCAGATCGTCGGTACGATTGAACAGGGGTTGGCGCCGCGCGGCGTCGCGATCCTGATCGAGGCCGAGCATCAATGCATGTCGCTGCGCGGCATTCGACAGTGCGGCGTCGATGCGATCACGCATCGCTTCACCGGTGCGTTCGATACCGACGCGGCGCTGCGGGATCGTTTCATGAAGCTCGCGACGGCGTGAGGGCATGAGCGTGGCCGACAAGCAAGCCCTGGAAGAAGGCACCGACTTCCAGCCGGCCTTCAACTCGGATGGTTTGATTCCCGCCGTCGCCAGTGATCATCGCAGCGGCGAACTCCTGATGGTCGCCTGGATGAACGCCGAAGCGCTCGAGGAGACTCTGTGCTCGGGCGTTGCGCATTTCTGGTCGCGATCGCGCGCCAAACTCTGGCGCAAGGGTGAGACAAGCGGAAATACGTTACAAGTGATTGAAATGCGCACGGATTGCGACCAGGATGTTTTATGGTTGCGAGTCGATGTCGCAGGTGATGGAAAGGCATGCCACACTGGGCGTCGAACCTGTTTTTACCGCGTTGTGACGCGCGACGGTGCCGGCGGCGTAACGCTGCGAACGGATTAATTGCGCCGGCATTTTGTTTTCTTGGATGTTTTTAAGCGTTTAGTCCCCCATTCGTTCGGTGGCTGTAAAATTTCATCAATCTTTGTGAGCTGGAAACTTTTGCAATGATATTCTGAGTCTATGTCAACCCAGATCGACCGTCACGCGATCGAATTGGCGTTAAGGCATGGAAATTGCTGGTGAATGACGCAACGACTGGTTTCTCTTAGTGGGTCTCGTGAATGTTTCTCGATGTTTGCGTTAACCGTCGGTAAAGGCCAATCAGGCGCCATATGTATGTTGCATTAATTTAGTGCATCACTGCGCGAACGAGGGGCGGGCAAAGCCATGATGATGAACTCGACGGCCAATATCGGGATCGCATTTGGTGGTGGCGCGGCCCGCGGATGGGCTCATATCGGTGTCTTGCAGGCCCTGACGGAAGCGGGAATTCAACCCACGGTCATTGCCGGCACGTCGATCGGTGCCGTTGTCGGCGGCTGCTATGTTGGCGATCGTCTTGAGCATCTACGCGAATTCGCGATGGGCCTGACCCGACGCAAGGTGTTCGGCTATTTCGATCTCAACCTCAACGGTTCCGGCTTGATCAACGGCCAGAAGTTGAACGAGGTGCTGCGCAAAGGGCTCGGCGAAATGCGCATAGAGGACCTCAACCTGCCGTTCACGGCCGTCGCGACCGAGATCGGCACCGGCCATGAGGTCTGGTTGTCGCGTGGTAGCGTGGTCGATGCGCTGCGCGCCTCGTATGCGATCCCCGGTGTGTTCCGGCCGGTTCGCCTTGACGGGCGTTGGCTGTTCGATGGTGCGCTGGTCAATCCGATTCCGGTAACGGTTTGCCGGGCGCTGGGCGCGCAATATGTCATTGCGGTTAATCTCAATGCCGATCTGTTCGGCCTCGGTACGGTGCTGGCGGATGTCAGCGCTTCCGATGGCGGTGAGCCGGAAGTCGAAGAGCTGCCGGATCCCCTGGCCTCGCCGGCGGACACGCTGTCCTTCGCCAATGGCTGGGGGGCAACCAAACTTCTGCAACGCCAAGTGTTCGGACGCCGGCGCAACACCGCTGACACGGCACCGAGCATTTCAACGGTGATGGTCGATGCCTTCAATATCGTGCACGACCGAATCGCGCGCTCGCGGCTGGCCGGTGACCCGCCGGACCTGATGATCAGTCCACGCTTGTCAGGCATCGGTCTGTTCGACTTCCATCGTGCCGAAGAACTGATCGAGCGCGGTTATCAGTCGGGCCAGCGGGTTCTGCGTGAAATTCACGAGGATCTGGAGCGCACGCCACCGGCTGTCCGGCCGACGGTCGTACATATGAACTGACGCTTTGCAACAACGAGACCGCCGTCTCGTTTCTCTAAGTCCGGCTGCCGGGCTGCCACTCGCGCAGGTCCTTGTAGCCCGGGCCCTTGTCGAACCAGCGAAACAGCAGGAAGCCGAAAAGGAAGCCGCCGACATGGGCTTCCCAGGCAATCTCGCCAGACTGGAAGAAGTCGCCAAGGCCGAGGCCGAATATGAGGTTGACGGCGAGCCAGAGGCCGACGCCGAGCATGGTCGACGGATCGAGCAGGGCGACTTGTAGTGGCATGCGCGGGATCGCATTGGGATGTGAGCGCATCGTCTGTAGTCCGCCGAAATGGCTTGCGCTGAAGATTACCCGGAAAGCCGCACCCATCAGCCCGGAGACACCGCCAGAGGCGCCGACGAGCGGGATCATCTGGTTGGCATTGACCAAGAAAAAGAAAATGGCGCCGGCGACCGCAGAGGCGGCAAACAGGCAGACAAACCCGAACGCGCCGCAGCGCCGGGCGATCAGTGCGCCAAAGGCCAGCATCCAGGCACTGTTGAGCGTGAGGTGCAGCCAATCGGCATGCAGCAGGGCGTGCGTGAAGGACGAGGTGTAGCCAGCCAGCGTGCCGCCCGGCAGGCCGGCGCCGGCCTCGGTCAGGCGGGCCGGGATGAACGCCAGGTACATCACCACGACGCCGTCATCGGCATAGGATAGCGACTGGCGGATCGTGTGCACGATGACGAGGCATGCAATCAAAACGATCACCACCGTTGGTGCATTGAAGACGGGCTCGCGCCGTTCCGGTTGCTCGCTCGTCAATACCGCCTCCCCGCGTGTTCATCAATAACGGCTGCGCCGCTCCGACTGAGCGCCGCACATGGCATGGAACGTGCTCCTTTGCAATCGCACAGGGGCGCGGGCCGACCTCTGGGCGCCGCGCCGGGCAGCGCCGCCGCTGCAACGCGAAACTTGACAACGGCCGTCCGCCCCAATCTCGGACAGTGCGTGAAACACGGTGACAGAATGAGACAACCGACGACCCAGGGGCTGTATCAGTACTGGAACATCGTCCGGAACGGCCGTCTGGCGCCGCGACGCTATGAAATCGAGCCATCACAGATCGTCCCGTATCTCTCCGAGACGATGATCATGGACGCGCCGACCGAGAGTTGCCGCATCCGCGTCGCCGGTCTCCAGATCGGCGAATGGCTCGGCGACAACCTGCGCGGTCAGCACTTTCTCGACCTGTGGAATACATCCGATCAGATGGTCCTGCGCGACAACATTAGTACCGTCGCGCAACACGGTGCCGTCGGGCTCTTTACCTTCGCTGCGGACTTGTCCGACGAGACCGAGCCTGCGTCCTTCGAGTTGCTACTGCTGCCGTTGACCTATCTCGACGATAACATCGAACGCCTGCTTTGCTCGATCTCGCCACTTGAAACGCCCGATTGGCTCTCGGCAACGCCACCGATGCAGTTGCGCCTGACCTCAAATGAGATCATCTGGCCGGACGGACGGCCGCGATCACTGCTACAGCGCGCCCAGCCGTCATTCTACACCCGGGGCGAAGTCCCGGTCGTTCGCGGTCAGGCCGGCGTTCGGCGCGCCCGACTGGTGCGCCATGAACGCCGCAGCTTCCTTGTCTACGACGGCGGCCTCTCTGAAGCGCCGCGCGACGACAAATAAAACGGCGATACGCGATATAATTCGGCCATCGCCATCGCGAGCGGCCCAACTTCTGCAATTTTCCCCGATCATACCATTTGCCGGTTTGAGGCGTGTGCCGAAAGCGCGTGTGGCAGCAATTCCGCAACACTGCGTCGTTTGAGGCGGGTGTGCCGGCGCTTGGGGCTATGCGCGCCATCCAATTTCGCTATGGTCTCGTCGCGAGCGTTGTTGGCATGCAACAGGAATTTCCTTTGCGTCTCAGCGACGCTTCAATTGCGTGGTTCAACCGGTCAATTGTGTGGCGCGTGGCGACGTTGGCCGTCGTTTCGGTTGTGAGTGGAAGTAGAACGCATGAGTGATGCGACGCATATTGAGATCGACGAGACCCCGGTTAATCCCTATTCGCTGCTTGAGGCGGTCAATCGCTCGAGTGATACCGCACACATGGGCTGGCTGATCTTCCTCGGCATCATGGCCTACCTGCTGGTTGCGGTCGCCGGTGTCACGCATCGCGATCTTCTGCTCGCAACGCCGGTGCCTTTGCCGGTTCTCGGCGTCGAAATTCAGCAGGTGCAGTTTTTCCAGTTCGCCTCTGTCTTGATCGTTCTGTTCCACTTGGGGCTGGTCTCCCAGCTCGTGTTGCTGGCACGCAAAACGCTCGAATTCGACAACGCCGTGCACCAGCTCGAACCGTCGCGCAAGCGCTCGCATCCGCTGCGCCTCGAGCTGCATAATTTCTTCTTCGTGCAGGGTATTGCCGGTCCCAACCGCAGCAAGATCATGGCGCTGTTCCTGCACGGGATGTCGTGGCTGACGCTCGTCGTCGTTCCGGTGATGTTATTGTTATTCATACAGATTTCGTTTGTGCCCTATCACAGTGTCGGGATCACCTGGATCCACCGTATCGCGCTGCTCGTTGATATCGGCATTCTCGGGCTTCTCGGTGTGTTCCTGACACGGGCGGAAACCAACTTTTTCCAGGCCCTGTCTCGCGCCATCATCACGCATCCGGTCACGACGTTCGGCACGCTGATCCTGTTCGGCGGGATCATGTTCGTCTCGTTCGTGATCGTGACGATTCCTGGCGAAGGTCTCGACCGTTCGCTGCGCAAGTTCTTCGAGCGTCCGACCACGGGCGTGCGCCAGGCCGGCACCAATCAAGTGGCATGGAACAACCCCCTCGCCTTCCTGTTCGGCAGTGCGGATGGTTCTTTGTTCGGGATGTTCCACCGAAATCTCATCGTTACGGACAACGACCTCGTGGTTGATCGCGACGTATCGAAGGGCGAACCATCGATCACGTTGCGCAACCGGGACCTGCGCTATGCGCGCCTCGACCGGTCTGATCTGCATCAGGCCGACATGACCGGCAGCAACCTCGATGGCGCCAGCCTGACCGGCGCCAATCTGATCGACGTCAGGCTCAATTGCAGCGACGAGAACGAACTCATCCTCACCGACGACCGTAAGAAAGCCCGCTGCGCGAGCGCGCGGCGGGCGAACTTCGATAATGCACGGTTGCGCGGCGCATCCATGAACGGGATTGATCTAAGGTTCGCTGATCTCAAGGAGGCGGATCTCGAGAACGCCACACTGAAGTTTGCGTGGCTCGCAGGTGCCAACTTTTCTTCGGCCAACCTGCAGAAGACGGACATCACCGGCGGCGCCAAGGCGCAGGGTGCCGTCTTCCTGATCGCCAACCTGGAAGGCGCGGATTTGACCGGCGCTCAGCTGCAATATGCTGATTTTTCAAGCTCTTTCATGCAAGGGGTGACCTTGGAGCACGCTCAGCTGCAGGGTGCCAATCTGCGCGATGCGGATATCGATTCGGCCTATATGCGGCGCGTCCAGTTACAGGGTGCGGACATGACCGGCGCCAACCTGATCGGGGCCGACCTGCGCGAGGCCACGGTTTGGATGACATTGCCGCCGAAATCGGACCAGCTGAAACTCACTGACCTCAGTGCCCTCAACGTGCGCGCACCGGACGCGACAACGCGCGAGGGGCTAATGGAGACCGTGCGCTCGATTTCGGACCCGCAATTGCGTCGTAACGTCCGCGACAGCCTTGCCAAGCTACTGACCCTCAAACAGAGCGCCGCCTGGCAATCATCCAACAACGCGCAGATTTGGCGCTCGCTCCAGACTATCGAGCGACCGGGCATCGTGACCGCCTACGCGCCGGAACTGACGGCGCATCTCGTCAAGCTGGCGTGCCGGTCGCGCTGGTCGAACGGAGCCGTGGCCGATGGCATTGCCCGGCGAGCGCTGGCCAGCCGCTTCCAGGGCAACATGTCGACGCTGTATGCCAACCTCACCGAGAATACAGCGTGCACGGGTGGCCGGGCGCTCGACAAGACCATGAAGCTGTCATTGCAGAACGCCGTCGAAACTCAATAGGGGTTCACGCAGTAAGCATGCGTTCGACGCCGAGCGTCGGACGATCCGCGGGTGGCCTGCCGGTTTGACGCGCGCAGCGTCGCCGTCAAAGGACTTGCGTCAGCATCGAGAACAAACCATAAACATATTATCGTCACGAATCCGGTGGAGAACGTGAGATTGAATTGATTGTCTCATGTGCAACCAACTATTCTTCAGCGATTCCATTAGGGCGTGCATGCCGGTTGTTCGAGGCACGCTGCACGCGTTCGTATCGGCGGTTATCCGGTTGGGATGCCGGTGCGATTAACAAGGGAAAGGCAAATCATGGCTGGATCGGTCAACAAAGTAATTCTCGTCGGCAATCTCGGAGCCGATCCTGAAATTCGCCGCACACAGGATGGCCGCCCGATTGCCAATCTGCGGATCGCGACCAGTGAGTCCTGGCGCGATCGAAACTCCGGTGAGCGGCGTGAAAAGACCGAATGGCACCGTGTCGTGGTGTTCAGCGAGGGACTTTGCAAAGTCATCGAGCAATACGTGCGCAAGGGCAGCAAGGTTTACATCGAAGGTCAGTTGCAGACCCGCAAATGGCAGGACAACAGCGGTCAGGATCGCTATTCCACCGAGGTGGTCCTGCAGGGCTTCAATGGCACGCTGCAGATGCTCGATGCGCGTGGCGGCGGCGCGCCCGGCGGTATGGGCGACAGTGGCGGCGACTATGACGCCGGTAACTTTGGCGGCGGTGGCGGTGGCGGCGGTTACGATGAACCGCGCAAGCCGTCCGGCGGTGGCGCCAGCTATGACAAGCCGCTGGACGACGAGATTCCATTCTAGGGTATCTCCTGGTAGCGAGCGTCTATGGCGACGGCCGCTGACTGCCGTTCCGGTGTTGACGTTGGAACTGTCCGATGGATCTTGCCCCGCTCCTTGAAGCGCCTGGGGTCGTGCAACTTCACGCCTACTGTGCGTTAGGCGCATTGGTGCTCGGCAGCGTGCAACTGCTGCGTCGTAAGGGCAACATGTCCCACCGTGTCACCGGCTATGCCTGGGTCGCGTTGATGCTGGTGATTGCGGTTTCGTCGTTCTGGATCCACGAGATCGATCAATGGAACGGTTTTAGCCTGATTCACCTGCTGTCAGTCCTGACCATCGTCACCGTTCCGCTTGCTGTTCTGGCGGCCCGCAGCGGCAATGTTCGTCGTCACCGCTTCGCGATGCTGACGCTGTTTTGGATCGCTTTGGTCATAACGGGCCTGTTTACGCTGATGCCCGGCCGCATCCTTCACCGCGTGCTGGTCGGCTAATCCGGTTCAAGTCGGGTCGCCGCCGCCCATCACGGCATGGTCCTCGGCCGCTTCGACCTCGATATAGAAGTTGGCGACTTCCGGAAATGCCTCTTTGATCGCGCGCTCCAGGGTGTTCGTTGCGGCCTTGATGTGGATCGCCCGGGTGGTGTCATCGAAGTCGACGCTGGCGGCGACAAGCACAGCATTGGGGCCCATCTGCAAAGTTCGAATCTCGTTGATCCCGACAATGTGTCCGTCGCTGCGATCGACATCCTCGATGATCGCGCGCACACCGGCCTGGACCCGGTCATGCGCCGCCTCGCCGATCAGCAAGGCCTTGACCTCGATCGCGATGAACGTTGCAACCGTCGCCAGGATGAGGCCGATCGCGATCGACGCGATCGCGTCGGCCGCGTGCCAACCGAGCAGATGTGACAGTGCAACGCCGACTAACGCGATCACGAGGCCGAACATGGCAGCCAGGTCCTCGAGCACGATCGTGAACAGTGCCGGGTCCTTTGACCGGCGAAGCGCATCGAGCGCCGGTGCATCACCGCGGCGTCGGTTGAATTCGCGCAACGCTGCACGCAACGCGATGCCCTCGAGACCCATCGCGATGATCAACACGACATAGTTGATGGCCGGATTGGTGATGGCATGAGGGTGATAGAGCTTCTTGATGCCTTCGTAGAGCGAAAACCCGGCGCCGAGCGAGAACAGCAGGATCGCGACCACGAAACTCCAGAAATAGAGTTCACGGGCATACCCGAACGGGTGGCGGGCGTCGGGCGGCCGGTTGGCGCGGTGGGTGCCGTAGAGCAGCAGGCCTTGGTTCGAAGTGTCGGCCAGCGAATGGATCGCCTCCGACAGCATCGCCGAGGACCCCGTCCACATATAAGCCGCGAACTTGGCGCAGGCGATCGCAAGATTGGCGCCCAGCGCCAGGACAACAATATGGTTCGATGAATGAGCTGCCACGATATCAACCTTCGGGAGATTTATTGGTTATCTTCGCGCGCGAAGTATGCTGCGTTCAATGCACCGGCAGCGGCCGGGTGCCAAACAGGAAGGCTTCTCTTTATGGTATTGCGTGCATTGCTGACAATTGGATGGCTGGTGATCGTGCCGCTATTGGCGTTCGCCGGCGAAGCGGATGTCGTTGACGTCAAGGTGCGCAAGACCGCGCCGCAGACATTTGCTTTCGACGTTACCGTACGTCATGGCGATACCGGGTGGAAGCACTACGCCGATCGCTGGGATGTCGTGACGGAAGAGGGAAAGGTCCTGGGCAAGCGCATCCTGCATCATCCGCACGAGAACGAGCAGCCGTTCACGCGCTCGCTGTCCGGCGTCAAGATCCCGGCCAGCGTTGTGCGCGTCGTTGTCCGCGCCCACGACAAGGTCCATGCGCTGGGCGGGGCGGCCAAGACCGTCACGGTGCCGCATTGATCCGTCGGATGACAACATGAAGCTTGCGCGGCGGATATTCTTTGCCCTCTCCTGCATTTTGCTGGTTGGTGGCATCGCCGCGGCGGTTGCGCTGCCCGGTCCACAGCAACTCTTCTGCCCGTCCTGCCACGATCTCGAAGAGATAGCGGACAACGTCTACGTTGACCCGGTTACCCCGGCGGCCCAACGCAAAGCGATCATTGCCGGGGTGGAGAAGGCGCGTGTCCGGGTGGCCGCGTTCTATGGCGTGCTCAAGGCGGCACCCCGCATCGTTGTGTGTCGCAGTCAGGCATGTGCCCGCACATTCGGCACCCGCGGCGCCAAAGGCGTCGCCTATGCCTGGCATGCCATCCTGCTGACCAACTCGCGCATTTTCACGGTCATTGCCGCGCACGAACTGGCGCATATCGAGTTGCATTGGCGCATGGGACTTGTTGGCTGGCTGCGGGGCACGGTACCGGCCTGGTTCGATGAGGGGCTGGCGACCCTTATCTCGCAGGATCCGCGCTTCCGGCGGGATTCACCTGCGGCAGCCGTACGCGAGATCATGAGCGTTCGATCTTATCTTGGGCATTGGTCGCAATATACCGGGCGCGTCGGGTGGCGCGCAGCCTACGGGGCCGCCAGCACGCGCGTGCGTCAGTTGCGCCGCCGTATCGGGCACGCAGGGCTCAAACGGTTCGTTGAGCGCTTGGCTCGCGATGGTGATCTTGCCGGCCTCCTGGACCGTGTCGAGCGCGGCCTTCCACTATAGCTGCGCTATTCTCGGCGCGTTGCGATGACCCGGACGCAAAAACGGCGCGACCTCGATGACCGCGCCATTGGAATCTTGGTGCCTAGCGAGCGACCGGCGCGCTAGGTGTGAATGCCTTATACCACGCCGAGGACCAGCGCGGTGAGAAATAGAAATGAAGACATTGCCAGAACAATACTCAATCTCGTTTGGAGCTGCATGTTGTACCTCCTCGTAGCCTTGATCATGGCCACTTTGCGCGGTGCCGCTGAAGATGGGGGATCTCGTTTGGGGTAGGCACCGACTAAAGTTGATATTCGGATTGATGCTGGTCCGGCAAGACAATTGTATGCCGCAGCGCAATAATCGGCCTTGAGTAAAACGCTTATCCACAGACCCAAATGCAACGCGATGACAGCTTGGGTGTGGCCGCCAGGTTATAGTGAAAGATTGGTTAACGCGGTAGTCGCAGCTTTGTTGACGTGGCCTCGCGGAAAGCGCGCTGTCATCACATCACACTGCCATTGTGCCGTGCGAAAGATCACATTTTTGTGATCAGATGTCTGATGAATTAACTCTCCTTCGGTCGACGGCGCACCATTGCTGATTGCGCGACCGGTTTGTCGACACGCAGCGGCATGATAACTTGGCCGGTGTCGGGCTTTTCTCGCGAGGTCTTGAACGAACACGCTTGCCGTCCGACATGCTGATTGGCGATACTCGCAGGCAGCATCGAACGACCTTGGAGGCCACTGATGGTAACAGCGCAGTCGAACAATCCAGACGTTGCCTCGGGCGTGGCAGCGCTCGATCCCATCTGGGATGCTGTGCGCAGCGAGGCCGCCACCGTCAGCGCGCAGGAGCCGGCGCTGGGCGGCTTTGTCTTTGGCACCGTGTCATCGTCCAGCTCGCTGGATGCCGCCATTATCCATCGTGTCTCGCAGCGCCTCGATCATCATGAGGTCGATGCCGGCGCCATCCAGCACGAGTTTCGTCAGCTCGTGTCGGAGAATGCCTCGATCGGTCTGGCGTTTCGCGCCGACATGGCTGCCGTGTTCGATCGCGACCCGGCCTGCAGCCGCTATATCGAGCCGCTGCTCTACTTCAAGGGCTTCCACGCCCTCGTCACCCATCGTTTCGCCCACGCGCTGTGGCGTCACGGGCGCCAGGACTTCGCCTTCTATCTGCAAAGCCAGGCATCGCGTGTGTTCTCGGTCGACATTCACCCGGCCGCCAACGTCGGCATCGGCATCATGCTCGACCATGCCCACAGCCTGGTGTTCGGCGAGACCTCCTCGATCGGCGACAACGTCTCGATCCTGCATGGCGTCACGCTCGGCGGCACCGGCAAGGCAGGCGGCGACCGCCACCCGAAGATCGGCAACAACGTTCTGATCGGCGCCGGCGCCAAGGTGCTCGGCAATATCCGCATCGGCGAGTGCTCGCGCGTCGCCGCCGGCAGGGTCGTGCTCAAGGATGTGCCGCCGTGCAAGACGGTGGCCGGCATTCCGGCCGAAATCATCGGCGATGCGGGCTGTCCGGAGCCGGCGCGCAGCATGGAGCACCGGTTTTAGGGCGCCCGGCTCATCGGACTTGGCCTTTGTTGCCATTCCGGGTATCACCCGGTGCACGCATTTTCCCGGGAGAGAGCTATTGAGCATGAAAGACGACGCGCCGCGCCTCGAGCGCTACCTGCGCAAACTTTTCGGCAGCGAGACGCTCAAGGTCGTCGCCCACCCGAAAAAGACCGAAATGGCCGAAGTGTCGGTCGGCGACGAGTTCATTGCCACGCTCTATCACGAGGAAGAAGACGGCGAAGTGAGCTATCAGCTCCAGATGGCGATCCTCGACATCGATCTCGACGAAGCCTAGCGCCTTTTCGTGCCGGCGCCGCTTTCGCTGCCGGGCCCGGCACGCTTCCCCCAACGACGGTGAGAC
>JBPCVZ010000230.1:0-2887 GCA_051010015.1 Hyphomicrobiaceae bacterium
CGTCTTGATGCCCGGATAGTGCAGCCCCATCCGCAGCAGCATCGAGGAAACCTGCTGGCGTTTGCGGGTCAAGTCCTGGCGCGCTGCATCGCGTGCGCGGGCAAGTTCGCGCATCGCTTCATGGCGCGCATCAGGCACCCATACCGGCGTCAACTCGCCGGCCCTGAGCAGCCGCGCCAAGCCTTCGGCGTCGCGCCGATTGGTCTTGATCCGATCGCCGGCCTTCTTCGGAATGAGTGATGGTGCGGCAACGATGCAGCAATGGCCCAGGCTCTCGATGAGCCGCTGCAAACCGTAGCCGGTCGGGCCGGCCTCGTAGCAGAACGTCAGCTTGCGATATTTGCTCGCCAGCGAAGTGACCAGCTTCTTCGTCGCGGCCTCACTCGTGTCGATCTCGCCGAGATAGCGAACCTTACCATTGCGGCCAGCCTCGGCAACGGCCACCGCATTGCGCAACTTCGATGTATCGATCCCAATGAAAACTTCGTTATGATGTGCCAAGACTCGCCCTCCTTGTGTGAGGCTCTGCCCGGCCCATCCGGGCAACCCTCGAATGCACATCGGGGGTGAGTCGCGTCACACGGGGAAGGACATACGGTCTAGACTACGGAACAGTACGTCACAACCTAAGCGGAATACACACCAACTATAGGGGTAGAGAATGAAAGTAATTATTGTAGCTCCTGGATTCCGCTTAAAGCATCAGTATTTTTATTACTCCTTCTATAAAATGCTTCTTGCCGGGTTTTATCGAACGGAAAACTATACATTCTTCATGTCTGACCGGGATGTTGCTGACAGTTTTGCAATGGGCATGCGCGCGCTTGGCAAAGGTTATGCGCGACGTTATTTGATAGAAGCATGTGATAAGCTTCAACCTCAGGTCCTTGTATCCTGTCACGCAGACATCATTGACGCAAAGACCTATTCGACTATTAGAGACCGGCACAATACACGCGTTTGTATGGTTGACTGCGACTACATTGATGTTACCGCACAACATGCATCGGCCTTGCGGTTGAGCCGGCTCAAGGAAGTTATCGACGCTGCCTTCATAACGACCGGCGGTGACCGCTTGCGACGGGTTAGAGAAATTTTTCCACACACATACTATGTGCCAAACCCTTTGGACCCAGGTACATTTGATCAAAATGCAAACCAGGAGCGGCCTCACGATCTCGTATATGTTGCCAGTAGCCGCCAGCGAGTGGATCACTTGCTAAAGGCGGTTGAATCCGCAGATATGAGCGTTGTTACTGGAGGTGGTAAGAAAAACGCAGCTCTGTACGGCTTCAATTTTGAAAATTTTATGCGGTCCGCCAAATTTGGATTGATTGCGTCACTATACAATGAAGACCTGTATTCGTCAGACCGTATCGCCCAGGTTTTCGGCGTTGGTTGTGCCGCTTTGGTCCCTGCAACCATCGGCCTCCAGAAGTATATTCCTGAAGATGCCGCGATCTACTACCATGATGAGAATGACCTGGTAGAAAAGATGAAAGCAGCCTTATCCAGCGGAACTTATCGGGAAATCGCTGCTCGCGGTCGCGCGGCGTACCTTGAAGCGTTCGGATCGCAGCGGGTCGCGCAGTACATAATCGACAAAACCATTGATCCCAGCAAAGACTTAGCCTCGTTTGACCAAGACTAGGAGTATAACTTCAGCTATTGACGCACAAGCGCTTCGGAGCCCCTCGATCAGATGCACTTGTTCAACGAATTAGAAGCAACGATTGAGCAATCGAGCGGGACGCCAGAAGCCGACATTGATGAGACCACCATTCCCGAACACCCGCGCAAGAAGCCTGGCCGCCGGCCACTGCCAGCTGAATTGCCGCGCGTTATCTTTGAGTATGATCTTGCCGATGATCAGAAAGTCTGCCCCTGCGGCTGCCGCAAGAAGCGGATTTACTGTTCAGACAATCGGGACCATCTCACTGACAAAAATGACAACTTCGCACTGTGCTAACGTTGGCGCGAGTAGAGTTCCTATTTGGATCGCGGAGGACCACCCATCAACTGATTTGGGTTAGCCAAGTCGCCTCTATTGCGACACGCTTCAAGACAGCCTGGGGACGCAATTCTTGAAAGTCCACTGGCAGCCCGCTCACCCTTCTCCGGCACCAAAAAGCAAATCCAGTTTGGCGGCAATGCCTGCGTTTGTTCAGGCCTCTTTGACGAAATATTCTCCAGGTTGCGCTGGCGAAGAGTGCACAACTAGATGAGCTTCAATACTTCCAGAATCCTGTGCGGCGAGAATTTCCCGCCATTCCCGATAGCCCTGCTCAATGTCGTTGCTTAGTCCCAATTTCAGATAGCCCTTCCATTTGCCGAAGCGCAAGTATCGTAACAGCTCAGGTGTTCGTCGTAGAGTCTCGTGCGCCATACGTTGGCGATAGCGCCGCAGAAGCTCTTTTTTATCGATACTATAGGTGACTGTGATCACCCGATCAGCCAGGGCGACTAACTTGGGGATGCCTAGTTTTGCCTGCATCTTGTGATGCGACTCGACTAGCCGGTTGGTCGCAAACTCCACCAACAGGACACCGCCGCCAAAACCTTTCTGCAGCATGGAACGGGAATCAGTACGTAATATCGGAAGGTCGGATGGAATTTGGAAGCTGCCAATTGATTGCCCCCCTATCAGGTGGTTCGACAAAGTGGTCTTGCCGGCACCGCTCGGACCACCTACCAGAACGAGCAATGTGCTACGATTTGTGAAGACATCTGGTTCGGTCACGAATAGATCGCTCCCTTTCTATTCAAACGCCAGTTTCCCGTAGGAAACACGCTACATCTTCTGACTCAAGCTCTGGCCGGCGTAAAAGGCCCTTTGCTTCGATACGGTCCGACAAAGCGACAATTCGCTCGTCCCCAACTATCCAAG
>JBPCVZ010000231.1:0-24474 GCA_051010015.1 Hyphomicrobiaceae bacterium
ATCTCGTGCTCGGTGTTCCAGTTGATCCCTTTCGTGCCGTTGCCGAGTTTCTCCATCAGCGGGCCAACCGACGTGAACCGCTTGTAGAGGTTGGGGTAGTCGCGCTCGACGACCGCCACTGCCGGCATCGTCTTGCCGGGCACCGGTTCGCACTCGCCGCGCTTCCAGTCCTTGACGTCGAGCGCCTGCGCGATTTCCGCCGGCGTGTCGTGCATGATCGGTGTCAGCACGACATCCTGCTCGACGCCGAGCACCTCCGGCGCGACCTCGGAAAACTTTTTCGCGATCGACTTGTAGATCTCCCAGTCGGACTTGGCTTCCCACAGCGGGTCGACGGCACCGGTCAGGGGATGGATGAAGGGGTGCATGTCGGACGTGTTGAGGTCGTCCTTCTCGTACCAGGTCGCCGTCGGCAGCACGATGTCGGAGAGCACGCAGGTCGTCGACATGCGGAAATCGAGCGTCACGAGGAGATCGAGTTTGCCTTCCGGCGCCTCGTCGTTCCACACCACGTCCTGCGGCTTGCTGAGTCCGATTTCCCCGAGGTCCTTGCCCATCACGCCATGGCTGGTGCCGAGCAGGTGCTTGAGGAAATACTCGTGCCCCTTGCCCGATGACCCGAGCAGGTTGGAGCGCCACACGAACATGTTGCGCGGCCAGTTCTTCGGGTTGTCGGGATCGTGGCACGACATGTTGAGTGTGCCCGCCTTCAAGGCATCGACAACGAAGTCCTTGGCGTCCTTGCCGGATGCCGCGGCCTGTTTCGCAACCTCCAACGGATTGGTCTCGAGTTGCGGTGCCGAGGGCAGCCAGCCCATCCGCTCGGCGCGCGCGTTGTAGTCGATCAGCGCGCCATCCCAGGGCCCGGCCGGAGCGGTCGGCGACACGATCTCCTTCACGTCCAGCGTCTCGTAGCGCCATTGATCGGAGTGTGCGTAGAAGCAGGATGTCGAGTTCTGCTGGCGCGGTGGACGGCTCCAATCGAGTCCGAAGGCCAGGGGAAGCCAGCCGGATTGTGGTCTCAACTTCTCCTGGCCGACGTAGTGCGACCAGCCCCCTCCCGACTGGCCCACACACCCGCACATCACGAGCATGTTGATCACGCCGCGATAGTTCATGTCGCAGTGATACCAGTGGTTCATCGCCGCCCCGATGATGACCATCGAGCGGCCGTTGGTCTTCTCGGCGTTGGAGGCGAATTCATGCGCCACCTGGACGATCTGGTCGCGCGGCACCCCGGTGATGTGCTCGGCCCACGCCGGCGTGTAGGGCTCCATGTCGTTATAGTTCTTCGAGACGTGCGCCCCGCCGAAACCGCGGTCTATCCCGTAGTTGGCAAGGAATAGGTCGTAGACGGAGGCAACCAACGTTTCGCCATCGGCCAGCTTCAGCGTCTTGGTCGGGACGTTACGCACGAGCACGCTCGGGTGATCGGTGCCCGTGAAATGATCATGCTCGCGGTTGCCAAAATAGGGGAAGCCGACACCGCTCACGTCATCCTTGACGTCAGCCAGTGACAGTCTGAGCTTGGTCTCACCGCCGCCGGCCTCTTTTTCCTCGAGGTTCCACTTGCCCTGCTCGCCCCACCGGAAGCCAACCGAGCCGTTCGGCACCACGATCTTGTCACCGCTGGCCTGGTCGTAGGCGACCGTTTTCCATTCGGGGTTGTTGGTCTCTTCGAGCGCGCCAACGAAATCCGATGCACGCAGCAGGCGCTCGGGCACATAGTGGTCGCCCTGCTTGACGAGGCGGACCAGCATCGGCATGTCGGTATACTTGCGCGCATAGTCTTCGAAGTAGGGGACCTGACGGTCGACATGAAACTCGCGCAGGATGACGTGCCCCATGGCCATCGCCAGCGCCGAGTCCGTGCCCTGTTTCACGGCAAGCCACATGTCGGCGAACTTCGAGGCTTCGGAATAGTCCGGGCTGATCACCGCACTCTTGGCACCGCGATAGCGCGCCTCGGTATAAAAATGCGCATCCGGCGTGCGCGTCTGCGGCACGTTCGAGCCCCACAGGATGAGGAAGCCCGAGTTGTACCAGTCGGCCGATTCCGGCACGTCGGTCTGCTCGCCCCAGGTCTGCGGCGAGGCCGGTGGCAGGTCGCAATACCAGTCGTAGAACGACATGCACACGCCGCCGAGCAGCGACAGGTAGCGCGAGCCGGCGGCATAGGACACCATCGACATCGCCGGGATCGGCGAGAAGCCGAACACGCGGTCCGGGCCATAGGTCTTTGCCGTATAGGCGTTGGCCGCCGCGATCAGTTCCGTGACTTCATCCCAGCTGCCGCGCACGAAGCCGCCGTGGCCACGCTTCTTGGTATAGGTCGCGCGTTTCGCCGGGTCCTCGACGATCGAGGCCCATGCTGCGACCGGCGTCAGCGTCTTGCGTGCCTCCTGCCACAGCTTCATGAGACGCTTGCGCACCAGCGGGTATTTCACCCGGTTGTTGGAATAGAGGTACCAGCTGAAGCTCGCACCGCGCGAACAGCCGCGCGGTTCATGGTTGGGCAGGTCGGGTCGCGTGCGTGGATAGTCGGTCTGCTGCGTCTCCCAGGTGACGATCCCGCCCTTGACGTAGATCTTCCAGGAGCACGAACCCGTGCAATTCACACCGTGCGTCGAGCGCACGATCTTGTCGTGTTGCCAGCGCTTGCGATAACCGTCCTCCCAACGCCGGTCTTCGTTGGTGGTGACACCGTGGCCGCTCGAAAACGGCTCCGGCGTGCGTTTGAAAAACGTCAGGCGGTCGAGAAAATGACTCATGGATATCGTCCCTCTATTCGGCCGCTTGCGGGCTGGTTGGATTGCGTTCGATGCCACGTTCGATATCGTGCAGGAGACCGCCGGGCCGCGTGTAGTACCACCAGGTCACGGCGGCGCACGTCGCATAGAAGATCAGGAAGGCCCACAGGGCGGCCGACGGTCCGCCGGTCATCGCGATCGACGTGCCGTAGCTCTTCGGGATGAAGAAGGCGCCGTAGGCCGCGACAGCCGATGTGAAGCCGATGATCGCGGCCGATTCCTTTTCCGCCTGGCGGATGCGATCGGCGGTTGGCAGTTCTGGCATCAGCCGATCGATCTCGGAGCGCATCATCACGGGGATCATCTGGAACGTGGATGCATTGCCGATGCCGGTCGCGAAGAACAACACCATGAACATTGCAAAGAAGCCCCAGAACGCGCCCGGCTGATCCTTGATGCCAAGGAAGTAGAGCACGCCGGCGACAGCTGCGATCATCAGCACGAACGTCCAGAACGTCACGCGACCACCGCCGTACTTGTCGGAGACCCAGCCGGTTGCCGCCCGCGACAGCGCACCGACGAGCGGTCCGAGGAACACGAACTGCAGCGAGTCGACTTCGGGGAACTGTGTCTTGGCCAGCAGCGGGAAGCCCGCCGAGTAGCCGATGAACGAGCCGAACGTGCCCGTGTAGAGCCAGCACATGATCCAGTTGTGCTTGCGCTGGAAGATCACCGCCTGCTCCTTGAAGGAGGCACGCGCGGATGCGATATCGTTCATGCCGAACCATGCCGCGAACGTCGCGATCATCAGGAACGGTATCCAAACGAACCCGGCGTTCTGGATCCACAGCTTGGTTGATTCATTGACGGTTTGCGGCTCACCACCGAGCGCGCCGAACACACTTGCCGTGATGACGATCGGCACCAGGAACTGCATGACGCTGACGCCGGCGTTGCCCAGGCCCGCATTGAGTGCCAACGCGTTGCCCTTCTCGGCCTTCGGGAAGAAGAAGCTGATGTTGGCCATCGACGAGGCGAAGTTGCCGCCGCCCAGACCACACAGCAAGGCAAGCACCAGGAAGATCAGGTACGGCGTATCCGGGTTCTGCACCGCATAGCCGATGCCGAACGCCGGGATCATCAGCGACGCCGTGGTCAGTGTCGTCCACAGGCGCCCGCCGAAGATTGGCACCATGAAGGAATAGAAGATCCGCAACGTCGCGCCGGACAGCCCCGGCAGCGCCGCCAGCCAGAACAACTGGTCGGTCGTATACTTGAAACCGATTGCCGGCAGTTTGGCGACGACGACACTCCACACCAGCCACACCGAGAAGGCGAGCAGCAGGGCGGGGATCGAAATCCACAAGTTGCGGCGTGCGATCGCCCGTCCCTTGGTCTGCCAGAACTCTTCATCGTCCGGCCGCCAGTCCTCGATGACACGCGTTGGCGTGGCATGCACGGCTGCCTGATGGATCGGTTGCATTTCGGGCAGTTCAGGTAGTGGCTCGCCGCCTTCCCGCAGGCGCGCTTCGCGTTCCATGGCGAGGATCGAGAAGTGCATCCACAGGCCTGAGATGGCCGTGATCGCGAACAGCAGCATGAAGCAGCTTGTCCAGATGCCGGTCAGGTCATTCATGACGCCAAACGTGATCGGCAGGATGAAACCACCGAGGCCACCGATCATGCCGACCAGGCCACCGACCGAGCCGACGTGATCGGGATAGTAGACGGGGATGTGTTTGTAGACCGCTGCCTTGCCCAGGCTCATGAAGAAACCAAGCACGAAGATCGCGACGACGAACGGTACGAGGCCCATCTGGGTCGAGAAGGCGATCGGGCCTTCGATTCCATGAATGATGTAGTCGGTCTGCGGGTAGGACAGCAGGAAGCAGCACACCGCCGAGACACCGAACGTTGCGTACATGACGGCGCGCGCGCCGTACTTGTCGGACAAATGCCCGCCGTAGGCGCGGAACAGACTGGCCGGTACCGCATAGAACGCCGCCAGGATGCCGGCTGTCTTGATGTCGAGGCCGTAGACGCCGATCAGGTAGCGCGGCAGCCACAACGCCAACGCGACGAAGGCGCCGAACACAAAGAAATAATAGAGCGCGAAACGCCAAACCTGCAGGTTGCGCAGCGGCTCGAGCTCGAGCAGCGTGTTGCGTGGCTTTTCACCACGCGCGCGGCGTGCGAGCAGGGCCGGGTCTTCTCGCGTCGTCAGGTAGAAGACCGCGGCTGTCACCAGCATCGCGACCGCATAAATCTGCGCGGTTTGCACCCAGCCAAAAGCCACCAGCAGAAACGGTGCACCGAAGTTGGTTACAGCGGCACCGACGTTGCCGACACCGAAGATGCCGAGCGCCGTCCCCTGGCGCTCCTGCGGATACCATTTAGAGATGTAGGCGATGCCAACGGCAAACGAACCGCCGGCCAGGCCGACGCCCAATGCCGCGAGCAGGAACATCGGATAGGTCGTGACCGTCGACAGCAGGAACGTCGCGATCGCGGCGGCGACCATGACCAGCGTAAACACCAGGCGGCCGCCGTATTGGTCGGTCCAGATACCGAGAAATATCCGGCTCAGGGAACCGGTCAGGATCGGCGTCGCGACGAGCAGGCCGAACTGTGTATCGGTCAGACCGAGGTCCTGTTTGATACGCACGCCAATGATTGAGAAGATTGTCCACGTTGCGAAGCAGACACTGAACGCGAACGTGCTCATGCCAAGCGCACGATGTTGATCGGTCGTCGTGACGCCGTCGAGATTGTTCATCTCTGTTCCCCTATAGCCGCCGCTGTGAGAGCGGTTTTCGAACGAATAACAAGGTGCAGGATGTCGATCTCGACACTCAATTACTTGACTTAAGTCAAATAGTTCTCAGTATTTATGTTTTTATTTTCAGTATTGATATAGCTGTTCCGTTCAATTGATTTATGAAATACTGATAAGTATTGAACTCCGGCTTCGCAATTGACATTTATCAAGCCATCAATCGTAATGTGCGCCAAGCCATCAGCTCAGGGTCTGAATGTCATGCGCAGCGACGAACTCGACCTGATCCGCGAACTTGCATTGTTCGCGGACATGGATGCCGACAATTTTTTCGAGATGATGCAGCTCGCCTACTTCCAGCGCTTTCCGCCGCAGGTGCAATTGATCACGGAGGGCGACCCGGCGGACTTCCTCTACGTTGTGACCGAGGGGTGCGTCGAGCTCTACGCTGGGGCCAATGAGCGCGAGACCGCCATGGGTCTGGTGCGCCCGGTGTCGACGTTCATCCTCGCGGCTGTGCTCAAGGATGCGCAGTATCTGATGTCGGCACGCACGACACACAAATCACGTGTCCTGATGATCCCAGCAGAAACCATTCGCCTGATGTTCACCACCGACCCCGCGTTCGCGCGCTCCATGGTCATCGAACTGGCGACGTGCTACCGCAGTGTCGTCAAGGCGCTCAAGAACCACAAACTGCGCAACGGCGCCGAACGCCTTGCCAACTACGTCATCCGACGCCACGAAGAAACGTCGCAGAACGGCGCCTTTCAGCTCGATGTCAGCAAGCGCACGCTGGCCAGTCTGCTTGGCATGACACCGGAAAACCTGTCGCGTGCGTTTGCGACGCTGAAGCCCTACGGTGTCCACGTTGAGGGCCGCACCATTGCGATCGACGACGTCGCGCCGCTTCGCGAGCTGGCTCAGCCCTCCCCTTTGATCGATGATCGCCATAGCTAAAGTCGCCTACCGATGATCTGGATTTTCTGTGCGGGCTGTGCTTGGGTCGGTGCGCTGATGAAGACCAATATTTAATCGATTGCCGAAATAGCGGTGTCCTTCGCAAATACTCGATTTGCGCAAATTTGGAACAATGAGATTTAGACATCAACTTTGCAGCTTAAGGCCTGACGCCGAACGGACCACCAGACAACAATCGAGCCCACTGTGGCCTTGTCGTCCGGCGCGCCATGCGGGCGTTGCCAGCGGCCATTGAGCTTTTTCGGTAGTGAGGCGGGGCGGTCACGCGCTTCGGGCGTACTGCTCACACAACTGCCATAGTGATTGCCGTAGGTCGATCCACGACTTTAGCATCGACTTTTATTGAATGAGTATTGAGTGCCATGGTTATTTCCAAAGTATCGACGGATTCCGCCGGCAACGAAGCCATCGGACTGGGCACGCGCATCGCTGAAGACAGCGTCACGGCGGACGGACGCTTCGTTGTCTTCACCAGTAGCAACGATCTCCTCGCCGGCGATACCAATGGCGGTGACGATGTCTTCATCAAGGACACCTTGACGGGGGCGTTGACACTGATCTCGACCGACAGCAATGGCGTTCAAATCGCAGGCCGTAGTTCAAACGCCTCGACCTCCGATGATGGCCGCTTTGTCGCGTTTGAAGTGTCGCCTGCCGCCACCTTCGTAAACGGCCAGGCGGTTGCCGGTCCGACGGCCCGACAAGTCTATCTTAAGGACACACTGACCGGCGTACTGACACTTGTCTCGAGTGACAGCAACGGCGCCGAAGGCAACTTGTTCAGCTCGAACGCGTCGATTTCGGCCGACGGGCGTTTCGTTGTGTTCGTGAGCCTGGCGAACAATCTCGTTGCCGGCGATACGAACAGCCGACAGGATATCTTTCTCAAGGATACGTTGACCGGCTCGACAAGTCGGATTTCCGTCAGCGGGTCCGGCGCCGAGGGCGACGGTGCAGGCATCTTTCCAGCGATTTCAAGTGATGGTCGCTTCGTCGTGTTCCGCAGCGACTCGAGCAACCTCGTTTCTGGAGATACCAACGACGCGTATGATTTGTTCGTGAAGGATGTTCAGACCGGTGCCATCGAACGCATTTCCCGCGATGACGGCAACACACGAAGCACCGGCACCTCGATCTCGGTGGACGGTCGTTATGTGACGTTCGAAAGCAACGCCGACGATCTCGTCGCCGGTGATACCAACGGGGAGACCGACATCTTTGTCCGGGATATGCAGACCGGCCTGGTCACGCGCGTATCCACGAACAGCAACGGCGACCAAAGCGACGGCGCCAACTTCTTCGGCTTCGGCTCGCCGTCAATCTCGGACGATGGTCGTTACGTGGCATTCTCCAGCTTTGCCGATGACCTCGTCCCCGGCGACACCAATGAAACCAATGACATCTTCATAAAGGACACCCTATCCGGCGCGATCGTCCGTGTTTCGACGGACAGCGATGGCAACCAGGGCAACGCCGGCAGTGGCAGCGCCTCGATATCCGCCGATGGCCGCCATGTCGTGTTCGGCAGCAATGCCACCAATCTCACCGACGGCGAAAGTATTTCGGTTCCCAGCCTTCCCGAGCAGGAAATCTATCTCGCGACCAATCCACTGGCCCTCGCCAACGACATCGCGAAACTCTACATCGCGTATTTCGACCGGGCCCCGGAGTCGGACGGGCTGCAGTTCCATATCGACGCCGCAACGGGCGACATGGCGGCGGGACGAAGTTTCGCTGATGCACTGGCGAGACGCGCCGACCAGTTCTTCGATGCAGCCGTCGCCGCCGACTTCTCGGACTATTCGCTCGACCAACCGGTCGCCGCGTTTCTCGAGATGATCTACACCAACGTGCTCCTGCGCCCGGGCCCGGGCGGCGCCGCGCCCAACGCAGACGAGATCGGCTATTGGCAAGACCGGCTCGCATCCGGAGATCTGACGCGTGGCGAGATCGTCATCGAGTTTCTTGCCGCCGTCGACATCCTTAAGACCATGGGGACGCCTTCGGAACAGGCCGTTGCCGACCAGGTTGACCAGGTGCTGCAGAACCGGCTGACCGTCGGCCTGGCGTTCTCGAATGAGGAAAACTCCGGCGGCTTGGTCGGAGAAGCCGCCTACAACGCTGGCCGGGCCGCGCTCGTTGGGATCGACGCGAGCCAGGCCAGTGTCGATGCCGCGCTTGCATTGCTTGCGGCATCCGTCAGCCAAAAACTCGATGGCGACCTCGCCGTCGCCTTCGCAGTGAGCCCCACGAATATCGACGATGTAACGGTCGACGCGGTCGGCCTCGCGCCGCAATCGTTCAGTGATTCAGGCGAGCTGGGTTAGTTCGGTCCAACCCCACTCATAAGAGTCCATCTTGATCGGCCCACCTCTGTAGTGCCTCGCGAACGTCGCATGCCACCGCCGGCAATAGTTGCCGGGTGCCGGCATCGCGCGGTGATAGACGTCAGGCTCTGGTGTGACGCAAATCATATAACGTGCTCAGATTTCGTCTAAATTCGGATCATGACGTGGCTCCTGGAACCGCCAGACCACACACACACGAAGCACGTTCACACCAACGGATCACGCAACAGGACACCCGGGAAACAGGCAAATGACACGTCGACGATGGATATCCGCGAGTGCCTTGGCGGGGTTTTCGGTGATCTGTTCCCTCGCCGTGACACAGTCCGCCACCGCGGGCATGAAAACGTACTATTCCGAGAGCAGAGGAAAGGTTCGGATAGTGTGGTCCGGTCGCATTCAAAGACCGATGGCGAAACAACTCAGTCGGGCCATCAGCAAGTGGCACGACAGAGCACTGAACGGCGTCGAGCTCGTGCTCAACTCGGGCGGCGGCAGCATGCGTGAGGGCCACAAAGTCATCAAGACGCTGCGCCGGCTCAGAAAGACGCGTCGCCTCACGACAGCGGTCCTCCCCGGGACGGTTTGCGGATCCGCGTGCATTCCGATTTTTCTACAGGGCGCGACGCGGGTGGCCAGTGCAGCGACACTCTGGTTGCTGCACGAGGTCAGCAAGTCGGATCCCAAGACGAAGAAGCTGATTGCGCTGCGACCGAAGAAGACGCAGCAGTTTTTCCGCAGGTATTTTCTACCCGCCGGCGTTCCGCAAGGTTGGATCGATATGATCACGCCAAAAATCCGCGGCAAGGATGTGTGGTGGACCGGCGGACAGATCTACAGTTCGGGTTCCAATATCATCACGCGGCGCATCAAGAGTTCGCGCAAACGCCGAGTTCAACCCCGTTCGACATGATCGTGCCGGCAGACACGCGCCCGGTCGTTGCCGCTCCTGCCTCTTCACGTCACGGTCGTCGTGGCGCACTTCTGCGAAAGTTCAAGCCACATCCTCACTGGTCCGCAACGTTGCGCTCAGCTCGGTGATGAATTCCGTGTAGGACTTTGGTGCCTGGGCTTCGCCCGTTTCCTCTTGCCGTGTTGCCGCTTTGCCATGAATGACGAATTCCTCGAGGAATGCGATCGCCTCGTGGAGCTGCTCGTCATCCAGCATCGCCGCCGTGTGCCACAGCTCTTCCAGTCGTTCATCTCGCGTCATGACCGTTGCGCCTCCTCACAACTCAACTGGCGAACGTCATTTCCGTACGAGTGACGCTGTTGACCGACTGAACAAGATGGGTCATCTGTCAGCGGCCAACAGCACCTGCCCCCGTCCCTCAAACGGGCTGAAGTCCGAATTGATTGGTAATCTGAGAAAGTTTTGATGAAGTTGTCCACAGTTGGAACACAACCACTGCACTCAAAACACTTGAGCGTGCCTTTTGTGCATCACTCGCTGAATGCCGGTTCAGTCCGCCAACTGAATTGGCAGCGAAGGAAGACAAGGCACTATCTCCGCGATGATCCGCCAGAATCATCAGGCCCCGGGCGTGCGGGCCCGAGCGCCTGCGCAGCGTAGTTGTGCCGTCCACTGAAAAGAACGCCGTCCACAACCTGGATGCTAAACCTCCGACTTCGGAGGATGTACTCAGGCACAGCATCTCGGCTTGCCAACACACTGCCCCAAGACGGCGTCACAAGACGGTGCCCATGATCGATTGCAAACATGACCCATCGTAGGATAGTCGGCGTCTGCCTCGTCAAGAACGAAGAGCATTTCGTCGGGTGGGCGCTCAGCAATGTCGCGGACTTTTGTGATGAAATCCTCGTCATGGACAATCGCTCCAAGGACCGCACGCATGCCATCCTCGACGGCCTCGCCGCCAAGCACGGCCATCTCCAGGTCATCGACGTGGATGATGCCAACCGGACGCACGCCCATGTCGAGCATTTCGCCGGCACCGATACGTGGGTGTTCGGTGTAGACGGCGATGAGATTTATGACCGTGACGGCCTCGTCCGCCTGCGCGGCCGCATCATGTCGGGTGAGTTCGACGACTACTGGCGTGTTTTCGGTCATACCGTTCACACCTGCATGCTCGACCTCGCCGGGCACACGGCGCGTGGTTACATCCCGCCACACGCGCGGTCGATTACGAAACTCTACAACTTTGCCGGCATTTCATCGTGGCACCAGCCGAACCACGAACGCCTGCATGGCAAGGACATGGTCTTTCGACCCGGCTATGCCTGGGATCACGCGTACAACTTCTGGCAGCACGAGCCTTGGGCCGGTTCGGATTGTCGCTGCCTGCACCTGTGCTTTGCGCCGCGCTCGGCGTTCGACCCCGACGGGGATCCGCGCAACAACCCGGTCGACGTCAAGAAGGCCGGGCGCACCTTCAAGCGCCTGGGGACAGGTTTCATGCGTCTGGTGGACCGTGACTATGATGTTAGGAAGAACTATAAGTACCGCCATTATGCGCAAGGTGAGATCGTAACGGAAACGCTTAGCGGCTTTGGCCGCCCCACGGATTTTCTCGACGTCACGCCGCATGCCCGCGATATCGAGGCGATGTTGGCCGGTGATGCCTGGCTGCCCGATGCCATGCGTTGAATCTGTCTGCCATGGCGCACGCGTAATTTGAACGGTTCCGAAGCGACGTTGCATGAGGCCGCGCATGACCGGAAAACGCATAATGCTGATCGGCGATTTCGGCCGCTCCGCTTTTGGTGCCCCCTACTACAATACGAACTTTGCGCTGCATGCCGGGTTTGTGCGTGCCGGCTGTCATGTCATGCCCTTCTCGGATCGTGACGTTGCCCGCGAGGCTTCCATCGTCGGGCGCAAGACGCTCGGGCGCGGCGCCATGAACCGCGCCCTGGTTGCCACCGCCAAGGCCTACCGGCCGCATCTTGTCCTGTTCGGCCATGCCGACATGACCGAGCCCGAGACCTTCGATGCCATCCGCGCAGCGGTGCCCGGCGTCCGCCTCGCACAGTTCAACGTCGATGCTCTGTTTCGAACGGAAACGATGGCCCGCTTTCGCAACCGCGCGACACATGTCGACATCTCGTTCATCACGACGGCAGCACCTGAGCGTTTGCGCGCGCTCGGCGCCAAACCGCATTCGATCGCTTATTTTCCAAATCTGGTGGACGCTGCCATCGCGGTCCGCGACCTTTCCACGGTGGCGCGCGCCGACGCCGCCTACGATGGCATTTTCCTTGGCACGGGCATCGAACGGCGTGCCGACCAGGCCCGGGGTCTGAGCGCAGCCCTGCCTTCGGAGTTCCGTTTCCTTGCCGCCGGCGGCGTGCTCGATACGCCCCGCCTCAGTGGCCCGAACTACCTCGAGACCCTGGCCAGTGGCACGATGTCGCCGAACCTTCCGCTCGATGACACGCTGCCCGTCGATTTCCTCTATTCGTCAGACCGCATCGCGCACCTGCTCGTGCATGGCATCGTGCCGTTTTGTCCCTATGGCAGCCGCCTCGATTCGCTCTACGACGACGGCGTCATCCTCTATACCAGCCTCGAGGAGCTCGCCGACCAGATGGCCGCGCTCGCCGGCGACGACGCCCGCCGGCGCCGGATCGGCGCGACAGGACGACGGATCGGCCTCGAACGCACCAGCGCCGAACGTGTCGCACGCTACATGCTCGATCTCACGCTTGGCAGCGGCCCGAGCGCAGACTATGGCTGGCCGAGCGACCTGATTTGAATGACGGGGCCTCGATGGCGCATAGAACCATCATCTGCATGAAGTGGGGGACACGGTACGGGCCGGAGTACGTCAACCGGTTGGCATCGATGGTCCGACGCAACGTCACGCAAGCGACACGCTTCGTGTGCTTCACCGACGATACCACTGGCATCGACGACGGCATCGAGTTGCATCCACTGCCGTCGATCAACATTCCGGATCGCGTCGCCTGGACGCCATGGCGCAAACTCTCGGTCTGGCAGCATCCCCTCGCCCAACTGGCCGGCGACGTGCTGTTCCTCGACCTCGATCTCGTCATTACCGGGTCGCTCGATGATTTCTTCGATTATCGGCCGGGCGCCTACATTGCGATCGACAACTGGACGCAGCCCGGCCAGGGCGTTGGCAACACCTCGGCGTTTCGTTTTCCTGCCGGCCAGCACACGCGCATCTTCGATGACTTTGTTGCCGACCCGGAGGTCATCCTTGGCAAGTGGCGGATCGAGCAGCAATACATTTCCGATACGATCCCCGAGATGGTGTTTTGGCCGGCAACGTGGTGCGTCAGCTTCAAGCACACGCTGCTGCCGCGTTGGCCAATGAACTTTGTGCAGGTCGCGGAACTGCCGGCGGATGCGCGGATCGTCGCCTTCACCGGCAAGCCCGACGCCGAAGACGCCCTGATCGGCCACTGGCCCGACCGTTCGCTACGCCAGAAGCTCTACAAACACGTCCGGCCGACGCCGTGGATCGCGCAGCATTGGCGCTGAGCACTTTACCGGCTGGCGGTTCTTGGCACTCAAGCCCGGCTCAGCACCGCCTTTTCGCCCGGCGTTACAGCCGCCAGTGCCGACGGGTCGTCGATCGCCTCGGCCCAGATATTACAGGGCCGCATGAGACGCACCTCGCTTGGCCGCGAAATCGGGGTTGGGCCCCACGCCAACACCACGCGCTCGTCTTCGGTCCAGAAACACACATCACCCGGCGCCACGTTGACTTTCGCTGAGCGCTCGCGGCCGGTTTTGAGCGGTGTGTCGAAATGGATGCTGTCGCCCCAGGTTTCGACGATCGAATGCAGCGGCAGGGCACGCCAGATCAGGTCGGCCGTGCGGGTCTGGTGCAGGCGGATGCGCACGCTGACCTGCCCGGCCGTGAGCACCGCGAGCCGCTCCGGCGCCGGCGCGCGTTTGGTCGCCGCCGCCGCAGGGCGCTCATCCAGTTTCTGCCGGATCAGGTTTGTCGGCATCGATCAACTCCGCAACCGAGCCCGTCAAGCGTCGGTCTTCCTAAGGGGCGATCGAACAGGCACGTCTCAGGCCGGCGGTTTGCCAAACACCAGCACGGCATTGAGACCGCCGAACGCAAAGGAGTTCGACATCGCGTAGTCGACTTGCATGTCACGGCCGACGTTGGGCACGTAGTCGAGATCGCATTCCGGATCGGCCTCTTCGAGATTCGCCGTCGGCGGCACCCAACCCTCTTCGATCGCCTTGATGCACGCCACGGCTTCGATGCCGCCGCCGGCCCCGAGCGGGTGCCCGTGCATCGACTTCGTCGACGATACCGCCAGCTTGTAGGCGTGGTCACCGTAGACAGCCTTGATCGCGTTGGTCTCGTTCTTGTCGTTGAGCGTCGTCGCGGTGCCGTGGGCGTTGAGATACTGGATCGCCGTTGGCTCCAGGTCGGCATCCTGGAGCGCGAGTTCCATCGCCACCTTCGGGCCTTCGATATCCGGGTTGACCATGTCCTGGGCGTCAGACGTCATGCCATAACCGCACAGCTCGGCCAGGATCGTCGCGCCGCGCGCCTTGGCATGCTCGTATTCTTCCAGCACCAGTATGCCGGCGCCTTCGCCGAGCACGGTGCCATTGCGTTTTTTCGAGAACGGGAAGCAGCCTTCGGGCGAAAGCACGTGCAACGCCTGCCACGCCTTCATGGTGCCGTAGTTGATCACAGACTCGGATGCCCCGGCGATCGCCACGTCGACGAGGCCGTGCTCGATATAGTCGCGCGCCGTTCCGATCGCGTGGGTCGCCGTCGAACAGGCACTACAGGTCGCGAAGGTCGGCCCCTTGACACCGAATTCGATCCCAACGTGCGCGGAAGCCGATGAACCGATGATGCGCAGCAGCGTCAGCGGGTGCGTCGCGCGCTTGTTCTCGATGAAGAGGTCGCGGTAGGCCTTTTCATAGGTGACGAGGCCACCGGCACCTGAGCCGATAATGCATGCCGTGCGATAGGGGTCGACAAAAGGTACTTCGAGGCCGGATTGCTTGACGGCCTGATCGGCCGCGGCGGCGGCGAACCAGGAATAGCGGTCCGCATGCATGATGATCTTGTCGCGCTTGAAACCGCGCAGATGGTCGCGGGGCTCGAAATCCTTGATCTGCGCCGCGATCAGGATTTTCAGGTCTTCCAAAGGAAAACCACCAACGTCGCTGACGCCGCTGCGTGCCTCGTGCAGGCCCTGCCAGAAGTCCGCGACATTGAGCCCGATTGGCGTGACGACACCCATGCCTGTGACGACGACGCGCCGTTTTTCAGATTGTTCTGCCATTGATTTGTCCTGATACGATACGCTTGATCAGGATCATCTCCAGCCAAACGACATCTACAGGCGGCCGGCGCGGCCACCCTCAGCCCATTACCGGGCCATAGCGGATTGAGAAACCGTTCACCGAGTGATCGCGCGTCACTGTTCTCGTGGCGGACGGATGCAAGACGCTTAGGCGCTTGCGCTGGCTGCGTCCGAGCCGGAATCGGCCATCAACGCTTTCACTTTGTCGACAACAGAGCCAACGGTCTTGAAATCGCCGGCATCTTCGTTGGCATTATAAGGAATCTCGATGCCAAACGTATCTTCAATGTCGAAAACGATCATTGCGAGATCAAGCGATTCAATCTCCAGCGCCGTCAGTTCCGTCGACGTGTCAATATCGTCGCGCGGCTCCTTCATGTGCTTTTTGAGGATGTCGATGATCTTCGTCGCGACTTCGTCCATATTATTCTCCCACCGGGCCGGTTCGGGCTAGCAGAACGCTCTGTAGCCTAACACTAATTCAGGGTTTGCCAGTGAACAAGGGTCGCGACCCTATACCGTCCAAGTCACGACACGTCCAGTAAAGCGCGGATTAATTCGCAAAAAGTGTGCCGAAGCGGTAAACGCTTCCTCATTCAACCATGCTAGAAAGGGTTCAAGGGCCAGAAACTCCAGTCCTGTGGTTGCCGTTCTGGAGGCCCTTCACATGTGTGCCTGCATGTGAATTAATCAAGCCGGCGCGGTGAAATGCGCACCATAGGCGTCAAAATAGCGCCATGCCGCACCAAATTGGTTCAAGGCGTGTCATCTGTCGCGCCCGTTTTACAAGGATGGATGGCGAAACCATGTCTGACCCCACTTCCCGGCCAGCTGCCGGAGCCGATGAAATGGCCGGATCGAACGAAAACTTCAGTCCAACGTGGTTAAAGAGCTACCCCGATTATCTCGATTGGCGCCAGTCCTTCGACCCCCATCCGGTCGGCGAGTTGCTTGATCGGGCGATCTCGAGTTATCCAAATCATACGTGTACGAACTTTCTCGGCAAGAAGCTGACCTATGCCGAAATCGGCGCACTGGTCGATCGCGCCGCCGCCGGCATGCAGCAACGCGGCATCGGTAAAGGCAGCAAGGTCGGCCTGCTGCTGCCCAATTGCCCGACCTTCATCGTACATTATTTCGCCGCGATGAAGCTCGGCGCGATTATCGTTAATTATAACCCGCTCTACACGGTCGATGAGCTCCGTTTTCAGGTCGAGGACAGCGGCACCGATATCATTATCACGCTCGATCTGAAAGCGCTGTGCAGCAAAGTTGAAGCATTACTCGAACAAAATGCGTTAAAACACGCGATAATCGCGTCATTTACGAAACTACTTCCAACACCAAAAGCGCTTGGTTTCCGTGTTCTAAAGGCGCGTGATCTGGCCAACATCGCGCGCAGCCCGATGCACGAGAAATTCATTCCGGAAGCCGACATTCTCAACAATGACGGCCAATTCACAGCCGCGACGATCGATCCGCACGAAGATATCGCCGTGTTGCAGTACACCGGTGGTACGACCGGCACGCCGAAAGGCGCGATGCTCACCCACGCCAATTTGTCCGTCAACGTCGCGCAGGTCAGCTCCTGGGCGCCCGAACTCAAGATGGCCGACGAAAAGGTGCTTGCCGTCCTGCCCTTCTTCCACGTCTTCGCGATGACCGTGGTGATGAACTACGGCATCGAGCGCGCCGCCGAGATCGTCATCATGCCGCGCTTCGTGCTCGATGACGCCCTCAAGCTGATCAACAAGACGCACCCGACGATCATGCCCGGCGTGCCGACGCTGTTCAATGCGATCATCAACCACAAGAAACTGGGTTCTTTCGATCTGTCTTCCCTGAAATTCTGCCTGTCGGGCGGCGCCGCGCTGCCGCTCGAGGTCAAGACCCAGTTCGAAAAGCTGACCGGCTGCAAAGTGGTCGAGGGTTACGGCCTATCCGAGACCGCACCGGTTCTGACCTGCAACCCGCTGAGCGGGCCGGTGCGCGAAAATTCGATCGGCCTGCCGCTGCCACGCACCACCCTGTCACTGCGCGACATCGCCGATCCGGCACGTGAAGTCGCCCAGGGCGAGGAAGGCGAAATCTGCGCCGCCGGGCCACAGGTGATGAAGGGCTATTGGAACCGGCCGCAGGAGACCGAAAGCGCCTTCGTCGGCGACTTCTTCCGCACCGGCGACGTTGCGATCATGGACGAAGACGGCTTCTTCTACATCGTCGACCGGATCAAGGACCTCATCATCTGTTCAGGCTACAACGTCTATCCGCGCCGCATCGAAGAGGTCCTCTACGAGCATCCGGCGGTCGAGGAAGTCACGGTGATCGGGATTCCCGATGAGTACCGGGGCGAGGCGCCCAAGGCCTTCGTCAAGCTCGTCGATGGGGGCCAAGCGACCGAGGCAGAACTGATCGAGTTCACGGCCAAAAAACTCTCCAAGATAGAATTGCCCGCCAAGATCGAGTTCCGCGCCGAACTGCCGAAGACCATGATCGGCAAGCTGTCGAAGAAGGAACTCAAGGAAGAGGAAGCCAAACGCGGCTGACGCCGGCTTTGTGATGACCGATTAGCGCTCGACCGGAAGCCGCGTTGCAATCGAGCACCGACGAGGGCTAACGCCGCGAACCTGCATGACGGCCATACGCCACGCAGGCGGAGACCGCGACCGCCAGCAGGGTGCACACGCCGACCGCCTGCGGTCCGCTCAAGGGCCCGGCGGCGTAGTGGAGCGCGAGGTTGAACGACGCGTAGGACAGCAGCGCGATTTTTGATTTCGCCAACGTCTCGGCTGCGAAGCGATCTCCAAACCGACGCGACAGGATCCATGCCGAGCCGCACATCAGTGTCGGGAACGCAAGCAACAGGCCGGACCAGGTGGGGCCGATCGTGCCGCTAAGGAATGCCACGGCTGCAATCATCGCACCGCCGAGCACCGCGCGGGCAATCGTCGGCCACCACGCGTTCGCCGTTGGTCCTTGTGGTTGCGGTGCCGGTGGCCGGCCGCGTGAGGCGGTTGCGATGGCGATCAGCACACCAACGGCGGCACTTGCGAACGCGTGGGGAAGTGTACTTTCGAACTTCAGGACGAGTACTGCCCCGACCCACCACAAAGCCAGGGCAATGCCGAGGGCCAGCAGAAATCCGAACCACCGTGACGCCACCACATAGGCTGACATGAACACAAGAATTGGTCCGGTCATGGCAAAACTGACGAGAGCGGCGGTCGAGAGGAACTCACGCGGTTGCTCGAACATGATCAAGGCAAAGCCCGCACCCGAGTTGGCGGGAAAGGTCATGAGCAGGCCGGCCATGAATGCACCGGCGCGCTCTGCCAACAAGGCGACCGCCAGGAAGACCGCGACCGCAAGCGCGGTTTTGGTCGCCAGATTGGCGATCAAGTCCGCATCCATTCTGGAGTCCCCCCTTCACTTATCGCGCGGCGCGTCTTTCGCCAGGACCCGTTCACGACATTGGATCGTGGTCGGGACGCAGCCGGTGCGAACAGTGAGCGCACATGTCTGCGACGGTCAGTAACCTCGCCGTCGCGGTGTTCGATCACCGATAGAGATCCGCCCGCGTCGGCGGCAACGGTGGCGGGCGCTTCGGGTTCTTCGATGCCAGCGTCTGGAAAATCCGCAGCGTGCCGCGCGAAAACGCCAGTGACACGCCGGCTAGATACGCCACCCAGATGCGGTACTTGTCCTCGCCGATTTCGGCAATCGCCGCCTCGCGTTTGTCGGTCAGCGTGCGGCACCAAATTTCGCAGGTGCGCGCGTAGTGCCGCCGCCAGCCCTCGACGTCGTGCACCTCGAAACCGGCCCGCTCCATCGCCGTCACCGAGCGGCCGATATCGTCAAGTTCGCCGCCCGGAAAAATGTACTTCGCGATCGCGCGCTGTTCGGGCCGCCAGCGCCGGCCGATCAACGAGTGTTTCGGCGCGCGCCGCGAAATCGCATGATTGAGGAACAGGCCGTCGTCACTCAGCAACGAGCGGATTTTCTGCATGTAACCCGGAATGTTCTTGAGACCGATGTGCTCGTACATGCCGATCGACGCGATCTTGTCATAGCTGCCGCCAACGTTGGCGTAATCCGTTAGTTGGAACGTTATCTTGTCGGCGATCCCGAGCCGCGCGACCTTTTCCTTGGCATAATCGAGCTGCTCCTGGCTGAGCGTGATGCCGTGCGCGGTGACGCCGAAATTCTGCACCGCGTGGCATACCAGCCCGCCCCAGCCCGAACCGACATCGAGCATGCGGTCACCGGGCTTCAGGCGCAGCTTACGGCAGATCATCTCGAGCTTGTCGTGCTGTGCTTGTGCGATCCCGTTCTCCCAATCGGTAAAATAGGCGCACGAATAAACCATCTCTGGATCGAGGAAGAGTTCGTAGAATTCGTTCGACAGGTCGTAGTGGAACTGCACGAACGCCTTGTTATCGCGCCGGCCCTGATCACGTCCGCTGATCTCGCCCTCGAAACCATGCGCGTCGGGCGGCGCCTCCGCCGGCGTCATCAGGAACGGCGAGAGCTGGCGCAGCATATCGAGGCGCTTCAACTTGCGCACGCTGACAGCGCGTCCGTCGCGATCAAACGCACGCCCTATGTCAATCAGCGTCCCACCGGAAAAGTCGATACGCCTGTCGATGTAGTGACGGATCACGTTATCGAGCGTCGGCCGGCGCAGGATCGCACCGATCACCCCCGGCCCCGAAATCGCGATCTCGAGCGGCGTCGTCGCATCGTCGCCGAGCGGCTCGACGGAGCCATCCCAAAGCCGCACGTTGACCGGCGCGTTCAGCTGGCCGGCCAGCCCCTGGATCAACTTGCGCACGGCGGCCAGCTGGCGCGGGTCATGCTGTGCTGTCGTGCGTGCGACCGTCGTCATGTTCATCCCTCACTGACAGGCCGATAAGACCAACGATCGGTGCACGTTTGCTCTGACTTTGCAGAAGAATGGGCGCACCTCGCTGGCGTCCTTGTCACGAAATGTGGCAGGTGACGGTGGCGACGTACCGGTGACCATGTGGGAAGCTGTGCCCGTGCCTCACCCACAGGTGTCATCCTCGGGCTTGTCCCGAGGACCCATTTCTCAGCCGGGCACCGCCGTTCGCGGCGACGCTCAAAAGGCCACCGCGCGACACTGCCCCACGCCACTTTCCACGCCTGAGCCCGCTGCCCGATGGGTCCTCGGCCTAAAGCCGAGGATGACAAAGGAGGGCGCCGGGCACTGCCGCACCGTGAAAGCAAGGCGCACGTTTTCCGCCGGCCAAGCAGCACCACTTTGTGCGCCTCCGGGAGTCTGCGCAGCAGCTTATCCGAGTTTTTACGCTTCTGCTCTTTCACTGGTTTCACGAGTTCCTTGGGGCGAGGCAGTATCGCCGGGCCGAACGCCGATGGAGCATCAAGCCGCTTCCATGATCGCCGCGACGCCCATGCCGCCGGCGGTGCAGATCGAGATCAGGGCCCGGCCGCTGCCGCGCTCGGCCAGCAGCTTGGCGGTATGGGCGGCGATCCGCGCGCCGGTCGCAGCAAACGGATGCCCGACGGCCAGCGACGAGCCCTTGACGTTCATCTTAGTGCGATCGATCTCGCCGAGCGGCTGGTCTTTGCCAAGCTGTTCCCTGCAGTAATCCGCATCGTTCCATGCCGCCAGCGTGCACAGCACCTGTGCTGCAAACGCTTCGTGGATCTCATAGAGATCGAAATCCTGCAACGTGATTCCGGCCTTGTCGAGCAGCCGCGAAACGGCGATCGTCGGCGCCATCAGGAGCCCGTCGCCCTCGACGAAGTTGTTGGCCGCGGTCTGGTAGTGCGTCAGGTACGCCAGCACCGGCAGCCCGTGTTCTTTCGCCCATTCCTCGGAGGCGAGCAGCACCGCCGCCGCACCGTCGGTCAGTGGCGTCGAGTTCGCTGCCGTCAAGGTGCCGCGCTCGGAGCGCTCGAACACCGTGCGCAGGGTCGCCATCTTGTCGAGCTCGATGTCCTCGCGCAGGTTGTTGTCGCGGAACACGCCGGCGCACGGAACCAGCAGGTCGTCCATGAAACCCGATCGATAGGCTTCGGCCGCGTTCATGTGGCTGTGGTAGGCCAGTTCATCCTGCGCCGCGCGCGGGATCTGCCAGCGTTGCGCCATCAGCTCGCAGTGCTGGCCCATGCTCAGGCCAGTGCGCGGCTCGGCAACCGACGGCGGCTGCGGCGCCAGTTCCGCCGGCGACAGCCCTTTGAACGCTTTCACCTTGTTCCAACGCCCCTTGCTCTGCGTCATCTCGATGAGGCGTCGTGAAAACTTCTTGGAAAACACGACGGGCGAATCCGACGTCGTGTCGGAGCCGAAGCCGATGCCGCATTCGATCTCACCAAGCGCGATCTTGCCGGCAATCCCCATACCCGCCTGCAAGCTCGTGCCGCACGCCTGGATCATCGTCACGCCCGGCGTCGACGGTGCCAGCTTCGAGCCGATCACGGCTTCGCGCGCGATGTTCCAATCCTTCGAGTGCGTCACCACCGCGCCGCCGACCGCTTCGTCGATATGCACGCCTTCGAGATCGTACTTATCGACGAGGCCGTCCAGCACCGCGGTCAACATGTCGAGGTTGGTGAGGTCCGCATAAAGCGTGTTCGACCGGCAGAACGGAATGCGCACCCCGCCGACAACCGCGACGCGTCTGATGGCTGCTGTCATAGTGTGGTCCTTGTTATCTTGTCGTGGGGTGCGGCGCGCAGCGATGCGGCGCCCTCAAGTCGTCCATTGCGGGGCAGACCCGTCAGGCGGCGGCCACCGGTTGCGTCACGACGCTGTCCTTGCCAAGGCTCGCCTGATAGTGCAGCGGTCCGCCGCGGAACGGCGCGAAGCCGGTGCCGAAGATCACGCCGGCGTCGACCATGTCGCCCGAAGCCACGACGCCCTCGTCACGGCACTTCACCGCCTCGTCGACCAGCGGTTGTACCAGTTCGCGCCCGAGCGCATCGAGCTCACTCGAGGCAAACGTCGTCTCACTACGCACCGGCTTGCCGTCCTTCCATTCATAGAAGCCGCGCCCGGATTTCTTGCCGAGATGGCCCTGCTTGACCATGTCGCCGAGCTTGGTGCCGTCAGCCGATCCCTTCAGGATCTCACCGACATGGGCACACACATCCAGGCCGACCGTATCGGCCAGTTCGATCGGCCCCATCGGCATGCCAAACGCCTTCGCCGCCGCATCGATGCGGTCCTTGTCGCCGCCCTTGTCGAGGCGCTGGAACGCTTCGAACATGTAGGGCGCCAGCACCCGGTTGACGAGGAAACCCGGCACGCTCTTGACGATCAGCGGAAACTTCGAGATCGCGGTCACAAAGGCGCAACCCTTTTGCACGTCCTCGTCGCGCGAACCCGTGCCTCGGATCACTTCGACGAGCGGCATCTGCGCCACCGGATTGAAGAAGTGGATGCCGATCAGGCGACCCGGATCGCTCAATCCTTCCGCAATATCCTCGATCATGATCGATGATGTATTCGTCGCCATCACCGCGCCGGGTTTCAACTTCGTTTCCAGGTCGCGGAACAGGCTCTGCTTGACCTCGAGTTTCTCGACGATCGCCTCGATCACCACATCGGCGCGGCCAACGCGCTCGCCGGTCGGGTCGGCGATCAGGCGCGCTTCCGCCGCCGCGCGTTCCGCCTTCGTGCGGAACTTGCGCTTGAACAACTTGCCCTGCGCTGCGATGCCTTTCTCGATCGCCTCTGGTGACAGATCCTGGAGCGACACCTGCATGCCGGACGCGACGCACCAGCCGGCAATATCGGCGCCCATCACGCCGGCGCCGATGACGTGCACGCGCAGCGGCTTGAAGTCGAGGTCCTTCGGCGCCTGCGCCTTCATTTCTTCCGAGAGCATGAACACCCGGCGCAGGTTGCGCGACGTCTCCGACACCATCAGCGGCGCGAACGCCTGGGTCTCGGCGCGCTTCATCGCCGCGAAATTGTTGCCGTGCTGCTCAAACAGGTCGATCAGCTTGAACGGCGCCGGGTAGTGTTTGGCGCTGACCTTCTTTGCCGTCTCGCTGCGCATCTTCTTGACGACGGTACCGCGCACCGGCCACGCGCCCATCATGCGCTTCGCCGCGCTTGCCGGCTTCGCCTTGCGCTTGCGCAGGACCGCGCGCCGCGCCGCCCAGCGCAGGCGATGCGGATTGGGCACCAATTCATCGATCAGGCCCATGCCGCGCGCCGCCCCCGGCCGGATCATGCGGCCGGTCAGCATGGCCTGCATCGCTGCCACCGCACCCGCCTGCCGGATCGACCGCGCGGTGCCATTGAAACCCGGAAAAATGCCGAGCTTCACTTCCGGAAACCCGACCCGCGTCGAGTCATCGCGCGTCGCGATGCGGTAGTGGCACGCCAGCGCCAGCTCGAGGCCGCCGCCGAGGCAGTTGCCGTGTATCGCACAGATCACCGGCACCTTCATGTTCTCGATCCGGTCGAGCATCGCGTTGACGGTGCTCACCGCGTCGACCACCTTGGTCTCGCTGTCGAGTTGTTCGAATTCGCGAATGTCGGCGCCGACAATAAAGCCGCGCTTCTTGCCGGACATGATGATCATCCCGACGATGTCGCCGCTCGCCGCCGCCGCTTCCGCCCGTTGGACGATCTCGCCGAGTTCCTCGAGCGGCCGTTGGCCAAGCGAATTGACGCCTTCATCGGCCCGGTCGAACACCGCCCAGGCGATCTTTTCGACGTCGATCTCGTAACGCCAGTCCTTGAGGTCGGCGATGCGCTCGCCACCGTCCATGCCACCCGTCGCGACGCTGCCAGTATCCTGCATCCGAGACCTCCAAAATACCTGTGCCTACCGGAATCCGGCCCGATGTCCGCTTCCCGGATGGATAATCATGTCACAAATCGTCTCGTCGCAACCCTATTCGGCCGCACGTGAGTTGTGGCCGAGGTTGCCGTAGACCGGTTTGACCTCGTCCGGGTCGAAATGATCGACCGCGATCACCCTCGCCGTCAGGTCTTCGAGCTCGCGCAACTGATCGGCCTCGACCTGTGTCAGCACCTTTGCCTCGACGGCCTCGGCGAACCAGTCGTTGCCGTGGTAGCGGCGCACCGTGCCATCGCGCACAGCCTTGTCGAGCTTGCGCTCGAGCGCCTCCGCGGCAACGGCCTTGGCCAGCGTCACTTCGAGTATGCCGGTCGCATCGTTGACATCATGCGAAACATAGATATCCCGCGTCAGGCGGTCGCGAAAGTCGCCGGGCGCCAGCAGCTGGCCGACGACCTTGTGGCCGAGCCAATCGGGCGCCGGGCGATGATGTGTGCCAAACGGATAGACGAGCCAGCGCATCAAGATTCGCGCCGGTG
>JBPCVZ010000232.1:0-3504 GCA_051010015.1 Hyphomicrobiaceae bacterium
ATGCTCGCCGACGTCGCCGCGACCGCTGCAACCGGGTGGCCGGAAAACAGCACCTTTTCCTTGGCCATGACGTTGCGGCACATCCAGCGCATGTCGGCGAGGCCGACCATCACCGACGGCCCGTCGACCGGAAACGTGACGATGTCCTCGCCGCTCATCACCGCCTTGACGCCGGGCAGCGCCAGGGCCTTGTCGAAGTTGATCGATTTGATGCGCGCGTGGGCATGGCGGCAGCGCAACACCCGGCCGTAGAGCATGCCGGGTGCGGTGAAGTCGGCGCCGAACGTCGCCCGCCCCGTCACCTTGTCGACGCCATCCGGGCGGATCGTGCGTTCGCCAATCCACTTGTTGTCATTGTCGCTCATCTGGTGTCTTCCTTGTTTCGCGTCGCGGCGCTGCCTGTCGACGGGTCCGGCCGGCTTGGGCCAGGCCCACAATATCGCTGCAATACTACCGCACCGGCACCGGGTTTGATCAACCGGGCGTCATCACATCGAATACGTGATGATATGCACTCCCTCCGAGCCTGCGCCACCGGCAAATCGGCGCATTTGAGCCTTGCCATCACGTCACCATCGCCCCTACGGTCTGCAAGATCCCGGAAAACCGCACACGAGAGGATAGCCCGTGGCCGAATCACATGCACAGTCGATGATTGTCGCCGCCCAGCCGGAAGCCTCGGAAGCCGGCGCCCGCGTCCTCCAGCGTGGCGGCAACGCGGTCGATGCCGGTGTCGCGGCGGCATTGGTGCAAGGCGTCGTCGACCCGCAGATGTGCGGCATCGCCGGCTTCGGCAACGCCCAGATCCGCCAGCCCGACGGCACCGCCAGCTGCATCGATTTCCACGGCAAGACACCGCTCGCGGCGACACCGGACATGTGGGAAGACCTGCTCGCGGGCGAGACCCGCGACGGCTTCGGCTTCGTGCTCAAGGGCAATGTCAACGACATGGGCTACGGCTCGGTCACCTCGCCCGGATCACTGATGGCCTACTACGAGGCGGTGCGCGACCATGGCACGTGGGACTGGGCCGACATCTGCGCACCGGCGATCGCCCAGGCCGAGGCCGGCTTCATCGTGCGCCCGCACGTCGATTTCTGGTGGCGCACGCCGGGCCTGTTCGGCCGTGTCGACAACGCCAAGCGGCAGGCCTTCTCGAAGACCGGTCGCGCGGTCTATTTTCATGCCGACGGCCGCCTCAAGGTGACCGGCGACCATGTCGCCAACCCGGACCTCGCGCGCACGCTGACGCGCATCGCCAAGGACGGCATCGACGTCTTCTACCGTGGCGAGATCGCCGAGCGCATCGAAGCCGATATGATCGAAAACGGCGGCCTGTTGCGCAAGGCCGACCTCGAAGCCTATCGGACACTGCACAGTGCGCCGTTGACCGGCACCTACCGCGGCTACGACATCGCGACGTGCCAGCCGCCGGGCGGCGGCATCATGCTCGTCGAAATGCTCAACATCCTCGAGAATTTTCCGCTCGCCGAACTCGGTCACAACTCGACCGAGTACATCCGCGTCGTCGCCGAGGCGATGAAGGCGGCGACCGCCGACAAGGACATGCATGTCGGCGACCCCGCGTTCGTCGATATACCGGCCCATTTGACGCAAAAATCCTATGCCGCCGATGTTGCCGCCCGCATCCGCACCGGCGAAAAAATGTCGGTCGAGCGCGTGCCGCTCCGCGAATCCCCGGACACCACCCATGTCGCGGTCGTCGACAAGGCCGGCCTCGCGTTCACGATGACGCATTCGCTCGGCATGCCCTCGGGCGTCATCACCGACGGGCTCGGCTTCATGTACAACGGCTGCATGGGCGTGTTCGACCCGCGCCCCGGCCGCGCCGGTTCGATCGCGCCGGGCAAGGCGCGCTTCTCGTCGCTGTGTCCGGCGATCGCGTCCAAGGACGGCGCCGCGCGCATCGTCATCGGCGCACCGGGCGGCACCCAGATCGCGATGGGCGTCCTGCAGGGCCTGCTCAACGTCATCGACTTCGACATGGACATGGCAGCAGCGGTCTCGGCGCCGCGTTTCTCGGCGACATCGAACGCGATCGACATCATGAACCGCATCCCCGGCTACACGATCGAGCCGCTCATCGAGCAGGGCTACGAGGTCATCCGCTCGCCCATGACGTTCGGCATCGCGGCGGTGCACGGCATTCGCATCGACAACGGCGTGCTCACCGGCGGCGCCGATCCGGGCCACGACGGCGTCGCGCTCGCGGTTTGATCGGTCGGGCCGGAGCCGTCCGATCAAATCTAGATCACCGCCATCACGTCGGCGTGCCCCTAAGGCACGTGCGATGCATCACGCGGGGATGGCGCGCGGCATCGAAATTCGGATCGGCGCGGTGCAGCAGGCAGCGGTTGTCCCACATCAGCAGATCGCCCTGCCGCCAGGTGTGGCGGTAGATAAAGCGCTCCGCAGTCGCGTGGGCCTCGAGTTCTTCGATCCTGGCAAGGCCCGCGGCGCGGTCCATGCCCTCGAGAAACGCCGCATGCATACCAAGGAACAGCGCCTTGCGCCCGGTCTCCGGATGCGGCCGCGCGAGCGGATGCGCCTGCGGCGGCGCGTCATCGATCTCGGCCTGCGACACCACCCGCCCGACGTTGTCGCGGCTGTCCGGCCAGCTGTGAATGACCTTGACGCTATCGAGCGCCGCCTTTTCCGCGTCAGGCAACGCCTCATAGGCGCGGTACATGTTGGCAAAGCAGGTGTCGCCGCCGTCCGGGGGCAGCGTGACGGCGTGCAGGAACGTCGCCATCGACGGCGCCTCGCGGAACGATTTGTCGGAATGCCAGCGGGTCGACTTGACGACACCTGTCGGTTTCCCGTCGGGGCCGAGGTTCGTCACCATGTGGACAAGCGGATGCGCACCCGGCGTGATGTTGGTCAGCGCGTGCCGCTCGAGCGTCCCGAACTGCTCGGTGAACGCGACCTGCTGGTCCTTGTCGAGCGTCTGGTCGCGGAACACCAGCAGTTGGTGGTCGAGAAAGGCCTGGTGAATGGCATCACGCGTCGCCGCTGCGAGCGGCTTGGTCAGGTCGAGTCCGGTGACCTCGGCGGCCATAATGTCGGACAGCGGTGTGATCTGAAAAGCGCTACTGGACGACGCGGCAGCAGTGGCAGGGGCGCTCATGGCATGGCTCCTCGGCAATCGAAGCAGTGACAGGACACCGCAAAGCTAGCCCGTCTGGCCGTGCCTGGCGAGCCAGAGGCGGATAATTGCGCCTTAGAGCGCCGGGCGATAAATATGAGTCGATTCTGTTCGCAAACGGTGAGTCGCCCAGCAGGAGAGTGGCGCAGCGCGCAGCGGTGCTGCGGGCAAGCCGTTCGACGCACTGGGCGGCCGCCGTTTGCGAACCCTGCGGGCCGGGCGGATTTGCCCCGATCTCGGCGCGTCCCGTCTCATCCGTAGCACCGCTACGCATTTCGACGGTCCACTTGATCTCGGACCAAATCCGCGCGGCAGAATGGTTCCATCTAAGTCTGAAG
>JBPCVZ010000233.1:0-4950 GCA_051010015.1 Hyphomicrobiaceae bacterium
GAAGTCGTCGATGATGTAGTTGGTGCGCATCACGCGCTCGAGGTCGAACTGGATCCGGTTGGGCGATGGGTCTTCGAGCGCAAAGATGCTCTCCGCCGTCGACGACATGATGCCGGCCCCGAACAGGCGCAGGCCGGAATCGCCGTCCTGGCGTCCCATGTTTGACCGCAGCTCTGAACCACCCGCAGGAGTCACCCCGGTGCTTGTCACCGGGGTCCATTCCTCAGCGCGCGCAGCATTCGCGGTTGTTGTGTGGCCTTGCCGTTCGGCGACGCTCTCACTGGCGGCGCGATGGATCCCGGCAACACGTGCCGGGATGACGCCTGTGGGTGTTTCACGGTTGCTGGCCTCGCGGACCAGTCCGAATTCGATCGTGTACCAGTAGAGCCGCGCCAGGTTATGGAGCTGGCCGCGCTGCATCGCGCGCCGCCCGCCCTTGCCGTAGGCTTGCATGAACGCGGCATACTCCGGGTTGGCGAGCAGCGGCACGTGGCCGAAGATGTCGTGGAAGATGTCGGGCTCCTCGAGATACTCCATCTCGGCTTCCGAGCGAATGAAGGCGCCGGCGGGAAAGCGCCGGTTGGCGAGATGCTCGAAGAACACCTCGTCCGGCACCAGCCCCGCGACCGGCACGACCCGCCACCCGGTCAACGGTTCAAGGCGGTCACTCAGTTCGCGCATATCTGGAATGCCGGCCTGCGACAGTTCGAGCTGCTCGACCGCGTCGAGGAACGCACCGCAGGCGCGACCCTGCAGCGTCGCCCAGGCATCGGCGAACAGCCGGTCCCAGCGCGCGTGCTCGTCGGGCGCATAGGCGGGCCAGTGCTGGTCGATCGTAAAGTCGGCCGCCGGCGTCGCCGCCGCGCAGCGCTCCTTCGAGGTCGTCTTCTCGGCTGTGATCATGTTCCGCACCTCCTCAATCGGATTGGCGCTTGCAGCGCCACGACGAGGGCGCTGCCCTCGCGCTCCCGCCAAAGGGCCCACCCTTTGGAAACCCTATTGGGTCCGGGGACACAAGCCCCTGGTCGGGATGGGGGAAGGGCGGATAGCCCTTCGCGTTTCACCCGCAGGGTGAACATCACACCGCGTCTTCGAGCACGCCGCGCTCGATCTGGTCGGCCTCGATCGATTCGAACAGCGCCTTGAAGTTGCCCTCGCCGAAGCCATCATCGCCCTTGCGCTGGATGAACTCGAAGAAGATCGGCCCGATCACCGTCTTCGAGAAGACCTGCAGCAGGATGCGCGTCGTGCCGCCGTCGACGACGCCCTCGCCATCGATCAGGATGCCGTGCTGCTTCATGCGCTCGATCGGCTCCGCGTGGTCTTTGACCCGCGTCGTCGATTGCGCATAGTAGGTGTCCGGCGGCCCCGGCATGAATTCGAGCCCGCGTGCCGCGATCGCATCCGTCGCCGCGTAGATGTCGTCGGTGCCGACCGCGATATGCTGGATGCCCTCGCCCTTGTACTCGCGCAGGTACTCGGCGATCTGGCTCTTGTCGTCGGCGCTCTCGTTGATCGGAATGCGGATCTTGCCGCATGGCGAGGTCAGCGCGCGGCTGTGCAGCCCGGTCACCTTGCCCTCGATATTGAAGAACCGAATTTCGCGGAAGTTGAACGTCTCGGCGTAGAACTTGTACCAGGTGTCCATGTTGCCGCGCTCGACGTTGTGCGTCAGGTGGTCGATGTAGTGGAAGCCGACACCTTCCGGCACCGGATCGGCCGCGCCGAGCCACTCGTAGTCATCGCCATAGGGCGAACCCTTGTCGCCATAGGTCTCGACGAAATAGAGCAGCGACCCGCCGATGCCGTACACGGCTGGCACATCGAGCGTCTTGTCGTCGCCGGTGTACTCGGTGGCGCCCAGTTCGACGGCCCGCTTCAGGGCATGGGCGGCATCGACGACGCGCCACGCCATCGCCGGCGCGCACGGCCCGTGCTCGGCGACGAACCGCGCCGCGAACGCGGTGAGCTCACGGTTGACGATGTAATTGATCGCGCCCTGGCGATACAGCGAGATATCGAGGCGCTTGTGGCGTGCGACCTCGACATAGCCCATCTGCTCGAACAGCGCCTCGAGGTGGCCGGGCACCGGATGGGCGAATTCGACGAACTCGAAGCCGTCCGTTCCTGCTGGATTGGCGGTGCTGATTGCGGGCGGCGGGGCATCATGCGGAAACGGGCCCATGGGCGGTTCTCCTGTTCTCCATGCTTGCGTGATTCTTGCGCAACATTAACCGTTCCTGCCTGCAATGTGCTTGCATTCAGAGCCAATTGGGACAATGCTGCGCAATCAATCAGCATAAATATCCAGTTTTCTGCACAAAATACGCATGGATGAATTCGATCTCAAACTGCTCGACGCATTGCAGCACGACGGCCGCCTGACCAACCAAGATCTGGCCGAGGTCGTTGGCCTGTCGCCGTCGCAATGCTCGCGCCGTCGTGCGGCGCTCGAGGATTCCGGCATCATCGAGAGCTATCGCGCGCATCTTGCCAGTGACCAGGTCGGCATCGCCCTGTTCGCGTTCGTCGAAATTTCGCTCGCGCGCCACAGCGAGTCGATCTCGGGTGCCTTCTTTGCCATGCTCGAACATCTCGATGCCGTGCAGGAGGCCTACGCGCTGACCGGTGACGCCGATTACCTGATCAAGATCGCCGTCCCCGACCTCGATGCGCTGTCACAATTCCTCTCCGCCCACCTGCTCTCCAACGACGCGGTCGCGCGCGTGCGCTCGTCGATCGTCCTGCAGCGCCTCAAGCAGACCACGCGCCTGCCGCTCGGCCATCTGCGCTGAGGCCTCGGGCCCGAAGACGGCTCGAGCAGGGCACTTTTTTGCGACACGGTTTAGTCCTCTGAGAGTACATGGGCGCACCAAACGCCGGGCCGCCGGGACCGGTTAACCATGTCGCAATAAAGCCATCTCCCTGCCCTGGACCGACCTTTAAGTTGTACCACCTCTTCGCGCCGCCGGTGACGCCAAGACGCGCCGACGCAGCCTCGTCCGAGGCGACCAACGACCCCACCCAATCCAGGAATAGTCATGATGCTGAATGGTTCTCTCCGGCCCGTCCTTGTGCTCGCCTTCGTGGCCGCGACACTCCAATTCCCCGCCGCCGTCACCGCCGAAGCGGCCGGGCGCGGCTGTCTACCCGGTTCGGTCAAATCGATCCTGAGCCAGATTGAAGCGCGTTACGGACGCGTCCGTGTGGTTTCGACGTTTCGCCGCGGCGCGCGCATTGCCGGCAGCGGCCGGCGCAGTTTTCACGCATCGTGCCGCGCCGTCGACTTCCATCCGCCGCGCGGCAAGTACCGCGCCGTGCTGTCCTACCTGCGCCGCAACTTCGGCGGCGGCATCGGCACCTACCGCTGCCGCATGCGCCACATCCACATCGACAACGGCCCGCGCATGCGCTGGAGCAAGTGCGCGTGAAGCATTCACGGCAGGTCGCATCACCCAGCCTTCAGACACGATCCAAGGCGATGTCGCCGGCTATCGGAGCCCCGGCCGGAAGCCACTCCCGGTGGGGATGGGCTTCCATATCCAGCAGGTGTTTGAATTTGTCGGCGTTCTGTCCGATGCAAGCCGGCAGATGCGAGAGCGGCACCACGATGCTGCCCTCGCCGCCATGCAGGCGACCCTCGGCGACGCGCGTTCTAAGCTTGTCGAGTTCATAGAAGCTTTGGTCCATGTCGTGATCCCAATGGGAGTACGAAGTGAACTTGTTACGGATGTGCTCGGCTGTTCCGATCGATGAAAAATGCCATCCGGCATTTGGAATGCGTTGCGGAAATATGAGCGAGCGCGTGTCCCAGCAGCACTGCGCGCGCCAATCCAGCCACGGCACGAGAGAGTCCGGCGATGCCGCCGACTTGAACCGGCGCAAGCCCTGCATGGTGCGCAGGAAGCGTCGCTCGATCATGCGCGAGCCGGTCCACGTCATGGCCATCTTCGGGCGCCAATTCAAACGAACCTCGAAAAAGTCCTGCTCGAAGACATAGCAGCCGCGCCGGTAGGCCGTCTGGCGCGCGATGCGGTCGACGATGCGTGCGTTCGGAATCTCATCGACATCGGAGAGGACGACCCAGTCCTGGCCACGCGCCTGGCGCAGCCCCTCGATCAGAGCATTGCGCTGCGCCCCTTCGCGGGTCCATGGCAGATTTCCCTTTCGGACCTTGACGGGATGATATTTGCCAGCAGCGGCCGTGTCGCTAGTGACAATATGGACGATCTTGTGCAGGAAAGGTTCGAAGCGGCACTTGTTGTTCTCGAACCAGAGCTGTTTCGCCTGCCCGCGAAACGTCTCGTTCGACTCGGCGAGGACGAAATAATCAACGACCGGGTCGAGTTCGCGCAGCCGAATTTCGAGCAGGTCGAGTTCGTTGTAAAACAGGAAGCAATCGTAGAGGGTGGCCGCCTGACCGCGCGGCTGCGGATCAAAGCCCTTTGGAAACGTGACCGTCACTTTCATTGTGACAAACCCAGCCCTACCGAATTCAGCGCTCTGAATGTCGCCGCCAATACGGCTCGATGGCTCCCGCCTCGATGCCGCCACACGACCGCAGCCGGCCACCGGGACCCGCGGTAAAGTGCCCGTGCGGTGCGATTGCATCCAACGCACTCCACGCTGAACAAGTCCTGAAACAGGGATGAAATTTGGGCTTCGCGACGACTGCCGCATTACGGGCGTTCGTCGCCGCAACCACGCGTACCACACCGCCCTTTCTTATCTGCGACGCTGTTTCGACGGTAGCACCGGCACCTAGATGTACTAATCCTTCTTCTCGTAGAGCGCGCGCACGTAGGAATAGGCGCCCGGCGAGCCATCGACGATGATGCTCTCGCCGCTGAGGTAGCTCGCGCGCTCGGACGCGGTGAACGCGATCACGTCGGCGAGTTGCTCGGGCGTGCCCCACTGCGCGCCGGCCGGCAGTTTGGCGCGTTCGAGTTC
>JBPCVZ010000234.1:0-11481 GCA_051010015.1 Hyphomicrobiaceae bacterium
GGTTCCAGTCGGTCTGGCCATGGCGCAGGAAGAGAAAATCGGTCCAGGTGTGCATGGTGTGATTGTGGCGACGGCGGCGACGGGGTCAAGGGGATGCGGGAGAAGAACGCGTGAAGCTTTGGTTGTAGGCCTCGAGGATTGACGAACGGTCGTTGCCAGGCAGGGGCTTGCGCCGGCCCCGGCCTGCGCCGGGGTGACGACGGTGGGTGGGGCGGCCGTGGCATTTTTTATCGGAATGTCGGGGAGGGCGGCGCCGAGTGAGTGTATCAAGCCATCACAGATCGAGTGTTTTCATGGCGTTTTCAAGCGTTGCTTAGGCGACGTGACTTAGGATCAGAACCGGCTGACAGCATCGTTGTGATTCTGGTCGTTGGTTGGCGATGATCAGTTGAGATTGTCTAATGCGGCGGGCCTGTCGGGGATATCTCGAACCGAAGTTCTACCCTCGGTCGTCATCCCGTCGAAGGACGGGATAAGTCCAAGCCGATGGCTGGGTGCAAGCGATGAAAGTTCCCTGTGTCTACTTGTTGTGTAATCAGCCCCATGGCGCTTTGTATGTCGGGGTCACCAGCGATCTGTTGAAGAGAATGGGTCAGCATCAACGCGGAACCTTCGATGGGCACACGAAACGGCGCGGAATTTCGCGCCTCGTGTACTACGAGATGCATGCAACGATGCTGGAAGCAATTAGACGTGAGAAGTTGCTCAAGAAATGGCGCCGCACATGGAAATTCCGGATCATCGAAGACATGAACCCAGAATGGGTGAACCTGTTCGATCCAACGACTGGTTCCCTGGCGGATGGGCCAGCGGACGCTGAAAGGCTTTGGGGGCGACCGGAGCAGGATTGACGAACGATCGTTGCCAGGCAGGGGCTTGGCCCCGGCCTGCGCCGGGGTGACGACGGTGGGTGAGGCGCGACAGGTAGGTTGCCGAGACGCCGTCGGGTGCAAATGACAAAAAGGCGGGTCTCCGAACAAAACATAAAGGCCGTCGACATTGCCGTCGATGGCCTTTGATGTGTCGCTGTCGCGCTCAGGAATTCTGACCGGAATGACCGCGTCTATTTCTTCTTCGGCGGTACGCTCGGGACGGTGCCGGAACTCTTCGTGCGGCCGCCCTTCTTGGGCGCCGCGATCGCCTTGCGCGGCGTCGCTTCGATCAGCTGCGGTTCGTCCTGGTCGTCGAAATCGTCGTCGTCTTCGTCGTCCGACTTCGCCTTGGTCTTGGGATCGGCCGGGAAGAACTCGAAGTCGAGCTTTTCGTCCGGCGCCTTGCCCTCGACGATCACCTTGACGGCGCCGCCGTGCTCGAGCTTGCCGAACAGCAGCTCCTCAGCCAGCGGCTTCTTGATGTGCTCCTGAATGACGCGGGCAAGCGGGCGCGCGCCGAACTTTTCATCGTAGCCTTCCTTGGCGAGCCAGGCAGCGGCCTTCGGCGTCAGCTCGATCGTGACGCTGCGGTCGGCGAGCTGCGCTTCGAGCTGGAAGATGAACTTTTCGACGACCTTCTCGATGATCTCCTTGGGCAAACCGGCGAACGGCACGACGGCATCGAGCCGGTTGCGGAATTCCGGTGTGAACAGACGGTTGATCGCTTCGGTGTCCTCGCCCTCGCGCTTGGCACGATTGAAGCCCAGTGGTGGCTTGGCGAGATCCGAGGCGCCGGCGTTTGACGTCATGATCAAGATGACGTTGCGGAAATCGATCTTCTTGCCGTTGTGGTCGGTCAGGCTGCCATGGTCCATGACCTGCAAGAGGATGTTGAACAGGTCCGGGTGCGCCTTCTCAATCTCGTCGAGCAGCAGGACGCAGTGCGGATGCTGGTCGACGCCATCGGTCAGCAGGCCGCCCTGGTCGAAGCCGACGTAGCCCGGTGGGGCACCGATCAGACGCGAAACCGTGTGCTTTTCCATGTACTCGGACATGTCAAAGCGCAGCAGCTCGACGCCCATCAGGCTGGCGAGTTGCTTGGCGACCTCGGTCTTGCCGACACCGGTCGGGCCGGTGAAGAGATAGCAGCCGATCGGCTTTTCCGGCTCGCGCAGGCCGGCGCGGGCCAGCTTGATCGCCGACGACAGCGAGTCGATCGCCTTGTCCTGGCCGAACACCATGCGCTTCATATCGCGCTGCAGGTTGCCGAGCACTTCGGCGTCGGATTTGGTGACGGTCTTTGGCGGGATGCGCGCCATCGTGGCGATCGTCGCTTCGATCTCCTTGACGGTGATGCGCTTGCGCCGCTTCGAGGCCTCGACCAGCATCTGGCTGGCGCCGGCCTCGTCGATCACGTCAATCGCCTTGTCGGGCAGCTTGCGGTCGTGGATGTATTTCGCCGACAGCTCGACCGCCGATTTGATCGCGTCGTTCGAGTACTTGAGCTTGTGGTACTCCTCGAAGTACGGCTTCAGGCCGCGCATGATCTCGACGGCATCGTCGATGGTCGGCTCGGCGACGTCGATCTTCTGAAAGCGACGGACAAGTGCACGATCTTTCTCGAAGTGCTGGCGATATTCCTTGTAGGTAGTCGAGCCGATGCAGCGCACGGCGCCGGACTGCAACGCCGGCTTCAGCAGGTTCGACGCATCCATGGCGCCGCCGGACGTGGCACCGGCACCGATAACGGTATGGATTTCGTCGATGAACAGGATCGCGCCCTCGAATGCCTCGACTTCCTTCATGACCGCCTTGAGGCGCTCTTCGAAGTCGCCACGGTAGCGTGTGCCGGCGAGCAGCGAGCCCATATCCAGCGAGAAGATCGTTGCGTCGAGCAGAACCTCGGGGACTTCACCCTTGATGATCTTGCGGGCCAGGCCTTCCGCGATGGCGGTCTTGCCGACCCCCGGATCGCCGACGAACAGCGGGTTGTTCTTGGCCCGCCGACACAGGATCTGGATCGTGCGCAGCACTTCTTTTTCGCGCCCGATCAGCGGGTCGATCTTGCCGTCCTTGGCTTTCTCGTTGAGGTTGACGCAGTAGGTGTTGAGCGCGTCGGCACCCTTTTTGTCACCGCTCTCGTCGCCGCCGGCATCGTCATCGGCACCGCGCACCGAGCGGCCCTCGGACATGCCGGGGCGCTTGGCGATGCCATGCGAGATGTATTGCACGGCGTCGAACCGCGTCATGTTCTGCTCTTGTAAGAAGAACGACGCGTGGCTCTCGCGCTCGGCAAAGATCGCGACCAGCACATTGGCGCCGGTCACTTCTTCGCGCCCTGACGATTGGACGTGGACGACGGCCCGGTGAATGACGCGTTGCACACTGGTGGTCGGCGTCGCCTCGGAAGCGCCGTCGACTTCAAGGGCGCCAAGTTCCGTGTCGACGAATTCGGTGACGCGGCCCTTGAGGACGTCGATATCCACGGCACAGGCCTTCATGACCGCCTGAGCGTCGCGGTCATCGATCAATGCCAGCAGGAGATGTTCGAGGGTGGCATGCTCATGGCTGCGCTCATTGGCGAGCTCAAGCGCACGATGCAGAGTGTTTTCAAGGCTTTGTGAGAATGATGGCACGTGCGCTACTCTTTTTCCATGGTGCATTGCAGAGGATGGCTGTGTTGGCGGGAAAAGTCGATCACCTGCGTCACCTTTGTCTCGGCGACCTCGTAGGTATACACCCCACAAATGCCGACACCCTTATGGTGGACATGCAGCATGATCTGTGTGGCGTCCTCGCGGCCTTTGTTGAAATATTTTTCCAGGACGTGGATGACGAACTCCATCGGCGTATAATCATCGTTTAGAAGCAAGACCTTATAGAGGCTTGGCTTCTTGGTCTTCGGGCGTGTCTTGGTGACGATGTCGGTTCGCCCGTCACCATCATCGCCGCCATTGTCGTGCGAGTCGTCTGACATTTTAAGTGCGAATCTCTCAACCATTGCTCTTTGCCCGTACGACCGCGCTCGTCCCTTCCTGTCGGCGCTTCTGGCCATTGAATCTGCGTGAATCAAACCTGTGACCTGCTTCATCGTGGCGCGCCATGTCTCAACAAACACGTCCCAATAAACCAGGATTCCGTAAGCGCCAGGCTAAAAAATCCCAGATATCGGCCCCCAACATACACCTGCGAGCTTTGCTGAACCCTGCTACGCGACAACGTTAAGATAAGCCCGGGGGCAGGCAATTTCCAGACATTCCCGCAAGGATTATGTGCAGGATCCAGGCCGGAATGCAGCGAAGCGGGCTGATTGGCGGTCGTAAAAGGACCACACGGGTGGTTACCAACAGCTTGCCAGAATGCTTCGCAATTGTCGCAAATGCTCACTCCTTACTTAAAAGCAAATAAGCCTGTCCGCGGTATCTTGAGACTGTGGATAAGGGTTGCCTGTCAGCCACGCAAATTCCCGATGGGCGCCACATTGGCGCCGGTATGCTCGGGTGTTGTTTCCTTCCAGGAAGCGGTTGCGACGATTGCCCTTCGCCACGTGGGGGAAGATCGTCTGCAACGGACGAAAGAGGGCTATTTTGGCGGATTTGCGGGACACCAGTGGTTGTCGGGCACAGTTGGGTTGGCTGATCGGCATCGTACTGGTCACCTGGATGCTGCCGCTGCACCCGGCTACGGCGCGTCAGTCGCCGGCCGCGATCGTGATTGATGCCAACACTGGCGCCACCTTACACGCTACTGCCGCGGATTCGCCGCGCTATCCCGCATCGCTGACCAAGATGATGACCGTTTACATCGTCTTCGAGGAGCTCAAACGCGGACGGCTCAAAGTTTCGACGCCGATCCGCTTTTCCGAACGCGCCGCCGCGCAGCAACCTTCCAAAGTCGGTTTGAAACCGGGGCAAACAATCGTGGTTGTCAACGCCATTAAGGCTTTGATCACCAAGTCAGCAAATGATGTCGCCGTCGCCGTCGCCGAGCACATCTCGGGCAGCGAAATCGCGTTTGCCCGCCGCATGACGGCAACGGCGCGCCGTCTCGGAATGACGCGCACCGTCTTTCAGAACGCCTCCGGCCTGCCGGATCGCAAGCAGGTGACCACCGCGCGTGACATGGCGCGGCTGGGCCTTGCCCTGCAGGATGACTTTCCGAAACGCTATCGGATGTTTTCACAGCGCCGGTTTGCCTTTCGCGGCCGCACCTACAAGAACCACAACCGCCTGCTCGGACGGTTTCAGGGCACCGACGGGATCAAGACGGGATATACGCGGGCGTCCGGATTCAACATCACCACCAGTGTGCGGCGCGGCGCCAAGCACGTGGTTGGCGTTGTGATCGGCCGCAAGACCGGCCGGATGCGCAATGCCGCGATGCGCAAGCTGCTGACCAAAGCGCTTGCCAAAGCTTCCGTCCGCCGCACGCGAGGCCAACGTCGAACGCCACAACTGGTGGCGCAACCGCGTCTGACGAAGCGGCCGCGGCCGGTCGCCCGACCTTCGGTTGCGCGTTCGCCGGTCGCACGGCCGCAACGGGTCGCCGCCAGGGAATTCGTGCCGAGGCCGTTCATCGCGCGCCACAGCCGAGCCGCCACACCACGACCAACCAGCCGCGCCAACGTGCAACGGGCACATGTCCGTCCGCCATCGACCTTCGGTGCGCAACTTGCCCGGATGAACGCGGGCGCCGCCGGGCAGAATGTCGGACGGCGCGTCGAGGTTACCGGTTCTGTTCAAAGCCGTGCCACGCGACCGCGCACCACTCACCACGTACAGATTGGCGCATTTTTCTCAGAAGCCGATGCCCACGATGCGTTGCGCCGGGCACAACAGCGGGCAGGGCGTATCCTGCAAGGGTACCAGCCGGTATCTCTGCGCGTCACCTCCAGCAAGCGCCCGTTGTTCCGGGCCCGGTTCGCCGGCTTCGATTCGCAGGCAGCATCGACGACCTGCGCGCGCCTGAAGCGCGTGCGCGTCGATTGCTTCGTGACCAGATCGAATTGAGCGCCGACGGAGGACGTGCGGCATCGTTGGCCAGGCTGCAACGCGTGCGGGCTGGCGCGTTTTGCGCTAGACATGCGATGGAGAGACGATGTGATCGTCAATCCCGGTGACTTATCCGATGAAGACATTCGCGCCAGCAATGGAAGCAACATTGACCTATATGAACGCCATGCTCGTCAGCTTGCTCGGTAGTGCCGTCGTTCTATTGCCGACCGCGTCGGCGGCGGCACAGGCCGGCCTGGCGCCGCACCGTGCGGTCTATGACATGTCGCTCGAACGCAGCGGCGCCAGCGCCGGCATCAACGCACTGACTGGGCGCATGGTCTTCGAGATCAAGGGCGATGCCTGCGCCGGCTACGAGCAGAGCATGCGGTTCGTCACCGAGACTCTCGATCGCAACGGCAAGACGTCGGTGACGGATCAGCGTTCGACCTTCTTCGAGTACGCCGACAAGCGCCGCTTCCGCTTTCGCACGGATCAATACCGTAACGACCGGCTTGCCGAAAAGACACAAGGGCGGGCGACGCGTGATGCGGGTCAGAAGCGGCTCAAGGTCGACCTCAAGAGCCCGAAAAAGAAGGTGCTCGATATCAAGCGCCCGGTGCTGTTTCCCGTCGAGCATTCGATCCAGTTGCTGGAGGCGGCGCGGGCCGGCAAGAAACTATTCACGGTCGATCTGTTCGATGGCTCCGACAAGGGCGAAAAGGTCTACGCAACCACCGCCGCGGTCGGGCCCAAAAAGCCACCAGGAGTGAATGCCGAACTCCACAAGGCACCAAGTGCCAAATCGCTCGACCAACTCGGTGCGTGGCCGGTATCGCTCAGTTACTTCGAGGTCGACGGCAAGCGCCGTGACGGGGTGCCGAACTACGAGCTGTCGTTCCTCTATTTCGAGAATGGCGTTTCGCGGAAATTGTTCATCGACTACGGGACGTTCTCGATGCGAGGCAAGCTCGTCAAGCTGGAGATGCTGCCGCAGGGACCGTGCGACAAGTAGCGCGATCAGGTCAATTCCTACGCCATCTCCCAAAGCCAGGCGGCACCACGGACGCCGCCGGAGTCACCCCACACCGGTCGGCGGATGTCGACGACCGGGCGGTCTGCGAATAAATGCGGTGAGATGGCGTCGGGGAGGTCTCGATAGAGATGGTCGAGGTTGGAGAGCCCGCCACCCAGTACGACAACGTCCGGATCGAACAGGTTGATGACGTGGGCGAGGCCACGGCCGAGGCGATCGGTGTGGCGACGCAGGGTGTCAGCGGCCGCGGCGTCGCCGATAGCCGCAGCCGCAGCGATCTCGAAGGCGGTCCGGGTGTCCCCGGACTGCGCGGCATCGTCCGCCTCGAGCGCCGGGCCGGAGACCCAGGTTTCCATGCAGCCGCGGCGGCCGCACCAGCACATCGGCCCGGGGAACTCTTCCAGCGTAGGACGGGGCAAAGGATTGTGGCCCCATTCACCGGCAATGCCCATCGGCCCGTTGAGCAGGCGTCCATCGACGACGAGGCCACCGCCGCAGCCGGTCCCGAGGATGACGCCAAACACCGTGTCGGCGTCCACGCCCGCGCCATCGATGGCTTCCGAGAGCGTAAAGCAGTTGGCATCATTGGCCAGGCGCACCGGCCGGCCGAGGAGCGCTTCGAGATCGGCCTGCAGGGGGCGGCCGTTGAGCCAGGTCGAATTGGCGTTCTGGACGCGGCCCGTGACAGGCACAATCGAACCCGGCATGCCGATCCCGATGCTTGCGGGGTGGTCGCCCGGGGCAAGCAGGTGCTCGAGCCGGGCAATGACATCGACGATGGCGGCAAGTGTCGCGGGATAGTCGTTGCGCGGTGTTGCAACCCGAATCGGACCTGCTGAGACTTGATTGGCGCCATCGAGTACGCTGCCCTCGATCTTGCTGCCGCCGAGGTCGATTCCGATGCGCATGGATGTCACCGGAGCCGTCATATGGACGATTGGGGCCGCAGGCGGCCACCATCGGTTGCGAGCTGGACGTGGGCCTGGACCACATCCTGCGGTGACAGGCCAGCATTGGCGGCAAAGGTCAACAGGAGCGCCTCGTCCTGAACGAGGACGGTGAGGGCTGCCTCGAGCACCTCGCGCGCGCCGGCGTTGGTGCGGATTTCGTCCGGTGACAGGCCGGTTTCCGATAGGAACCGCTCGAGGTGGCGCGGTTCGCCGAGCAGGAAGGTGAGGCCTTGCAAAGCGACGGTCTCGGCCTGTTCGAGGTTGCCAGTGCTGGATAAGTGCTTTGCCATTGTCTCAAACTGGGTCGCGCCAGACCTTTTTTACGGGCTGCCGGAGTAACTTAAGCTGTTAGTTACTGCTTGGCGTGCAGAGTAATTTCCAGATGAAGCTCTCGAATCGCGGCATGCAGATGCGGAGCGAAACGCGAACTGGTTATGCGATGACCGTCCAGGAGTCCACTGCCAACGTCCGTCCCACGTCGCGCAGAACGTCGGATGCGGAAAAACGCGTGCTCATCGTCGAAGACAATGAGCTCAACATGAAGCTGTTCAACGACCTCCTTGAGGCGCACGGCTATCGCACCATTCAGACGCGCAACGGTAAAGACGTCCTGGAACTGGCGCGCACGCATCGTCCCGATCTCGTGCTGATGGACATTCAGCTGCCCGAGGTGTCGGGTCTGGAAGTGACACGGTGGCTCAAAGAGGATGCCGAGCTGTGCACAATCCCGGTGATCGCGGTGACGGCGTTCGCGATGAAGGGGGATGAGGAACGCATCCGTCAGGGCGGTTGCGAGGCTTATATTTCAAAGCCGATTTCGGTTTTGGGGTTCATCGAGACGGTTCGGGATTTCATTGGGGTATCCGCCTAGTTCGCGTGTCTGACGGGCGGCAAGTAGAGTAGTGCGTGGAGTTTTAAGCGAATGACCGCAAGGGTCCTCGTCGTTGACGATATCCTGGCAAATGTGAAGCTGCTGGAAGCGCGTTTGCAGGCTGAATATTTCGAGGTGCTGACCGCCTACAGCGGCGCCGAAGCGCTGGAGATCTGTGCCCGCGAACGGGTCGATGTCGTACTTCTCGACGTGATGATGCCGGGTATGGATGGCTTTGAAGCGTGCCATCGCCTCAAGTCGGACCCGGCAACGCAGGATATTCCCGTAATCATGGTGACGGCGCTCGACCAGCCTTCAGATAAGCTGCAGGGGCTGGAGGCGGGCGCCGATGACTTCTTGACCAAGCCGGTCGACGAAATCGCGCTGGTGACGCGCGTCAAGAACCTCGCGCGGCTCAAGATGCTCGACGACGAAATGGCACTGCGTGCGGCGACTTCTGATCAGATCGGCCTCGAACGCAGCGTGGCGAGTGTCCGGGCGCGTGAAATCAAGAGCGGGCGGATGTTGCTCGTCGACGACAACCCACGCTCCGTGAAGCGCATTCTCGATACGCTCTCGCAGGTCCATGATACGTTCGTCGAGCGCGACATTCCAGCGGCGCTCGCCCTGGTCAATAAGTTCAATTTCGATTTGGTGGTGGTCAGTCTCGGTTTGTCCGATGCGGACGGCCTGCGCCTTTGCAGCCAGATCCGCTCGATCGAGCGCACACGGCATCTGCCGCTGATCATAATGGTCGATCCCGGTGACGAAGCGCGATTGCTCCGCGGCCTCGACATGGGCGTCAACGACTATGTCATCCGGCCCGTCGACCGGCACGAGCTGCTGGCCCGCGTGCGCACGCAGATACGGCGCAAGCGCCATTCGGACTTCCTGCGTAACCGACTGGAAGAAAGTGTCGAGATGGCGGTGACGGATCCGCTGACCGGCCTGTTCAATCGTCGCTATATGGAAACCCATCTCAACGGGTTGATGCAGGAGGCCAAGACGGACGGTCGTGACCTGTCAGTGATGATCGCGGACATCGACCACTTCAAACGCGTTAACGATACCTACGGCCATGATGTCGGTGACATCGTGCTGCAGGATTTCGCGGCCCGCCTGCGCCGCCATACGCGTGGCATTGATCTCGCCTGCCGCTTTGGCGGCGAGGAGTTCATCGTAATCATGCCCGACACGGATCTGGACACGGCCCGCCATGTTGGTGAGCGCCTGCGCGAATGCATCGAGGAAGCTCCGTTCTCGATCGATTCGCAAACCAGCCTGCCGGTGACCGCGTGCGTCGGGCTGGCGACGTTGACGGGCCCGGACGACACCACAGCCGCTCTGTTCAAGCGCGCCGACAACGCGCTCTATGCTGCCAAGCGCTCGGGACGCAACCGCGTCATGTGTACGGCGGCGTGAACGTGTCACGCCAAGTGAGCTGCCTCCGGCGAGCGGCCTGCAAAATACCTGCAAAAGGTGTTAGTCGGATCATCGCGATATTGGATCAAAAATCCGACATCAGATGAAGTGGTGCCGGCGCGCAACACCGCGAAATTCATGAAAATGGCGTCCCACAAGACTTGCTCTTCCGGCAGACGTCGGAATTATATTTCACATATAAATCAATCAGTTGTAATTATTGGTGGCGACGGCGTATCGCCAAATGCCCGGTAGCGGCAGGCGAATCGCCATGTTTTTGCTTGTCAAGTCTAAATAGATCTGCATAACCTGCGGCATGATATAAGTCTGCCGCGGACAGCGAAGTGAGTGTCCTGTCCGCGGCAGCCGTCAACCAAGTTGGAGGTCGACGCCCTCTTTGACTTCTGCTTGGTCTAAAGGGCCAGGGGAACAGGCTGCTCAGATCTACCCCGCTACTGAGTAGGTTGCGTCTCCTGGCCATTTTATTTTTCAGGTCAAGATTTGACGTTGACTCGCACGCGCCCATTCAGCGAACGTGGCGACGTCGCTCGGCGGTCTGTCATACGTATCATCTCACCAATGACCAGCAGAAATCTGATGTGCTGTCCATTTGGCTGTTTGGGCCGCTCGGCAGGCGAGCAATATGCCCGGCTATTTAATCTTCGCTTCCTTGAACTCGACGTGCTTGCGCGCGACGGGATCGTACTTGCGCATGCTCATTTTCTCGGTCTGGTTCCTTGGGTTCTTTTTCGTAACGTAAAAGAAGCCAGTACCGGCTGTCGAAAGGAGTTTGATTTTCTGGGTAACTGGCTTGGCCATTTAGTCGTCCTGACGTTCGTGACTAACGCGAATATTGGATCAGTTAGCTCGCGGAAAGTGACAGTGTGCATGCCTCGTGTCAAGGCCGCAGTCTTATGAAAATACTTGAAAGAAATGTCCTGTCCTACATAGATTCCGTAGACAGAAGGTCGCGCCGGAAGGTGCCGTTGCGCTGATGATAAAATGGCACGGGCGCGGCCATCGGACCAAGCGGGCCGGCCTTCAGGCGATCGCCGAGATCTTCGATGATCACTCGAGTTATCGGTGGCAAATCAAGCTCTTCTGTCTCACTGATCGAGTACCACGTGATGTCGCTGAGTTCGTCGTCGAACTGGCCGGTTTGCGCCGCCACGGCATCGATCGAGGCGCAGAAGAAGCGCGTGTCGTAGCGCCGCGGGCGGCCAGGCGGGGTAATGGCGCGGGCAAACAGGCTAAGGTCGGCAAGCGCCGGCTGGAAGCCTTCGGCGAAAAATGGCTGCCATCCGGCCGGTGTCGCTTGCGGCGTGGCGGTGGGGGGGGG
>JBPCVZ010000235.1:0-30207 GCA_051010015.1 Hyphomicrobiaceae bacterium
TCATTTGGAGTCTTCAAGCTGCCGCGTCTTCGCCTTCTGGTTTGATCCATCATAGCAACGATGCAATCGCAGCGCATGAGGCGCAAGCCGACATAAACCCCGCCGCGCATCCACAAATTCAAATCTGCGACGGTGCGCACGGGGCGGTTTTCCAATCGGCGGCGGCTTTGCTTAGGGGAAGCGAAACCTAAATAGAAGCCCTCAAAAGACGGCGTAATCCATATTCAGCCGGTCGGTGATCAGCATATGACTTGGCTTGTGCGTGATGCAGATCGGAGGTTTGGCGTGTTCGATGACAGCTTGCGGCGTGACCCCGCAAGCCCAGAACAGCGGCACCTCGTTGTCGGCTACTGGAACAACATCGCCCCAGTCAGGCATGTTGATATCGTCAATGCCGATCGCTTCAGGGCTGCCAAAATGAACTGGTTCGCCATGAACATTCGGAAAGCGTGCCGTGATCTTGATCGCGCGAATGGCGTTGGCCGGCGTGAACGGACGCATCGAGACGACCATTGGACCCGAGAATGGCCCAGCTGCCTTGGTTTCAATGTTCGTGCGGAACACGGCCACGTCGGTGCCACGTTCCAGATGCTTCAGCGGCACATCGGCTGCAAGCAGTGCTTCCTCGAACGAGAATGAGCAGCCCAGAACAAATACGACAAAATCGTCTTGCCAGAGCGCCTTGATGTCGGCAACTTCTTCCGAGAGCTTGCCGTCCTTGAAGATGCGATACATGGGCAAATCCGTGCGCATATCGATATCGTCGCCAAGTTCCGGCACGGTGTATTGGCCGGGTTCCGTACTGGCAAGCAGAGGGCATGGTTTCGGATTGAGATGACAAAAGCGCAGGAAGTCAGTCGCCCAGTCTTTCGGCAGAATCGCGACATTGCCTTGAACGATACCCGGCGCAAGACCCGACGTCTGGGTCCGTAGTTCGCCTTTGCGGGCTTGCATGCGCACAAACCGTGCCCGTGCACGCAGGTCTTTCGTAGAACCGGTCGGACGGATGCTCATTTCGTTCATCAAATCCACTCCCAATGCGTTGTGTGCCAATCGTGTGCGCTACTCAGCAGTGACCGCCTGTCTGGCAAGTTCAGCGCGCAGCGTCTCTGTCTCGGCACGGTCTACTGATCCAGTCTCCCCAAGAACGACGACGCCGTATTTGGATTTTGCCGCCTCAATCGAAATATACCCGTCCAAGACGTCATCCAGGACCTGCTCCGGGTCACGCTCCAACGGCGGGCCAAACCCGCCCCCGCCCGGAATTTCGAGCGTGACGACCGTATCCGCTGGAAGCAGCTGTGAGATCTTCGGCTTGAGGCCTACGTCTTTGTTCGCAAGCAGGCGGCCGGGCGGCCCCGAATGTCCGCCCGCCAATCCTGGCGCAGGGTACTGCGTTCTTTCATATAGGCCTGAGAACAAGTAGGGCTCGTCGGTCAGCACTTCGATTTCGAATGTTTGTCCGAGGCCGCCGCGATGCATACCTGCCCCACCGGAGTCCACGCGAAGTTCGCGTCTGCGAATGACCAGGGGTGAAAGCGCTTCCGTCACTTCAGCTGGGACACCAGCAATGCCACTCGGGTATGCCGTTGCCGATAGACCGTCCTTATGGCGCAATGCTCCTGTTCCACCGGATGCGAACCAGGTGTACGAAAAATGTTTGCCGGTCTTTCCTGTTGTCCCTGAAATGTGTGTATCCCAGAGACCGTCGAAGCCCGGAGCCATGACCCGATCCGGCAGGGCCTTGGCAAGCGCGCCCATAACGACGGAGGGCAGGAAATGGCCAACCAGATGCCGTCCGCCGATTGCAGCTGGATACTTCGCGTTCAGCAGGCTCCCTTCCGGAGCTTTGATGTGAACCGGCCGGAAGCTGCCCTCGTTATTTGGCACATCGGGTGAAAGGGCGCATTTGATGCCGTAGGTCGTGTACGCGGCCGTATAGTTGAGGCAGACATTGACGCCGAGCGGAACCGGCCCGGGCGAACCCGCAAAGTCGACGGTCAATTCGTCGTCCGCAACGATGATCTGCGCCTTGAGTTCCAGCGGGTCTTCAAACCCGTCGATGCTCAGTTGATAGGCGTAGCGTCCATCAGGAAGATCGCGAATGCGCTGGCGCATGGCCGTCTCGGACCGGCTGATGATTTCGTCTGACAGTTCTTCGATATCGTCGAGGTCAAACTCATCCATGAACGACAACAGCTGCTTGGCGCCGGCCTCATTGCCGACGACCTGTGAATGGATGTCGCCAAGCACTTCTTCGGGTGTGCGGACATTGGCCTGGAGCAGATCGAAAAAAGCCTCGACAGGTTTGCCCCTGTCGTAGAGCTTCATCACAGGAATAAAGAGCCCTTCTTCGAACACGGAACGTGAGTCGGCCGACAAACCGCGTCCGCCAATATCGAGTGCATGGCAGCAATTGGCGAACAACGCGACAAGTTTCCCGGCCTTGAAGACCGGCGTAACCACCGTGATGTCATTCAGCTGTGACGCGGTTTTCCAGGGATCGTTGGTGACCAGCACATCGCCCGGCTCGATCGTGTCTATCGGGAACCTTTCGAGGAAATGCACCACGCCCGTCGCCATCGAGTTGATGTGGCCCGGCGTGCCGGTGACAGCCTGGGCAACCATGCGGCCACGACGGTCAAAGACACCGGCGGACAGGTCGCCGGCCTCGCGTACAATCGACGTAAAGGACGAACGCATAAGCGTGGCGGCCTGTTCGTTGACCGTTGCGATAAGCCGGTTCCAGAGAATGTCCAGTGACAGTTGGTCAATCGGCATTGGCGGGTCTCCGTGCCTTTCTCGAAACAGCAGTCAATCTTGTTTGGGCAGATCGATGATCAGGTTGTTGACTTCATCGACTTCAATGCGCGAGGAGCCATTGATGACGACGGTTGACTCGCGTTCCTCAATGATCGCCGGGCCATCGAGAATGTCTCCGACGCTCAATGCGTAGCGGTCATAGACAGGCACTCTGATGCGCTCCTTAGCCTCCGGCAAATAGGCCTCTCGGTGACCTTTGAGCGCAACTTCCATTCCGCCCGAACCCTTGGCATTGGCTTTTGGGAGAACGAGCTCCGGATTTGGGCCGTGCGCAATCACACGCCAGGAAACCACCTCGATTGGCGCGCCTGACATGGTGTGGCCGTAAATTGCCTTGTAGGCCTGCTCGAAGTTATTCTTAAGTTCTTCGCGGCGCGTCGCATCGAGCGCGCCAATCGGTACTGGAACGCGGACTTCATAACCTTGCTTGAGATAGCGCATGTCGGCGAAGCGCTGAAAACCGATGTCTCCGGCAGAAATTGACCCTGACAAAATCGAGCGTCCTTGCCTCTCCATATCATCGACCACGCGGGCGATATCGTCCCAGCTCATATCATCGAGAATGCCCGGTAGAGATCGCGAGAAGTCCATGCTTATCGGCGCTGTCAGGAACCCGACCGCGGACATGACCCCGGCACCCAATGGGCAAATGACGCGCGGGCTTCTGAGGATTCGGGCAACGCCGAATGCATGGACCGGGCCGGCGCCGCCATAGGTGAATACCGGAAACTTCATGATGTTCTTTCCGCGTTCGATCGTATGGATGCGAGCGGCTGACGCCATACTTTCGTTGGCCAGCTGGTGAATTCCCCAGGCCGCGTCAAGAACCGTCAACCCTAGCGGTTCGGCGACATTTTCTTTGATCGCTTGCGTTGCCGCATCGACATCGAGGGTCATCTCGCCGCCTAGGAAAAACCCGGGATCGAGATAGCCAAGCACGAGATCGGCATCGGTGACGGTTGCTTGACGGCCGCCAAGCGTATAGCAGGCGGGACCCGGTTCTGAGCCGGCGCTTTCCGGCCCTACCTGCAAGCGCCTCAGGGCGTCGACCCGCGCGATGGAGCCACCACCTGTTCCGATCTCGATCATCTCAATGGCAGGGATTTTTGTCGGTAGGCCGCTTTGTTTCTTGAACTGATACTGTCGGTCGATCTCGAACTCGTTCGCGATCAGCGGCTTTCCATCTGCAATGACGCAGGCCTTCGCGGTGGTGCCGCCCATGTCGAACGAGAGAATGTCCTCATGTCCTAGCAGGCGACCATAGTATGCGGCAGCCAATGCACCTCCTGCAGGCCCTGACTCCACTAGGCGGATCGGATAGTCGGCCGCGGCATCGACCTCGCAAACGCCGCCGTTCGACTGCATAATGTAGAGCGGCGCGGTGAGGTTCTGCTCGACTTGCAGTCGATCGCGTAATCGACCCAGATACTTTTGCGCGATCGCTTTGACGTAGACGTTGGCAAGAACGGTCGACGCGCGAACGTGCTCTCCGATTTCAGGCACCAGGTCACTTGAGATCGTGACGGAAATGTCCGGAACTTCGTTGGCCAAGATTTCGGCGACCCGGCGTTCGTGTTGATCGTTTGCATATGAGTGGATCAGCGAGACCGCGACGGCCTCGGCGCCCGCATCGCCGATCGTTCGTGCGAGCCGTTTGACTTCTTGATCGTCGAGCGGTTTGCGCACCGAACCATCCGCGAGTACACGCTCGTCGAGCTCGAAGCGAAGCCGCCGAGGTGCCAGGGGTTCGGGCCGGCGAATGTAAAGGTCATAGATGTCGTAACGATGCTCTCGGCCAATTTCAATGGCGTCGCGGAAGCCTTTCGTCGTGATGAGGGCCGTCTTCGCGCCCTTCCGCTCGATCAGCGCGTTAGTGAACAGCGTGGTGCCATGTACCACGTTCGCGACGCCCGCCGGTGATGCCTCGGTCGCGGCAAGGACTTTGCCGATCCCGGCCACAACAGCATCGTCGGGTTGTCTCGGCGTCGTCAGGACTTTGCCAAAGTGAAACCGCTTGCCGTCGTCACTGATAAGGACGAGGTCTGTGAAGGTGCCACCAATATCGGCACCGATCCTCAGGCCCATCTCTTGCACCTCACTGTCCGCCGGAGAGGCTTGTCCGGCCACTTCGAACCAAGTCTGTACGGGCATGGTCGATCGACATGCCATCGTCCGAGATCACAACACCGTAGTCCCGCTCGGCAGTGGCAATGCTCAATACCCCGTCTCGTACATCTCGTAGCACCAGTTGCGGCAAACGGGTAAGGGGATCACCCCACCCCCCGCCGCCGGGCGTTTCTGCGATCATTCGCGCCGGCGCGAGATGGCGAACACCATACTTCGGTGGCGTGAACCGTTCGCCACCTTGCGGTTCAATCACTTTCAGACCTGCCGCGCCAGTGCCACCGCCTTCAACGCCGTAGCCGGATGGGGTATCAAGGCCTTCGGCACGGAACGACCAGGTGCACGGAACCAAGACATCGGCTTCATAACACACACCGGTGCCTCCACGCTGCTTGCCTGGACCTGCAGCATCAGTGCGCATTTCCCAGCGGCGATAGCGCACAGGGTAAACTTGCTCATGAAATTCCAGATTGGGTAGGTCTAGGCCGCCAAGCGAAATGAGATGGCCCATCTGAGGAAATCCATCGCGTTCAATGGTAGCGCCGGGCGTCCCCATCGCATGCCATTGATACATTACCCACGTTCTACCGTCCGGACTGGTTCCGGCGATGTTATTGTGCACCGTCTTTGACCACCCAGCACAGGCACGGCTGGGATCGGCTTTTGCCAGGGCCCGCCAAACGGCATGAATAATCTCATGGGCAATGTAAACGGTATTCATCGTCATGGGCGCAGGCGGTCGCGCATTGACTATGGTGCCCTCCGGCGCGACGATCGTCACACAACGATACGTGCCCTCATTGCGAGGAATGGACACGTCAAAGAATGACGATAATGCCATGTAGGCTGCAGAGTACGTGTTTGCGAGTGAGGAGTTCTTGAATCCACGGATCTGCGGATCGCTTTGGGAAAAGTCCAGAGTCAGGGTGCTGCCCTGGACGTCGATAGCAACGCGAATTGCCACATCGACCTTGCCGAAGCAATCGTTGTCCGTGCTGTCCTCACCCAGGTAGAGGCCGTCCGGCAAGGCTGAAATCGCGGTACGCATGCAAGTGTCGGCGTGATCCAGTACTCCGGCCATGTGCTCGAAGTAGGACTCTGCGCCGAGTTCATCAATGAGACTTTCTACACGCTGTGCGCCCACTTCTGTCGAACCGAGCATCGCACGCAAGTCGCCGTCGAGCAATTCGGCCGTGCGAGAATTGAGCAGCAGCAACTTCCAAACGTCGTCGCGTACGCTGCCTTGATCGACCAGCTTCAACACAGGCAGACGAATGCCTTCCTGCCAGATTTCAGTTGCCTCCGGATTATAGGTACCTGCTACGCCGCCTCCGATATCGGACTGATGCGCTCGATTGCAACAAAAACCCGCGAGGCGGCGGCCTGAATCAACGAAGATCGGCCGCGCGATGACCCAGTCTGGCAAATGGTTTCCGCCAGCTTCATAAGGGTCGGAGAGGATGAAAACGTCTTCTCGATTCACTCGGCCGGCGAAGTCTCGCAAGAGCGCACGAACGGCAAAGCCGCCGCCACCGGTGTGTATCGGTATCCCGTCGGCATTAGCGACCAACGTCCCGTCGGGATCCGTTATGAAACAGGAAAAATCGTGGCTTTGGCTGAATATCGGGCTGCGTGCCGTTCGGGTCATGACCCAGCCCATATGCCGGCTGATCTGATCCAATCGGTTTTGCAGAAGCGCCAGGATGACAGGATCTCTGCCTCCGCGGCCGTCCTGACCAGCTTGCCGAGAAACGCTTTGCGCATCGATTTCCGGCGCGACCTCGATCAGAAAGTTGCTCGCGGCATCCACCTCAAGCCTATCCTCTGGGCCGAGGACCAACGTAGTGGTTCGTTCTTCGACAATTGCCGGCCCAACGATGCGATCGCCAGGCATTAAATGGGCACCGTCGTACACATTGGTGTCGCGCCAGCCATCTTTGGCATGCCAGACCGGACGAGTGCCGGATGACATCGCCGCGTTGCCTTGCGAGCTCGGATGTTCGGGAAGGAAGCGCGGCGTGCCGGTTGAAGCTTGGGCAGTGACTCGCATGCAAGCAGTCTCGATCACTCCATCTGGCTGCGTATGTCCGTAGAGGCGCGTGAACTCTTTCTCAAATGCCTGGCGTGCATCTGCGCTATTGAATGCAGCATGCCGCAACGGGATCCGGATGGACCATAGCTGACCGCGATAGTGCAAATCCATCGTAGGGATTAGCGTGACATCACCGGGATCGAAACCTTCTGCCTGCATTGCCTTCAACGCGTCGGAGTTCAAGCGAGCCAATTTTGAGCTTGCTTGATCCGGATCGAGTTCGTCCAGCTGGCCGCGAACAAAAACCTGGAAGTCTTTTCGGATGTCGGTGTGAAGCATTCCCACAGCACAGAGCGCACCCGCATCGCGCGGCACGTAAACGCGACGGCAGCCCAGCCCTCGCGCAATTGCGGTGCCATGCATCGGACCGGCTCCTCCTGCCGCGACGAGGGTGTAGCGATGCGGGGCATATCCTCGTTCTATGGAAATATACTCGACAGCGTGCAGGAGGTGTTGTTCGAGTAAGGCGATGATGCCGGCAGCAGCGTCCTCGACCGATAGGCCTAGTGGGTCGGCGATTTGGCTTTGTATCGCATTGTGCGCCGCCGCCGGATCGAGTGACAAATCGCCATCGCCATATCTGCCCGGTCGAAGCCGGCCAAGAACGAGCTGCGCATCAGTCACCGTAGGATCGGTACCGCCCAATCCGTAGCATGCAGGCCCGGGGCTGGCTCCAGCACCCTTAGGTCCCACGTACAACATGCCAGCAGAATCGACACCGGCGATGGTGCCGCCTCCCGCACCGATGGTATGGATGTCGATCGACGGTGTGGAGACGTGATAACCGGCAATTTCGAGATCGTCCTTGGTGGCGACGGTGCCGCCCGACATGAGCATCACGTCGCAGGAAGTGCCCCCGATTTCCATCGAGATGAGATTGCCGGCATCAACTTCAGAGGGGGCACTATTCGCGATCGTGGACCGGTAGTAGTTGAGTGCGCCGACTGCCGCAGCTGGGCCGCTCAACAATAGATTGACTGGTCGCTCGGAAATTTGTGCTACGGATACAGCACCGCCGTTCGACTGTACCAGTAGAATGGGTCGCCTCAGTCCGAGATCATGCAACCGCTGATCTAGTTCGTGGAGGTAAGTGACGATGCGGGGCGAAAGCGTGGCATTGACGACAGCGGTAGAGGTTCGTTCGTACTCGCCCATGATCGGCGACAGCGCGGCAGAGGATGTGACCCAGTGGTCTCTGGCGTGCTCCTTGATCCGAGCAACAGCACTGCTCTCGTGACTGTCGTTTAGAAAGCTGTTGAAGAAGGCAACAGCAATGGCCTCGACACCTTCATCTTCGAAGGCGCGGAGTGCCACGTCGACACCTTCCAGAGCTAAGGGATCGAGTTCGTTTCCGCATGCATCGATGCGCCCGCCAATGCCGCGTCGCAAGTAGCGCGGCACCAGAACCGGTGCAAATGGCGCACGATGGTTCCACTGGTCCTCGCGCAGGCCACGTCGGATCTCGAGCGCATCGCGAAAGCCGTCGGTTGTCAGCAGACCGACCCGAGCTCCCTTGCCCTCCAACATCGTATTGGTCGCAACCGTTGAACCATGCACGAACAGAACGCATTCTTTGAGTACATCGCCAACATCGCAACTGAGACTTGATGCTAGTCGGTCCAGCGCCGCCAGGACACCTTGACTCGGATCACTAGGGTTAGAAGGCACTTTGGCCACTCGGCTCGAGCCGGCACTATCGATTAGCACCAGGTCCGTAAATGTGCCGCCGACGTCTACTCCTATGCGCCAGGGTGACTGCAGTTCGGACAGGCCATCGGATTCACCGCTCATGTCGATTTTATGTCCTCAGAATTTATCGGGTTCAATGGATTGACCGGTCAGCGACAGGCTAGCCAACAGAACTGTCGATTGTCCAACGCCACTCGGATATATTCGGCGTTCGGGCACTCAATCATGACAGGGGAGCAAGCGTTGGGAGATCATTCTCGAAACGAAACCTCGCTGGGCCATAACGTTCTGTCCCGTTCGGCACGGACCTATGACCGCGCAAGCAAAGTTCTGCCCGGTGGCACCACGCGGGTCACAATTCCACGCCAGCCGGTCCCAATCTATGCAGCACAAGGCAGGGGCCCCTGGCTGACAGACCTGGATGACAACCGCTATCTGGATCTCAACAACAACTATACGACACTGATCCACGGTCACGCCTTTGAGCCAATGATCGAGGCGGTCGAGCGCCAGCTGCGATCCGGCACCTGCTTCGCCAATCCGACGGAGCATGAGGTGGCGCATGCGGAAATCCTCTGCGAGCGAGTGCCGTCGATCGAAAAGGTTCGTTACGTCAATACGGGAACGGAAGCGGTTATGTTCGCGGTGAAGGCTGCGCGCGCAATTACCGGGCGGTCAAAAATCGGGAAGTTCGAAGGCGCCTACCATGGCGGCTACGATTGGGTCGAAGTCAGCGAGGATAGCACACCGGAGAATTGGGGCGACGTTGAGCCGGAGTGCGTGCCTTACGCAAAAGGCACGCCTCCTTCCGTGCTCAATGAGGTAGTTGTCATTCCGTTCAACGATCTCGACACGACAGCTTCGATCCTTGAACGACACGGTGCCGAACTCGCCTGTGTCATCGTCGATATGGTGCCGAGCAGGGCAGGGCTGATTCCCCCGGAACCGGGCTACATCGAAGCCGTTCGCGACATTACCAACCGCTACGGCATTGTTTTGATCAGCGACGAAGTCTTGAACTTCCGCCAAAGCTATCACGGCGCCGCCGCCCGCTTCGGTCTCGAGCCGGATTTGGTAACTCTCGGCAAGATTATTGGCGGCGGTCTACCGATTGGCGCCGTCGCCGGGCGCTCGCATCTGATGTCTGTCTTCGACAGTTCGTCTTCCGCACCGCCCCTGCCGCAAGGCGGTACCTTCGCGGCGAATCCACTCTCAATGGTGGCCGGAATTGCCTCGATGCAGGCTCTCGACCACGCCGCATTTGAGCACCTTGAGAAACTCGGCGCCAAAGTTCGAGCCGGTCTTTCGGAGGCCATAGCCAAACGCAACCTGCCGATGACCGTGACCGGTACCGCCTCGTTGTTTCGCATTCACATGAAGCCGCAGGTGCCCAAGACCTATCGGCAGGCGTGGGCGACGCCATTTGAAGTCGACTTACTGCAAGCACTGAGCCGCAGCCTCCTGGCGAATGGTGTGCTGATGCCCGCGCTGACCACCAGCTCACTTTCCACAGCGATGACCGATGCGGACATTTCATTTTTGCTCACGGCAATCGAAGATTGTTTGGACTCGACTGGCATTCGCCAACAGATCGATCAGCTGATGGAGCACAACACAGGCGAATAGCTGTCTGCTGAAGGGACACAATTCCTTGCTGTTCCACGAGGTCTGAATCAGCCACTTGGTCGATTTTGCGCACCCGGATGCCTAAATGGAGGTTCAGAACACAACCTCGAAAGTTTGGGGCATGGAGGGACTGTAGCCTTGTTGACGCGGCCACTGTGTTGCGAGCATTGAATCACGATAAAGACGCATGAAGCAGATCGAGCGGGGCGCGGCATCGCAACGCGATTGCTGGATGCGGCAGTGCCCCGCCGAGTGCGCGAACGAGGTTGTGAACTAGCTGTCGCCACCACTCGCCCGGCTGAGCGCATCCAGCTTTCGCAGATCCTTCCGGGAGACTTTGCCTGATGTCGTGACAGGTAAATCGTTCACGAATTCGATTAGCCGCGGCGCCTTGTAGCCGCCCAGGTTCGACCTCACGTGCGCTTGCAAGCGCGAAACCATTGCTTCCGACCCCACATGGCCCGCTTGCAGCCGGACGAAAGCCTTGACAACTTGACCGCGTTCGTCATCCGGTACACCGACCACGCCACTGTCGGCGACCGCTGGATGGGAAGCGAGGCAGTCCTCAATCTCAGCTGGTCCAATCCGAAAGCCTGCGCTCTTGATGAGGTCGTCGCTTCGGCCGCGGTAGAAATAGTAGCCGTCAGCGTCTTTGATGGCGAGGTCACGCGTTCGCACCCAAGGCCCAAGCCGCATTTCTTCTGTAAGATCCGGTCGGCCCCAATAGCCCCTGAACAGCGTCGCGCACTCCTGGCGAGTGACGATCTCACCAAGTTCTCCCGCCGGCACCTCGACGCCATTCTCATCGACGAGATGGGCCCAGTGCCCCGGCAACTCAAAGCCCATCGATCCGGATTTGGCTGGCCGCAACCTCGCACAATTGCCAATCATGTGATTGACTTCGGTAAGGCCGTAGCCCTCGTTGCAAACTATGCCCAACTCCTCCGTCAGCCATCTTAGCGTATCGCCCGGTAGTGGCTCACCCCCGGTCCATACCGTGCGCAGTTTCAAGTCCTGCCATCGGGCGCGCGGCTGTTCGACCTGAGCGAGGCGTTTCAATGCCGTTGCCGTCATGAAACTGTGCGTGACCCCGTGGCGCGCCATGAAGGCGTAAGCCCAATCAGCGTCGAAGCGGTGCTGGCTGCCGACAATCGCGTGACCATGAAACCAGGCGGGAAAGACGGTATCGTTCAGCCCGCCAACCCACGCCCAGTCGGCCGGCGTCCAAAACACGAGGTCAGCCTGATCCATCTCCAGATTGTAGAACAGCGATGTCGAGACGTTGTAGGCCCACAGCGCCCGATGGGCATGAAGAACACCCTTTGGCTGTCCGGTTGATCCCGAGCTGTAGATCAGCAGGGCTGGATCGTCGGACATCGTTTCATGGGGCTCGAAGAGCGGCCGTGTTGCATCCATTACCGCTGCGAATTCCAGCTCACGTTCGGTCGCTGCTCCCAGGACAATGACATGTCGAAGTTGGTCGAGATTGGCCGTCACGTGTTTCAGCGGCTGCCAAAGGCGATCTTCCGTCAAAATGGCGACGGCACCGCTGTCGCTCAGAATGTGCTGTACAGTGTCGACACCGTAGAGTTGTGAAACGGTGACAACAATTGCGCCGAGCTTGTAGATCGCAAGGTGCGCCATTGCTGCTTCCATCCGTTGCCCGAGATGGAGGGCGACGCGGTCACCGTCTCCAATGCCAAGGCTCGACAAACCGGATGCCAATCGATTGGCGGCGTAATCAAGTTCGGCGAAAGACATGGACGTGACGACACCATTGTCATCCTCGAACACTAACGCGGTCGCGTCGGCATGATCCGTCTGCGCGTGTTTGCCCACGGTGTCAGCCGCAATGTTCGCTTTCTCGGGAATGACAATGTCGTAGCGTCCACCTTCCGCCATTCTCAGATTGAGCTGGCCCATCAGGTGGTCAGGGATCGCGACGGTCACTTTGTCTCCGTTTCCGGCAGAAACCAGGCTGCCTGTGCAGGATGGGCTATCGCTCCTGGCGTCCGCGCAAGTCGAACGCGCAGTCCAGTTAGCGCTTCACCCAAGTCAAAGCCAAGGCGGGCCAGCATTGAATTCTCGGTGCCATCCAGATGTATCAGGCCAAGCGTGACTGGCTGAGTTTCGGATTGGAATGGCAATACACCGGAATATGCGGTGGCTTGCAGGAGCGTACCCGAACCGCTGATGCGTTTCCATTCCATCGCGGCCCCGTCTCGTGGACAGTTTCGATGAGGCGGACACCAACATGCGCCGCAGGATGTACAACGCGTCGCCCACGCCTCACCATTGCGCAATCCTTCGAGGAAGTTTGCGATCCAGCCGTGGGCGTGTCGATACTCCAGCTTCAGCTGCAATGGCACCGTCTCCGGCGAGGCATGACGTGATTCTGGACCGGCAGGGGGAGTCATTCGTCAACCTCCAGAATATGCACGCAGTTGGTCGTCGCGATGCCGCCGTGCGCTTCGGCCAATCCCCGCCGCATGAGATGACGAGGCTGCCGTTGCGGGTAGTACCTGCCCTGCAGAAGCTTGGCGATGGTCACGATCTGAGCGATTCCAACAGCACCGGGACTAGCGCCTTGACCGAGCAGTCCACCGGATAGATTGACCGGCAAGCCGCTGCCTGGACCAAACTCCCCATCCATGATCATTGTGCCAGCTTGTCCCTCGTCGGCGAAGTTCAGGGCCTCGAGGCTTTGGATCTCAGATGTTGTGAAGGCATCGTAGACTTCTGCAACATGGATCTCGGTACGAGGAGACGCAATGGAGGCCTGCGCATAGGCAAGAGACGCGGCTTTCGACTTTCCCGCAAACCGCCAAAACTCCGACCGATCTCCAATGCGCGCCCAATCACCTGCGCATGCGGACGCGGTAATGCGAACCCGTTTCGATCTAATCTGCCCCGGTGCGCTGGCATCGCTCGCCAGGACCAGTGCGGCAGCGCCATCGCTCAACGGACTGCAGTCCAACCGCTTCAGCGGCGGTGCAACAGGCGGAGACGCCAGCACGTCGTCAATTGTCGTGTCCATTGGCAGGTGCGCGTTTGGATTGGCAAGGGCATTGTGCCGGTTCTTGACTGCAACGGCTGCGAGTTGGTGTTCGCTGACGTCGTATCGCCTCATATGCTCTGCCGCGGAAACAGCGTAAAGTGCGGCAGCCGTAGCTCCGAGAAATCCATCGACTTCTGCATCGAATGACAAGCCATAAACGAGGCCAACGCCCGCGTTGTCGAGATGGCTAGCGGCATCGTCGAAACCTACGACCAGTACGCGGGAATAGAGACCGCTGAGAATATGGTGCACGCCCGCGCGGACCGCGAGTGCGCCGCTGGCTCCGCCGCCTTCCACTCGGACTGCCGACACATGAGGCAAGCCAAGATCACTGGCAACGACCGGCGAGGGATTGACCTGCAACGAGATTAGATCGCTCTCGGAGGCAACGACCAGTGCATCAATATCCGAAGGCACAAGGCCGGCCTCGGCAATGGCCTCCATCGCCACGCCATGGGCGCGGTCTCGCCAGGTGCTCCCGTCCTTGCTGCGCTGAAACTTGGCTATGGCGCCGCCGGCAACGATCGGCCAACTTGAGCACCTTCTCGTCATTTGATTTTCCCAGCATATGGGGTTTGAGCCGTTTCGACATTTCGTCCAGGCGACCAATCACAGCCCCCAGGTGATCATCCATGACAATGGCTAGTGCATTTACCGAGCGATTGGGCAGGCCTTTGAATCGCAATGTTACGGATTGAAGCGAAGGCTCGCAACCGTTGCCCGATAGGTGAAACTTGGCCGTGGGTTGTGCAATGAAAGCCTCAGCTCGAGCACCTCATCGGCGGGAAGCAGCCAAGCAAGCGTGTCGCCTCCAAGGAGTTGGTGGTTCAATCAATCCGGCGCGATGGCTGCGATGGTCGTGAAGTGAATAATGTGCCAGAGTTGGTCCGCTCGTAAGGATCTCCCAAGGTGGTGTCGACATGTGGAGATGGACAAAGCGCGTCATACTTTTCGTAGGCTTGGCTTTCGTGGCTTTGCAGTCCGTTCTTCACGTCCCGCGTATGGTCGCATTCTATTACTGGACCGTTGCCAACCGCACCGACGTTGCGCGCAGCTGGCAGGAAGCTTCGCTTGCGATCAATGAACACGGCGGCTGGTTCGCCCGTGAGACGCTCGGCTGGGACCTGTTCAATCTGGCCGATTTATATGATCGTATCGGTGAGCATGGCAGGATCGAGCCGCTGCTGCTGCGGGCGGAAGACCATCTCGCGCGGACGCAGGGACGCAATGCGCCTGCCTTTGCATTCGTGCAGGGCAAGTTCGGGCACTGGCACCGGAAGTATGGCCGCTATGGCGAGGCGGAGCGACGCTACAAGCGCGCTCTGGAGATCTGGGAGGCCTATTTTTCCTCCGCCAAGGGCAACCGACGTGTGTCCCTCATGGAGCAGGCGTGGCTATGGGTCGGCCGCCGTTACCTCGAATCGAGCAGTCCCTTTTGGCGGCGGATGTACCTTTGGTGGGAAACCGCCCTGCCGTTCGATGGAATGCGCGGCTGGGTCGATAACCTGACGCATTTGGCGGCGCTCTACGAGATCACGGGAAGGCCTGACGAAGCCTGGCGCCTTTATACGCGCGCGGCCGGCCTCAACGTCCAGCTACGGCCATCGGCACATCCCGACACCGCCTTCCAACTGCATCGCGAGGCGGTACGACACCACAACGCCGGCCGCTACCGGGACGCGCTCGATGCCTACACCGCCTCGTTGACCAACTTGCGGCTCAATTTCGGTGCGGAAAATGCTGGCGTTGTCAACGCCGAACTCCAGATCGCGCGCGTCAAGCAGCACATGGGCCGTGACGATGGCGTTGAAACGGCGCTCAAGAAAGTGGTGCGCATTCGCGAGGCAAGTCTATCGCCGGACCATCTGGATCTCGCCTACGCCCGTCAGGAACTCGCCGAATACTACCGGTTGAAGGGCGATCGGACCCGCGCTCTCGCACATTTGCGTCCGGCGCTCGACAGTTACGGTCGCGTCCTCGGCGACGATCACCCGAGTACGGTTTTTGCGCGAACGCTACTCGCCTACGTTCACATGAACGGTGGCGATGACAGACGCGCGTTGCGGATCGCGCGCCGGGCGTTCAAGGGGCTCCTGCAGCGCCGCCCTACGCAGTCGGGTTTCGAGCGTGCCCGCGGCCGTGATCCCAACTTCCTTCGCGCCGCGATTGAGAGCTTCATCCTTGCCGCCTATCGGGTGCGCCGCAAACGGCCGCGGGGCAGCCGGAGACTGAAGCGCGAGTCGTTTCTCGCAGCGCAGGCCTTTCAGCACAACGGCGCGTCGCAAGCGCTCAATCAGCTGGCCGTGCGCACCAGCGCCCGGCAGGCGCCGCTCAGAGACATGATCCGCCGTGGACAGGATCAGGCCGCGCGCTGGCGTCGGCTGGACAGTGCGCTGACGCAGGCACTGCAGGACCCCGACTTGGAACGTCAACAGGCACGAATCGAGCGCCTGCGCGCGGCAATGCGTCGGTCTGAACGGATTGCACGCGCAATCGACGACCGCCTCAACCGCGACTTCCCGCTGTTCGGCGAACTGGCCCGCCCGACGGCGATGTCAATTGAAGAAGTTCAGGAGGCGTTGCGCTTCGATGAGCTGCTCGTGCGCTTCATACCGTTCCACACCTACACGATGATCTGGGCCATCTCGAAAGACCGAGCACGTTGGACGCATGTCGACATCAAGCTCTCGGCGCTGCGCGATCACGTCGATGCGCTGCGGTGCGGGCTCGACCGCAAGAGCTGGCATGGCGAGGCGGGTTTGCGCTGCATCGAGTTGATCCGCGGCAATTGGGATCCCGAGACTCAGGCACTGCCGTTTCGCCGCGCGCGTGCCCGGCAACTCTATACGGCACTGTTCGGTCCCCTGAAGACAATGCTGCAGAACCGAAAGCTCTTGATTGTGTCATCCGGGGTCCTGTCGTCGCTCCCGTTCAATGTCCTCATCGGCGAGAGTGCCGATGAAGGCGCGACCGCCTGGCTCGGCCTGGAGCACGCCATCACGGTTCTGCCGAGTGTCTCCGCCCTGCGCGGACTGCGCCGCCACATCGCGCGAAGCGAGGCCGAGTACGCGTTTCTGGGTGTCGGCAATCCAGTCCTCGAGGGCAATCCTGATTGTCCTGCGATCACGATTCCAAAGCACTGTGGTGTCGATGACAAGGTGCAGGTGGCAAACCTTGACCGGTCGGCGATGCGCGGACACATGAAGCCGGGCAACGTCTACGGTAAAGGGCGTGTCGACCTTGCCGCCGTGCGCGCGCTCTGCCCGCTACAGGACTCAGCGCATGAACTGCGTTGCGTCGCACAAGCTTTCGCCCAGCAGAAAACCAAGTTGATGCTGGGCGCGACGGCGAGCGAGTCGGCATTGAAACAGCTCAGTCGAAACGGTGATCTGAAGCAATATCGGATCATTCACTTTGCCACGCACGGCCTGCTTGCCCATGAAGTGTCGACGCTCAACGGCGTCAATGCGGAGCCGGCTCTCGTCCTTTCGCCGCCGCAGGACGGCGCGCCGTCGGGAGGGGCTGGAACCGATGACGGCTTGTTGACGGGTTCCGAGATTTCGAAGCTGGAACTCGACGCTGACTGGGTGATCATGTCCGCGTGCAATACCGCTGCTGGTCGGGGCGCTGGCAGCGAGCCGTTGTCGGGGCTTGCACAGTCGTTCTTTTACGCCGGTGCCCGCACGCTGCTCGTCTCGCACTGGCCGGTTAACTCGGCTGCCGCCGTCGCTCTCACCACCACCGCGTTCGATGCAATCCGTGCAGCGCCGGCGATCGGCCGGGCCGAGGCAGTACGGATCGCCATGCGCGCCCTGAGCGCGCGCGGCGGTGCATGGGCGCATCCGTCGGTCTGGGCGCCATTTTTTGTCGTCGGCGAAGGTGCGAGCCTGGAGCCGGATCCAAAATAGCCGAGCGTCAATGGGACCGGCACACTTGAGGATTCGATCGGACTGCCCGACGAGCACTGGCGCGATGTGGATATTTTTCATAATCGCCGAACAACCTGATATCGCGGTCGTTCAATCCGCGCTTCGCGTCAACGTCGAAAATCAGATGAAATCTATCGTTGCGCTGCGCATCGTTGAACACGCACACCGGCTCCTTAAAGAGCGCTCAATTGCTTAGAACGCGTGTCAGAATGACCGCAGAGTACGTCGCAAGCGCGCCTTCACCGGATGTAGTGGCGCGGTCGAGGTGAAGTGCGTGGCACTTAGGCCTTCGTTTTGGGCACTTAGGCTGCTTCTCACGACAACGCATTCCTGCACGGCATGAGCCTACAAGTGATGACCTGGATCACGACAGCTGTCGCTTTCGCCGAGCCAAGTGCGCAGTCGCGTGAGGTGAACTCCAGCTTCGCCGGCGTCATCGCCATCTGGTGGCACGTGCGTTAGCGGAAGAAAGATTAACCAATTCGGTTCGTTGACACTTCCCATTCATGTTAATTTTATACCTTAATAAAATGAGTTAGTAATATGAAAATATTATATATATCTGTTATGTCTTTCATCGTATCGCGCCTTGGGAATTGTATATCCCTGACATCGCCGTGCTTAGTCATCGAGAATGACTCCGATGAGCGGGGGGCGCTATGACCTCCATCTCGGATCATTTCGGTCGGCACAGCTCAAATCCGGTCGCCGGCGCATTGGCGCGCTGCCGCAGCGGACTCCTCAGTGTTGGTTTCTTTAGCTGCCTGATGAACTTGCTGTTGTTGACCGGCCCGTTCTTCATGCTCCAGATATACGATCGCGTGCTGACCAGTCGTAGCGTCTCGACGCTGTTGGGGCTCGCGTTGATCGCCAGCGTCCTCTATCTCTTTTACGGTGCATTCGACTGGATCCGTTCGCGGCTGCTGGCGCGTGTGTCGAAGGCCTTTGACCAGCAAGTGTCGGAAGAGTCGTTTCGCCAGTCGACCAGAATCGCGGCAGCCGGTTCGACGCCGGCGCAGGACCTGAGACAGGTTCAGCAGTTTATCGCCGGTCCATCGCTTGGCACGCTCTTCGATGTGCCGTGGTTCCCGGTTTACCTTGCTGTCGTCTTCCTGCTGCATCCGTTGCTGGGGGTGCTGGCGCTGACCGGTGCCGTGCTCCTCGTTGTAATTGCGATCATCAACCAGTGGGTGGCACTCAGCCTCAATGCGCGATCTGCGCAGCACGCCGCGCAGGAGGACAAGCTCCTGCTGGCGGCGCGACGGCAGGTCGAGCCGTTGCAGGCGATGGGTATGATCGCCAATGCGCACCGCCTGTGGGATGACGCGCGCAACGCGCGGCTCGAAGCCCAGACCCGCGGCGCGGATCGGCAGGGCTTCTTTGCCTCGAGCTCGAAGACGCTGCGGCTCGTGCTGCAGTCGGCGATACTCGGCTTCGGCGCCTACCTGGTGATCGGCAACGAACTCTCCGCTGGTGCGCTGATCGCAGCCTCGATCATCTTTGCCCGCGCGTTGGCTCCGCTCGACCAGACCATCGCGCAATGGCGCTCCATCTCGGCCAGTTGCGATGCCTATCGACGCCTCAAGATGTCCCTTGCCGACGTGCCACCGGTCGAAGAGGGCATGAGGCTATCGCTGCCGCACAAATCGTTCGCGGTTTCGGAGCTCTCGGTCGCGGTGCCGGATCGTTCGGTCGTCTTGATGGACAACGCATCCTTCTCGCTGAAAGCAGGCGATGCGCTTGGCATCATCGGTCCGAGCGGCGGCGGCAAGACCAGCCTGCTCAAAGGGCTTCTCGGACTTTGGCCGGCTAACGATGGTGACGTCCGTTTCGATGGCGCGACGCTGGACCAGTGGTCTGCTGCCCGGCGCGGCCAGATCATTGGCTACCTGCCGCAGGACATCGAACTGTTTCCCGGCACGATCGCGCAGAACATCGCGCGATTTGACAGCAACACATCGTCGAAGAGTGTGCTCGATGCCGCCGCGCTGGCGCGCGTGCACGACCTCATCGTTACCAAGCCGGACGGCTTCGACACGCTGGTCGGCCCCGGCGGTCTCGCGCTGTCGGGCGGCGAGCGGCAACGCATCGCGCTTGCCCGCGCGGTGTATCAGCGCCCGTTTCTCGTCGTGCTCGACGAGCCGAATTCGAACATGGATGGCGTTGGCGAAGCGGCGCTCTCGGCAACGATCAAACAGCTGCGCGCTCAAGGCTCGATCGTGATCGTCGTCACGCACCGCAGCAACGTGCTCTCGGAAGTCAACAAGTTGATGCAGATCCAGGACGGCCGCCAGGTTCAGTTCGGCGATAAGCAGGATGTCCTGCGCATGCTCCGCGAGCAACACCAGAAAGCAGTTGCAGACAAAGGGGGGCTGCGCGTTGTCGAACCGGCAGAATAATGAGCTCGAACAGTCAATTCGCTGGCAGATCGGGATAGGTATCTGTCTCGCTCTCATGCTGATCGTCGGCCTTGGTGGCTGGTCATACGTGACGGCGATCGAAAGTGCCGTGATCGCACCGGGAACTGTCGTCGTCGAAGGATCGCGCAAAGCGGTGCAGCACGACACCGGTGGCATCGTCAAGCTGATCAGCGTGAAGGATGGCGATCATGTCGAAGCCGGTGATGTGCTCATCCTGCTCGATGGGGACCAGATCGCTGCCGAGGTTGCCGCGACCGAGAAGCGCATCTTCGACTACATGGTCCGCATCCGGCGCTTGAGTGCCGAGCGTGCCGGACGAGAGAGGCTCGCCTTGCCATCCGGTATGCTCGTCGACGCGCTCAAGAACGACGCTCTCGCCGAACTCGTTGCCGTTCAACGTCAACTTCTCAAATCGCGCCTCGGCCTGCGCAGAACCAAGCGTGAGCAGTTAGTGGGGCGTATTGAGCAACTGCGCCAGGAAATTGCCGGCCTCAAGGAACTTCGGGCTGCGATGGACGAGGAGATGACGATTTATCGTCTCGAAGTCGCCAATCTCGAAGGCTTGCGCGGCAAGGGCCTTGTCAATGTCGCGCGCTACAATCAGCTGCGCCGCAACGCTGCGGAAAAGCGCGGCCGGCTCGGCCAGACCGTTGCAGAGATTGCGCGTGCCGAGAGCCGCATCATCGAGACGAAGCAACAGATCGAGGAGCTTGACGTTGCGGCGTTGAACGAGGTGCTGAAAGAACTCGAGGCCATCGAGGGTGAGCTGACGCAATTGCGCGAGCGGTTGCGCGCGGCCCAGGCGCGCCGGGCACGGCTCAAGATACGTGCCAGCGTGCGCGGCACGATCCACGAGCTTGCCGTGCACACCATCGGCGGTGTCATCAAGGCCGGCGATACCATCGCCTCGATCGTGCCCTCCGACAACAAGCTGGTCGTCGATGCCAACGTCCAGACGATCGATCGTGATCAGGTTTGGACGGGCATGCAGGCTCGCGTGCGCTTTACCGCGTTCAACCAGCGCACGACGCCGGAACTGATGGGTACCATCGCGCGCATCGCATCGGACCAGTCCGGCGGCACCGACAGGAATCCTCCCTACTACGGCGTGCGCATCACGCTGGCAGCAGATCAGATCGCACGGCTTGGCAACGTCGACGTCAAACCCGGCATGCCGGCGGAAGTGATGATGACCGCGGGGCCACGCACGGTTCTGAGCTACCTGACGAAGCCGCTTACGGATCAATTCAACAGGGCGTTCCGGGATGAGTGAAACCGTTCGTCAGTGAAGAACCTATTGCTCACGACTGGTGGGCAAAAAAAATCGACGAAGCCGGTGCGCACCGCGTTCGACTCGAACGACTTTGCGATCATGAGCTTGCGCCGCTACCCCGGCGGCCCGGAGGCAAACACGGCTGGCCGGCTCGACAACCCGCAATCGCTGATGCAACTCGATATCGCCGCCGTGCAGCACATGTACGGTGCCAACTTCGACCACAACGCCGCCGACAACACTTACACGTTCTCGACCACGACCGGCGAGATGTCGATCGACGGTCTCAGCACCGGCATGCTCAGCCGCAACCGCATCTACCGGACAATCTGGGATGGCGACGGCGAAGACACCTACGACCTGTCGAACTACGCAATGAACCTGGACATAGACCTGCGTCCTGGTGCGGCCTCGATCTTCGATGTCCGTCAACTCGTGCGCGTCGACGTGCTCGATCTCAACACAGTAAAATTTGCCAGCGGTAACGTGTTCAACGCGCGCCTGTTCGAGGGCGACGCACGCTCTCCGATATCGAGTTCGCTCAGTTCGACGGATGCCGACAGCGACCTCACTGCCCAGACGATCACGTTCACCGGCGCAACCGTGAACGGCGCGGCGACATCACTCGCGGATAGTGGGCTCTCCTACACGCCCGGCACCGACGACGACGGCACGCTGGTGTTCAACAGCGCTGCCGCACCGGCCTTCGCGGGTTTAGCGCCGCCGACAACGATACGATCGTGCGCGACGCCTATACGGCGCAGCCGATGACGCAAGTGCTACAGCGACAGACACGGATGGTGCCTTTGCAGTGGCCGGGGGCATTGTCGACGCGGATGGCACGGCCACCGCCGCTGACGGTTCCGTCGCCAAAGCGCTCGGTTCGAACGGTAGCAGCGCCGAGGCGACCGCGAGTGATGGTGCGGACGCAACGTCTCAGGCCGCCAATGACTCCGAGGCGACCACGCTGGCCTCTGCCGGCGGCGTCGCGGTAGCTGTGGCGACAGATCAGTCCGACGCGGACGCGCTCGCAGCCAGCGGTGGCGAGGCGTCGGCAACAGCGACCGGCAGCGCCAACGCAAGAGCCAGTTCCACCATTACGGCGATAACTTCTGCGACGGCGACGAATGGCGCGACTGCCTTCGCGGAGGCCGATCCGACTGGCACCGGCACGTCCGAAGCCACGGACTTCGGTGGAGACGCCGGTGATGCCATGGCGGTTCCGATCAGCCTGACCGCCGATGACCTGGTCACCGGAGCAGAAACCATTATCTTAAGTGGCTTGCCGGCCGGGGCCATCCTGTCGGCCGGGGCCTCGAACGGAGATGGTTCCATGTGGACATTCAGCGGGCCATTGCCAAGCGGCCTGACCTTGACCGTACCATCGACATTCGACGGCACGTTCACGTTATCGGCGGTTGCAGATGATGGTGGCATCGTGGTCACCAGCGCGACGCAGAACGTTACGATCGTCGGCGACACCGAAGACACACCACCGGTCGCCGATGACGACACGGCAGCTACCACGGAGGACGCGGTTGTTACCACGGTCAACGTACTCGACAACGATAGCGATGCCGATGGCAACACGCGTGCGCCAGGCCGCAGATGATTGCCAATGCCAAGCAGTACACAAATGGTCGTCAGTGCCACGTCAACTTGTTTGCTGGGCGCAAGCCGAACGACCTACGCACCCGAACGGACGCAACTGTCTGACGCATAGGTCAGACCTCCCGGGCGTTGATCCGAGTGCGACCGAGGTGACATCTATTTGTCCGCCGCTGAGAGCTCCCTGCACGCACGATGGGAGAAACTAGGCAAGTGTTCCATCCCCAAGTTCCGGAATTGGCGCGTCGTAATAGGGCAGTTTGTCGATGCGCGGCGTCCAAGTGCCGTCATCTATGCAACTTTGAACGTGCTTTGCTATTTCTTCCATTTTTGCAAACCAAACGTCACCAGTGTTCTGCATATACTCGATCATCTCGCTTATGCGTTCGCATCGTGCCAGCCGCCCAGATACAAAGGGATGCCAAACGGTAATCCACAGGCCCTGATGTCGACGCATGGCTTCGAACTCAGACATAAAGACATTCATGGCTTCATCGGGAGATTTAATCGGCATCATGTAATGCATATCAGGTGCATGAGTGAAATGTGGCCAGTCATCCATCGCCCATTGAGTTGGAAGTTCAATGATTTGACCTTTGTTCGTTTGCATGACGTACGGAATATCGTCACCCATCAAGCTGGCATCGTAAATCATTCCCTTGTCAATCATGAAGTCAATGGAGCTTTTCGAGTAGTTATAGAGCGGCGCACGCCACCCCCTGGGAGATTCCCCAGTCATTTTCTTGATGACGTCAACTTGACGATCAAACCAATAGAGCTCTTCTTCCGGTTTCAACTTGTTTGGATTCTCATGAAGATATCCGTGCGCTGCGATCTCGTGCCCGCCCTCCAGGATCATTTCAACGAGATGCGGGTAACGCTCCATGCACCACGCCGGATAGAAAAACGTCTGCTTGATCTCATGACGTTTGTACATCTCGAGAATTCGCGGTATGGCCACCAGATCATATTTGAGCCATGACATTGTCGCCATCATGTCGGGCGCCCTTTCGCGATGCTCGAGATGGAGGATACTATCTGTGTCGATATCAAATGTAATGGCGCACGCGACTTTGGCACCGTTGGGCCATGGAACTGGATTTTTGATCATTGTCACTTCTCCCGGTTTTACGACTGAGTTACTGCCCGATACTAGGTTGATGCCATTGCGATGCAGTCTGCTTGAATCAGCAGGCCCGGTTGCGAGAGCTCATACGCCCTGACTGGGGTCATGGCTGGATTGGAATTGGGCGCCATTTCCGCCCAAACGGCCATCGCAGCATGGAACGCTTCGCCGATGTCATCGCCGTCAGCGGCAAAGAACAGGTTTAACTTCACGACATCATCAAGGGTTGCCCCCGATTGCGCCAAGGCGCCCTTGAGGCGCTCAAATACGATCCTCGACTGTTCGCCTATATCGCCTGGTGCCATGACACCGCCGTCATGGTTTTGTGCGACTTGTCCACCTATCCAGATTTCGCCGAGCGCGCGTACGCTGTCAGCAAAAGAACCATCATGAACCTTTGCCTGCGCGGTCTCGGTCGACGCACGCTCATGCGTGCCTTTGAAGGCCATGGCATCAATTTCCAGATCAAGCCCCGGATAAAGCAGATCAACGCCAAAGCAGGTTACAGCTGGTCCGCTTGGTCCAATGTATTCCTTGCTGACATCTAGAATCTTGTTCAGGTATGAAGTCCCGTCACTCTCTGCGCTGTCGTGTTTCACACATATTTTGACATGTGCAATATCGTCGAACGACGCGCCTCCGTCCTTCAAAACATTCCCGATGAATCTATAGATTGCACGCGTCTGCGCGCCGAGGTCGCCCACGTGGACCGCGGCTCCATTTTCATCAGAGGAAATCTGACCCCCGACATAGACTCGGCCGCCAGCCTCCCAGCCTTGTGAAAGTGGTACTGGAATGCTCCAGTCCCAACTGCCCTGAGGCATAATACGCTTCCGGTTTGATCGAGATTCGCCACGCAGAGCAATTCCTTCGATTTGAATGAGCTGGCCTTGGTACGGCATTGCCTTGATCCGAACTGCTGTCGCCGCCGGTCCCGGATCGGGAAAATACTCGAGCCGAACCCTCGTCATCTCTTCCCAGTATTCCGTTGCGTCTGCATCGGCTCCGTCGAACACATAGTACGTGTTCAGGCGCACGAGATCGCTTAGTTCCAACCCGGCACTCGCGAGTGTTGCTTTCATGTTTTCAAACACGCATCGCGTTTGAGAAGCGATATCTCCTGGAGCGACAATCTCGCCATCGCGGGTCAACGCTTGTTGCCCGCTGATGAAGACCTGATCGCCGATTTCTATGGCTTGAGAAAAGGGAGAGGGTGCCTTCCAGTTCCAACTGCTGTCTGTGTATCTTTTCGTTTCGTTCGGCATTTTTGGGTCCTGTGTTTCGGAAAAGGCGGTCAGATCCCTTGATGATTGGCTCGAGCGGGGTTTGCAGCAGGCGGCATGGCCCATGTGTCATGCACTGCGTCGACCTGCGATACGGTATTCCCCTGCATGGCTCGACCCGGCCAGGGTGACTCAAGCAGTTAGTGGCTCGATTTCATTCTGATAGCGTATCGCAAGGGGATCGACATTGTTCCGGCCGAGGAAGAGCCCTTTTTGTGAACATTTAACCACCGCAGTCGCAACCGGTCGACGGATCGTCTCGTAGTCACGCAAAGCCTCATCGACATTTTGGGTCTTGGCGAATGCGTCTCGTATGGCCAGGGCATCAACAAACGTCTGGCTCGCCCCCTGGGCCATGTCAGGCATCATCGGGTGAGCCGCATCGCCAATGAGAGTGACGCGCCCGTGCGTCCACTTATACGGAACGCCATCCACATCGAGCAGCGGGCTCTGCACAAGCAAGTCCCTCGACGTATTATTGAGTATTTGCGGAATCGGCGTTTTGGTCCAACTGCTGAAAAACTCGATGAAGTCTTCGAATGTGTCGGCGCCAAACACCGAGCCGAACCAATACGCTTTTCCCTTGCCTATTGGGATAAAGGACAACCAGCCCTCACGTGCGTAAAAACCTGTTTGGGCGGCGGGATCGACATCAACGTCACTTAGATCAATGACCGAGCGAAAGCGATAAGCATAGTGCTCGTTCGGCCGGAAGGTTACGCCGCCGATCAACTGCTCACGGACTTTGGAATTGATGCCATCAGCGCCTATGATGGCATCGGCTTCATAGGAGTCACCATTGCTGAAATGGCAAATCGCCTTGTCACCTTCAGTTTCGACCGAAACGACGTCGTGGTTGAACCTGATCTTCTCCAGCCCGACAGCGTCACCGAGCATTCGAGCCAGTTCTGGCCGATATAATCCAACGGCGGGCGCGCCATATTTATCTGGCCAATGGCTGGTGTCCGTCGAGAAAAGTTCCTTACCTTCAATATCAAGCTCGATGTAGCGGTCGAGGTTGACGGAAATGTCATTGTACTGGTCGCGAAGACCGAGGCCGTAAATAGCGCGTCCGGCATTTGGCCAGAGATTGAAGCCGGCACCCGTCGTCCTGACGTCGGGCGCTCGTTCAAAAACCTCCACTTCATGGCCCAATGACAGCAAACCGATTGCCGTGGAAAGCCCGCCAACTCCGGCACCGCAAATTCCAATCTTCATTTCGCTTTCCTACTCCTACACTGGGTTCGCACTTGGAGACGGCCCTGTGAATTGACTTGCACTCGACCTCCCCAAGTCCGGCTCGCTTGACACTTCACGTTCAGCCAGAAGAATACGGCGCTCGGCTAGTCATGCCCAGTGTTGTGGATTTTGAATCCAAGTACAACCAGGCGCAAGCTCGCGGGTCGCCGCCGGCCTTGATGGGCTCGGAACCCGGACAATCGGTTAGTGAGTAGCCGGACGAAGTTTGGCCTTACGATCATAGAATGTCTAATCGATCTACGGTTAGTTCTTTCGTGATCAGCATTCAGGAAGTCGTTGCCTTGGCATCCCGGATCGCCAAGTTTGAAACTGCGATCAATCGCGTCGGCCGAGATGACAGGTGGATACTCAGTGCACCTGTGGACCGAACTTGCGTCCAATGCCAATGGTGCTTCGTCCACAAAGCAGTCAACCCGCTCACGCCCGCCGTACTGTGACGCCAGCTTCAACCAGCTTGACGATGTCTTCATCACTGTAGCCGGCCTCCTTTAGAACCTCTGCAGAGTGTTCGCCCAACTGCGGCTGCAGGCGCTGGATCTCGGCGGGCGTTCGGCTGAAACGTTGCGGTAAATCCGTCATGCGCAAACGCCCCTCTGTCGGGTGCTCGACCTCTTTCCAGAAACCGGTTGCATTGAGTTGCTCATCGTCAAGCAAGTCTTCGAGTGTATTGACCGGGCCGTGCGGTATATTGCTGTCGGCGAGTAAAGCACTCCACTCGGCGTTGGTGCGTGTTGCCGCAATCTCTCCGAGCAAAGCATAGTATTCCTCGACATGCTTGAGGCGGGATTGAAGCGTCAGGAAGCGATCATCGTCGCCGAGTTCGGGTCGGCCGACCTTGGTACTGAACTCCTGCCAGTGTCCGTCGGTGTAGGGCAGCAAAGCGAAATAACCATCCTTGGTGCGATAAGGTCGACGCTCGGAGTTGAGGATCCGCTTGTAGCCTGCAGTGCCGACGGATGGCAAAAAAGTTTCACCAAACAGGTGCTCGACCATGACGTTGGCGACGAGCGTTTCGAACATCGGCACTTCGATGTCCTGCCCCATGCCGGAGCGCTCGCGTTCGACAAGGGCTGCCAGGATCGCAATCGTGAAAGCTTGCGATGTCGTCTTGTCAGCGACAACGCTCGGCACGAAGCGCGGTTCCCCATCTATTACGGATTGCAGCGATGCCATGCCTGTCCCGGCCTGAATAATGTCGTCATAGGCGGCGCGGGCGCCCATCGGGCCGTCCGCACGATAGCCATAGGCCGCGGCACAGATGATGGACGGATTGACAACGCACAACTGTGCATAGGTTAGCCCCAATCGCTTGGCCGGCGCCTTGCGGAAATTGTGCAGGACGACATCGGCTGTTTTGACCAGCGCGTACAGCGCATCGCGTCCGCCGTCCGATTTCAAGTCCAGCACGATCGAGCGCTTGTTGCGATTGCAACCCAAATAGAATGAAGTCATTTGCTTGTTGCGTGCCGGACCCAGATAGCGCGTTGTGTCACCGGTCCGGGATTCGACCTTGATCACATCCGCGCCGAGATCGCCCAGGGTCTGGGCGGCCCAAGGGCCAAGCGCGACAGTGCTGCACTCGATGATGCGAATTCCACTGAGAGGGCCTGCCATCTATCTATTTTCTCCTTCGCCGGATTGCCAGGGGCGACCTATATGATGAGCCGCGATGCTCGTATATATTTGGGCGATGCGCAAAGTGCAGCGCGATAACGTCGGGGTGCAGGTCTTATGAACGACACGGCTATCGATATGCTGAAAGGTGCCGACTGGGTTGCGCCTGATTGCGCCGGCATGAACTTCTATGAACGTGACCCGGGGCTCAATCATGGTGTCGGGCTCTATCTCCCTGATGATCTGCGTGCCGTCGTCGAACCACACATGCGCGAGCTTGGCCGGTTGGCGGGCACGCGGCTGGATGAACTCGCGCGCATTGCGGACCGGCACCCCCCCGTCCTGCACCCGCGGGACGCTTCCGGTCGCGATATTGAACGGATCGAATACCACCCGGCTTTCGACGAGATGGAGCGCATCGCGTATGGCACATTCTCGATTCATCGCATGAGCCATGTCGGCGGGGTATTCGGTTGGCCAGAACGCATGCCGCCGTTGGTGAAGTACATCTTCCAGTACTTGTTTGTTCAGGGTGAATTCGGCCTGATGTGTCCCGTCTCGATGACCGACACGGGCATCACGTTGCTGCGCAACACCACGTCGCGCGACGTTGCTGAAAAATACTTGCCGCGGATGCTGTCCGATGATGTCGAGCAATTGTACAGGTGCGCGCAGTTCCTGACCGAGCAGGCCGCCGGCTCTGACGTTGGCAATATCGAGGTCGAAGCCCGGCCTGACGGTGATCAGTGGCGCATTTTTGGCGACAAGTGGTTTTGCTCCAGCACGGATGCGCAGGCTATTCTGTTATTGGCGCGCACAGAAGGCGCACAATCCGGCAGCCGGGGCCTCAGTTTGTTCCTGGTCCCACGCGAACTTGACGATGGCAGCCGGAACAATTACCGGATCGTCCGCCTCAAAAACAAACTTGGCACGAACTCGATGGCATCGGGTGAAGTCTCGCTCAATGGTGCTGTTGGATATCTGCTCGGTGATCAGGGCAGTGGATTGCGCCAGATCATGAAGACGGTAAGCCTATCGCGCCTGTCGCACGGCGTTCGGGCGGCCGCGATGATGCGTCGATGTTTGAACGAGGCACTTCAGGTTGCGCGTCACCGGCGTCAGTTCGGTGCCCGCATCATCGAGTTTCCCCTGCTTCGCCGACAACTGATGAAGATCATGCTGCCGACGGAACAGGCATTGAGTGTATTTCTATTTGCCGGTCACGCAATGGCTGCCGCCAACGCAGGTGATGACGAGGCTGAGAATCTGGTTCGCATTCTCACGCCTCTGCTCAAGCTTCGCGCTTGCCGCGATAACGTGCCTGTTGCCACTGGCGCGATGGAAATTCGCGGCGGCAACGGCTACATCGAAGACTGGGTCAACCCTCGGCTCATTCGCGATGCCCAGGTTGGCTTGCTTTGGGAGGGGACGTCGAACATAAATGCGTTGGATGTGATCAAACGGGCGATTCCGAAAGTACGCGCTCATGAGGCCCTGTCCGCTGGTTTGCATGCGAAGTTGGATGATATGAGCGGCTTGCCCGGCCAACTCAGAGGTCAACTGGTCGCTCAGCTGGATCGTGCGATTTCGTTTGCGGAGAGGATCGCTTCGGACCCAGGACACGAGGACAAGGCTAGGGTGGCGGTGAACGCGTTGTACAACGCAACGTCAGCCATTCTCTTGGCCTGGGAAGGCGTGTCATCTGGTCGGAATGGCGGCGATGCTCGACGGGTGTTATTGGCGCGCATGGTGCTCGACCATCGCCTGTTGCCGCAGGATCCAATGGCGCTGGGTGAGAACAGCTTCGACAAGGCTGCCGCTGGTGTTTTGCTCGATGACGCACCGGTCGGGCTGCCTGAAGTGGTCAAGACCCTCACGCATTGAGAGCTGCCATGCTAGCAGGGTAAAGTCTCAATCTCGCAGTCGTGCTGCCCGTCCCCCGTTCTTGATGCTCTGGCGAGCAGGCGGACAGATACTAAGTCAGCCAACGCGATTCGAGTTTCTCGCGACTTTCGCCCGCAATGACGTCATTGGCGATGAGATGCGGCTCTTGCACGGCATCGCTTATCAGCGCTTAACGATCAATTGCATCAGTCATGTATTCGCCGCCGCAACTTGACTGCGAATATGCATCACAACCGGTAGGAATGATGGAAATACTGTTAGGTCGCGGCCTGAACGGCGTCGCGCGACAATTGGCGAAGTATTGAATGCCCTTCTGCAAATCGAATGCGAAACCAAGTGCGGACTGGCGAGCTGCATATTTTGCTTCATCGGTGCGC